>NZ_JBAIYT010000044.1:0-30081 GCF_036763125.1 Nitratidesulfovibrio sp. 1201_IL3209
AGGCTGCTCGCTCGCGGGCCAGAGGGTATCGGAACGTAACAACCTTCATCACCATGATCTACCTGATCGGAGCGCCCATCACCCAACTCTTGGAGGCGTGAATTCCACAGCTAACGTCGAAGACCCAGAACTCGCAAGTTTCGCGTATGACCTTTTCAGGATTGCGAACGAGTTCTTCGTACTTGATGTCGAACCAGAGTCCCTTTTCGCGCAGCGGCTCGCGCCATTCCTTGACTGCGTTCCAACAGCGCTTCCACGAGTTGGAGGCCATGTAGATATTGGTGGGGCCAAAGGATGATTCCATGTAGTCCACACTGGCGTCGCGACCGTCACGGGTGATGTAGATGAACTGAGCATCAGGGAAGTCATTGTGCATGGGGCCGACGAAGAAAAGGTTATGCGGCGTTTTTTCACCCCAGCGCGGCTTGTTTACCGATTGTGCGAAGCGCATGTGCATTCCTGCGTAGATGCCTGCGAAGCTGCGCTCAGGAGCCAGTTCGATGACTTCGTCAACGATGGTGCGGGGGTTGACCTTCATGCCCCAGAAGGGGGTCTTCAGGCCAAACACCATTTCGGCGGCAAGGGTGCGGAAGTTGTCTTCATTGCTGAGGTCGCCGTAGGTGTGGAGGTAGGGCTGGAATCGGGGGTAATACCAGACCACTTCAGGAACGGCGATGCGGGAATGACTGCCGAGCAAGGCCATAACAAGGGTGGTGCCGGAGCGTTCTGCGCCGATCATGAAAATTGGCTTTTCGGTGAGCTTGATACCCATGTTGGTTCTCCTTCTTTGTTTAGAAGTGTTGTTCGGTGCGTTACATATGGGTTGTGACTGAGGCCGCCACATTCAGGAGGCCGAGCGCCTTGATGAGAATGAAGCCGCCTACGAAGATGCAGATCCCTGAGACAAACGTTTTGAGGTGCTGAGCCTTGGCTGCGTGAGCGATGTTTACGCCGATCATGACGCCAACCAACTCGACAACGGTGACCCATGAGGCGACGGAGAAGTCGATGCTGCCGTAAGCAAGGTTGCCGATCGTGCCGGATATGGCAGCAGTAATCTGGATGACTTGGCTGGTGGCTATGGCGGTCAGGGGTGAAAAGCCAATGATGACCATCAACGGAACGGAAAGCACGGGGCCGCCTACGCCAGTAAGTCCAGAGCCGAAGCCCACAGCGCCACCGATGCCAATCAGCAGGAACTGGTGTCGCTTGCTCGATGCGTCGAAGGCGAAGGTCCGGTCGCCGCTGTATGGTTTGAGGGCGTATACGCCAGCAAAGATGATGACTCCCGCCAGAAGGATGTTCAGTGTACGGGCATCGAACATGGAGTTGCAGAGTGCCCCGATATAGCCGAACAGCGCTCCGCCCATGCAAACGGGAATGGTAATGCGCCAGTCGATGCTGCCGCGACGGTGGTAGAGCCAAGTGCCGATCACGCCAGTGAATATGAAGCTGAACAGCGCGGTGGCCATAGCCGTGTGCGTCGAAAGCCCGGCGAAGGCGGAGAGCGCCGGAATGAGGAGGATGCCGCCGACCCCCACGGTGCCGATGAGCGTTCCAACGATGAGAGATGCAATAACCAGAGCGAAATACATGCGTTCATCCTTGAAGCAGAGAGTGTTGAGTTATGAGGCTGAGACTGCATTGGCTGTGCCACATTTCACAATTTTCGTAACACATCAAAAACAAAGGATTATTTCTTTAAAAAAACCGAATGAAGAGAAATTGCACCTTGTTTTCGAGCGAAAACACACCGTTTTTGAGATGCCACGTCGTGCATGAGCGCATGCGGCGTGCTGTCTTTTGATATTGTGCGCTCAATCACGAACAGCCTTGCTATTTGCTCTTGCTGCTCATTTTCTGTTCAGCGGGGGGCTTGCGGTGCGCCAGTCTCGGTTGAGGATGTCGCCTAATGGGGGAGCGGATAGGTATGCAGCGAAGTCGGAGGCGCTAACCGGTAAAGCTCACATCGTGTGATTCGGCCATGCACAGGCCGGGGGCGGCAGACCTAGTCTCTGTTTAGGAGTCGTGGCCGGGAGAAGGTGGACAGACTGTTGCCGAGCGTAAACAGTTTACCATATGGCCCTTTATTCGGGGCTCCACACTGGAAGAGCGGAAAGGCATGGGCTCTTTCCGCTCTTCCAGTGTGGAGCACGCGTGATCATGGCACGACAGAATTTCGGTGGGGGTGGCATCGTGGAATGGTGCCCATCGTATGTGGCCAGACTCAATCGCCGTGTTCCGGGCATCAGGATCACCTACTTAGTCTGGCCGTGGCAGCGACTACGCGACCTTAATCCCTTTCGCGGTGTGAAAGGATTTGACCTTTCCCCCCTCCATGTATCCCAGCTATTAGTTCGTGACGCAGGCCAAGGAGGCCATCGTCATGAGAAAGAGCGGGTTCACCGAGGAGAAGATCATTGGGATTCTCAAGCAGGCCGAAGCCGGGATGACGGTAGCGTCTTTGTGCCGACAGCATGGGATGTCCGACGCGACGTTTTACAAGTGGCGTAGCAAGTACGGCGGAATGGACGTGCCCGAGGCGCGTCGCTTGAGGGGGCTTGAAGAGGAGAACCAGCGCCTGAAGCGGCTCGTGGCCGAGCAGGCCCTGGACATCCAGGTGCTCAAGGAAGTCCTTGGAAAAAACGGGTAAAGCCCGCCGAACGCCGCTTGGCCGTGCGTTATGCCATCGATGTGCATGGTTATTCAGAGCGGCGGGCCTGACAGCTCATGGAGATGAACCGACGGACCTTCAGACGGCCGTCAGGCCCGGATCGCGATGCTGCATTGCGCATCCGCCTGCGAGGTCTAGCCGAGGAGCGCCAGCGCTTCGGCAGCCCACGGTTGCAGATCCTATGCGCCGTGAAGGCATCGTCGTGAACCACAAGCGCGTCGAGCGAGTGTATCGGGAGAAAGGGCTGTCGCTCAGACTCAAGCACCGCCGCAAGCGGGTAAGCCCTCTGCTGGTGGTGCCGCCAGGTCCCGCGGGGCCGAATCAGCATAGGGCCATGGACTTCATGAGCGACTGTCTGATGAACGGCCGCAGGCTTCGCATGCTGACCGTTGTTGACCTCTATGATCGGTGCTGTCCAGTGATCAAGGGGGATCATTCTCTGACTGGCGAGCGTGTCGCAAGGGTTTTGGAACGGCTGAACGCTCTGGGACAGTGTCCGGCGGTCATCCGAACCGACAACGGTCCTGAGTTCACAGGTAAGGCCTTGGACCTGTGGGCGCATGGGCGGGGAGTAAGGCTGGAGTTCATCCGTCCGGGCAAACTGACAGAAAACGGCCATCTCGAAAGCTTCAATGGCCGGTTTCGGGAAGAGTGCCTGAATGCCCAGGCTTTCTTCTCACTGGCCGAGGCAAGACGGGTTGTCGAGGCGTGGAGGCAGGATTACAACACCGTGCGCCCACACAATTCCCTCGGCGGTATGAGTCCAGAGGAATACCGAAGAGCTGTGAAGGGTGAAAACACTGAAGTCGCGACTACGAACTTATCTCTGGAAAACTTGGCGGGGTCAGGTCACCGTCAGGACATACTTTAGCACGACCTCTTACGGTTGGTAGGGTGTCCGGTCGAATTAGGAGCTACTCCAGCCGTATTGTGCTAAATGGAGGAATTATGGCTATGCCTGAATGAGCATATAAGTTGTTTAAAAATATTTATTGACAGTTACAACATGTCTAACATGATTAGTTTCTAATTTTATTGTCGCATATTAGAATGCATAGTCAATGTTGAGTGTTTTTTGACTATTCAAAATCATTTCCGCATAAGCCATTTTCTTGAATGGTATTATCGCAACTTTGCTCAATATCGCCGTCCTTGATTGTTCCATTGACTTGGCATGTAAGAATCTCTTTAATCGTCGCTTCATTTGCAGCATGAGTTAGAATGGTTATCTGGTCCCAACCCCTTAGACAGGTACTTCCTTTTGGTGCGACGACTTTTTCTCCTCGCGTGATGAGTGTGATGACGGAACCCGGGGGGAGCCTCAGATCCGAGATCTTTGCGTATTGGCTCCCTTGCGGACCGGGAATATCTACTGTGATCAGGTCCATGTCACTTTTGGCCATCGTAATGAGTTCTAAGTTGTACAGTGGCTTGGGGCGAGACTTGGTGGAGATTTTCAGTACCTTGGCTAAAGTTCCAAGTGTTGATCCTTGAAATGTGACGGACAGGATAACGACAAAGAAGACAAGGTTAAAAATTTCATTTCCTTCTGCCATACCCGCAGTGATCGGATAGGTCGCAAGAATAATGGGCACTGCTCCACGAAGCCCTGCCCACGTGATAAAGATTTTGTTTATTACGCCTAGGCCCATCATCATTGTGCCAATCCATACTGCGAATGGCCTGGCAATGAACGTCAGGACTGCGAAGATCACTATGCCCTCAATCCATAAGTCGGCCCATTGGTGAGGATAGACCAGCAGTCCCATCAAGACGAACATGCTGGTGTCAGCGATTGTTGAGAGAGCAGAAATGAAATTTGCGATGCCTTGCTTGTGAACGAAAGGTTTGTTGCCCATTACGAAGCCAGCGACGAAGATAGCCAGCATTGCACTACTTTGGGCCGCTTCGGCCAGTCCGAATATGAGCAGTACGGCCCCAACCAACATGATATAATAATGTCCGCGATCTTGGGGTCTGAAAATATTAAAAAGCCAAGTCATTGCATGACCCAATAACCATCCAATACCTATTCCAGCAGAAAATTTCCAAGCGAAACTAAAGACAACTACTTCCCAGCGAGCATTTCCTACTGTCAGTGCCTGTATGGCTGCCATCGTTAAAAGGATGGCCATCGGATCGTTAGCGGCGCTTTCGATTTCTACTGTTGCGGACAATTTCGAAGGAAGTGATTGTCGCCTGAGAATAGAAAATGTTGCTGCAGCATCTGTTGAGGATATGATGACAGCAAGCAATATAGATTTTTCAAGTTGCCAATGAAGCACAAATCTAAGAATAATGAAAGTTGCAATTGCAGTAAGGATGACTCCCCAAGTTGCCAAGCCACCGGCAGGGAGTGCTACGGACTTAAAGTCTTCACGTTTAGTGCTGAATCCTCCTTGGAATAGGATGAAGACTAATGCCAAGTTGGCTATCTGATTGGTCAACATAACGTTGCCAAAGTCCCATAATCTGAGCACATCGCTGCCGAAAAGAATTCCCGCTCCAAGGGCGATGAGAATGACAGGCACGCTCCAGCGATCTAGAAGAGAAGATACGATGACAATCAAAAGGAGTATCGAGGGGGCGACGAGGTAAAGTTCAATCATATGCATTTTCGATAGTCATAAAATTGAATTCTGAATATTCAAATTCAAGTAATCTCTTTGAGTGAAGTTGCAAGTCTTACACCTAACTCAAACACACGCTTGTAATCCAGTGAAAAAAGCTCCTCGTATCGCTTCCCTTTGGCTTCCGCGTTAAAGCACTTCGAAATATATTCGAGCAATCACCAAACTGATACGCATCACGATCTCGACCGTGGAAATCTCTTGAGCACTCTGTCTGGACACACATCTAGCACTACCTCTTCGGCTAGCAGAGATGCCGGCACTCCAGTGGGCTACTCCCACCCATAACAGAACAGGCAGGACTCGTTCCTGCCTGTTCTTGTTTTTTCCGACAAATAACGCCTATGTGTTGTCGCGCTGCATGGTCTCGATGATGTTCTTCAGCCGCTGAGCCTGTTCGGCAAGCTCGGTCACAGCCTGTGCCGACTGCCGCATGGCGTCGTTGGTCTCGGCAGTGATGCGGTTTATCTCGTCCACGGCATGGGCGATTTCTTCAGAGGCGGCAGACTGCTCTTCACTCGCGGTCGCGATAGAGCGCACCTGGTCTGAAGACTTGTCCGACAGCTGCACGATGGTAACCAACGAGTTGCCCGCCTTCTCGGCCATGGTCGTCACGGTGACCACTTCCTTCACCGTCTGCTGCACCTGTTCAAAGCTCTCACGGGTTCCAGACTGTATACCACCGATGGCGTCGCTCACCTCCTTGGTGGCAGCCATGGTCTTCTCAGCCAGCTTGCGCACCTCATCAGCGACCACGGCAAAGCCGCGTCCGGCCTCGCCAGCACGGGCCGCTTCGATGGCGGCGTTCAACGCGAGCAGGTTCGTCTGGTCGGCGATGTCATTGATGACGTTGATGATGTGGCCTATGTCCTCGGCCCTGCGGCCCAGTACGTCCATGTCCTGCTGCAACCGCTCGGCATACTGGTTCACGGAGTTGATTCCCTTCACCATGTCGCGCACGATGCCCGCACCGACCTCTGCATTGTCTCGGGCATTGGCAGATGTCTCGGCGGCACTGCCAGCACTACGGGCCACCTCAAGCACGGTGGCGTTCATCTCTTCCATGGCCGTGGCGGTCTCTCCGGTACGCTGACTCTGGAACTCCGCCCCACGCGAGGCCTGTTCTATCTGTGCGGCGAGCTCTTCAGAGGCAGCGGAGATGACCTCGACAATACCCTGAAGATCACGCGCCGCCTGCAACATGCCATTCCGCTTGGCTTGTTCGGCGGCCTTGCGGGCTTCTTCGGCCTCCCCAAGGGCTGTCTTTGCCAGCGCAGTCTGCTGTTCGGCCTCCTGCGATTTGGCTTCAGCAGTCTTGATGAGTTCGCCAAGACTTTCAACCATGCGCTTCAGGCTGCCATGCAACGTTAGCAGTCCACCAGAGAACCGTGAACTTTCGGGCAACGCATTGAAGTTTCCGGCAGCGATGTCCCCGGAGGCCCGCACCAGAAGGTCTATGGGGTTGGCTATCGTACGGGAGATGAACCACGCACAGACCACGTCGATAATGGCTATCACCGTGACCACCCCGACAATCTTCAGTACGATAGCTCGCGACTCTGCGAATATCTCATCGGTGTCGATAATGACTACAAGCTTCCAGCCTTCAAAACCCGTCAGTACAGAAACCAGACGATCCTTGCCACCAAGCGTCGCCTCGAACACACCTTCACGTAAGGCGAAAGCATCACGGAAGAGAGCATCCTGGACATCTGAAACCTTTTTTGAAGACGTTAGCTGGATTTTTCGAATCCGAAAGAACTTGGAGTAGCTCCATTTTGGGCCGGACACCCCGCCAACGGGAGAAGGTAGGTCCAGTCCTATGTCCAGATCTAGTGCTACCGTGCGAACTGCAGTGAAAGTGTCACTCCAAGACCTAATGCCTAGCGCCAATGAAACATCACAGCAACAAATGCTGAATCTGAGAATGTCTAACGATCTGAAGGACAACCTGCTTGTCAGCTTTTTACTTTGCTCACTTTTTACGCTTTTGATCAGGCAGAATGGCTGGCGTGGTGATTATCAATCGGCCGATACCCTTCGTTGCCCTCTTCCGGCTAGACCTCGGGAAGGCTGATGCCCTTAATTGATCTTAAATCACTAATTCAGGATGTCATGGGATTCGTTATGCGTGATAATTTTTGCCAGGCACCCCGCATACGGGGCCTGCTGGTCACTGCCCTGCTCCTGGCCTTCTCTGTTAGTCCTGTGTTGGCACAGGACACGGATAACACCCAGAAGGAGCCGTTGCGTCTCGCCTTCTTCAACGATTATGCCCCCTATTCGTGGGAGGAGGGAGGGCGCATGCGCGGAATCCTCGTTGACGTGATGGACGAAATCTTGAGCCGACGCATGGGGCTGGCGGTGGAATACATGGGATACCCTTGGGCCCGCGCCCAGGAACATGTGAAGAGCAGGAAAGCCGATGGATTCGTCACGCTGCCAAACGATGAGCGGCGATCTTACGTGATATTTTGTGAGTTACCGGTGCTAATCGGGACTTACACTGTTTTCGTGAACAGAAAAAACGCCCACAACCCAGACATGGCCGACATCTCCTCAATCCCGGATTTAAAACGATTCGTTGTCGGCGGATATCTCGGGAGCAGTTGGGCTTCTAGACATCTTGAAGCGCAAGGAGTGCCCATTGTTTGGACCAACAATTTGGAATCGCTGCTCCGAATGCTTGCGGCGGACCTTATCGAGATGGTTTCGAACAACTCCGCCGTCATCAAATACAACCTTCGTCTGCTCGGACTTTCCGACAAAGTCGCCGAGCTTCCGAAAGTCCTCGATCAGGCCCCCTTCAATCTGGGTATCGGGAAACATTCCCCATACCTGTCCGTTCTCCCCGAATTCGAGGAAACGCTGCGCAAACTGACCGACGATGGGACGATCAAGGCAATCGTTGAGCGATACACGATGAGCGCACCGCCCCCCGGCCCTGCCGCACACGACAGTATCAGGTGAATACTACCTCTGAACAGACAGGAATAATCTACCCGGCTTTCTAAGGCGAAGCCCCCCTGATATATTCTTCTATCAGTAGCCCTTAAGCACATGTAAAAGCCCATCCACATCACGCACGATGGCCTGGCAGCTCCCTTCAATCATAGCGTTGACTACAGAATAGCGAGTGTCACCTGCCTGCCGAAAGTCGGTTCGAATCCCGACTACATCCTTTCCTCGCGCATATGCGTAGCCAATCTCCCAAGCAGTGCCGTCATCCACTTGTGTTCCATCCAACAACGCGACGACGACATCGCAAAGGTCTAGGGCCTTATGGCATATCTCCATAATCTTCTTGGGAGCAGTCTCTCCCCAAACCTTGATCTCCTGCGAGCTGCACAACTCGTAGGGCCACGTAACGAGATAACCGGCGTGTACAAGCTGCGAGCGAAGCTCACGGTGCCAGAGACGCTCAGCTTCGGAGAATAGGGGCCCAGCCTGATAAATACGCATCACTTTCACCCTCCCCTCAAACTGATTCAAGTTATGGCCGACATACACCACAAGGCCTGAAGCCCTGTCGCACAGCCTCTTCTCTCGACGGCAACTCTATAATGCAATTAGGGCACTGGTAGTCTTTACAGCGAGGATGATGAAAAACCCTACTTCTCTGGTTACCATGGTAAACGAGTTTCCCTGACGAGACAGCCACTGCCGGACTTCCTCCAGTAGCAGACACTGTGGACGGACTCCGCTTGTCCCTACGCCAATCCCAAGGCGGAACAGGCTCTCTGTCATTCCAAAGGCCTACACCCCCGTTCTTAGCTGCAGCCTCCAGACCTATCCAACCTGAGCAGAAGCTATCCCGACAGTAATGGCGGTACACCCACGCCATCCCCTGCCGAATCTGCTCGGCATTGACGTCTAATGATCCCACGTAGAGCCTTGCCACGACACGCCCATATCGATCTAGGTCCTTCTCTTCGACCCGAACGACCTTACCAAACACCATATTGGCAAGAGACTGTTTTGCTTTCGCACCAAATGCCTGAGCGCTTTCTGGCGCGTCAATTCCGTAGAGCCGGATACGAATCTGATCATTATTTTTTGACAACACAGTAACGGTATCGCCATCTGCGACACCAACAACCGTCCCCTCCCATGCTGATGCATCTTGCGATATCAACAACAAAAAAGAGATCAAGCATACAAAAACCATCATGAACACGAATAATCTTTTCATCAAGACACTCCTGCATTAATATTCTCATGCATTGTAAGCAGAAACATCATAAACACTACAAGCCTACTATATTATAAAATAAGTCTGACAAAAATAAAAATTACAAACACCACACAGAATGGACAAAGCGATCCACTAACAGCACAACGTCAATCAACTCAACATCATGCTAAAATAGGTATATCTAATATAAATATAAAACATAATACATAATCTAAATATAATACAATATACAACATAAAGCTATATGTAATACAAGCTTAACACAAGAGCAAAAAAGGCTAATATCATCAAGACAAGCCTTCTTGATGTAAACTACTACACGACATCTTAATTTAATAACAAGGACAATACAAATGCTTACCACTGATCGAAATAGATACAGGAACTATAAAGTACAGACATACGAAGACAAACCAATCCGTACAGACATCATTAATGCGATTGTGAATCGCATTGAATATATGACTTCACGGTTTTGCAGAGTTCTCTTTATACGATTCGATCTGCACTACCCTATTGATTTCATAGCTCCTCATGACAATAGCCATCTAAGCAAATTCCTTAATAGCTTTACACGCTATTTATCCCGCAAGGGGATAGCCTTCCAGTACGTCTGGGCACGTGAACAATCCAGAGAAAAACACCAGCATTACCACGTGATGCTCCTCCTGAATGGCAACCTCACATGCCACAGCTGGAACCACATGGAGAAGGCTGATGCCCTTTGGCAGAGAGCATTGGGGATCAATTATCCCGGATTATTAAAGAGATGCAACAGAAGCAGAGATGGTAGCTCACATCCTGACTTCATCCACTTGGATCGTCATGATGCCTGCTATGAACGAGATATCCAAAGATGCGTGGAGTGGGCCAGCTACCTGGCCAAAACGAGGACCAAGGGCTACGCGCCCTTGAATGCGAGGGAGTGGGGAGCGAGTTCATTGCCAACAGAATGATGAAACAACCGAAGGAAAGCCCCTGCGAGAGGCTTTCTTCTCGCTGACCGAGGCAAGACGGCTCACCAAGGTGTGGAAGCAGGATTACAACATCTTGCGTTCGCACAGCACCCTCGCCGACATAAGCCCAGAGGAATACCGAAGAGCCGTAAATGGTGAAAACACTGAAGCCACAACTACGAACTTCTCCCTAGTACATTTGGCGGGGCAAGGTCATACGCACAGCTGCATACCCCGACTTTAGGGCAACTTTAAAAGACGTGGCAGACTCTGTTACCCTGGGCACTCATAGTTGTCACTCTATCATTGCCTTCAGGAGAGCATCTCTTGCGTCGGAATAGAACTGGATGTCGATCTTCGTTGCCATATCATCGGATAGGTCAAAAAGCTGTCGGCGGCAGGAAACCGGCATCAAGATAGCCGAAGCCCCTTTTTCAACTGCGATCTCAGCCGTGGTGACGGGCGCATGAATAGGCTCAATAGATCCGCCTAGATTAATCTCTCCCACGATGATCAGGCCGCCGCGAACACTCTTCTTCAAGAGAGCCGTGCAGAGCGCAATGAGTGACGCCATGCCTAGTTTCGCGCCGGACTTGGATGCGTCAAAGGCTCGAAGTTGGGCGGTGAATTCATGATGACGAGGGTCTTTGTCCCCGACCAGTTGCATCGCTCGGGCGTAGAGGTTTTGCTCTGCGTAGCCCATGCTTTCCTTGAATGCTGGTGGCACGGGTTTGTTGAGGATCTTGACGCCGGAACCTGGGCCTTCATTGATTTCGATACGGTAGAGTCCCGGGTGCTCTTCACCGCCTCCTGGCGAGATGGTCCAGACCTGGCCCGGTTCAAGGGGATCTCCACCAATGCTGTTTTCGCTTTGCAGTTCTGGAGTCGAGACAAACTTTTCTACGCCATTAGCCCCCATCACGTAACTGAAGTGGGTATTACGGAATTCCGCAGCGCCGATGCGCTTCTGCTGCTCCTTGACGCGACGCCTTGCCTCCATGGCGATATGGACGGCCCACTCGATATCCTCGTCGGCTGCCTCGCCTCCACCGGGATAGAGAAGCTTGAGCAATCCACTCACGGTTTTATTGACCGCGTTGGTATCGCGCCCCGACAGAGCGCCACCGAAGAACACCCGGCCTTGCAATACGCTCACTCTGCTTTGATTGCGAAGCTGGCTCCAACACTCGGACAAGAAATCGCTCACCAGACCGAAGTGACTCGTCAACAGTTCCTTGCTGATTTTAGGAACATCCCAGCCGGGCAGAAAGGCGTGGATTCGGTCCATGAAAGCGGTGTCGTCTTTCATCTCGGGTGGCATGGGGCCAAACAGATGCCCGATGCGCTGCTGATGTTCAACATCAACATCAAAGTTGCCAACCAAGACGATGCTGCCATCGGCTCGGATGCTTTCCTTGCCTCGGCTAAATTCACCTGACTCCATGTATCCCTTCATGATGTTCACGCCATCTTTCTGGTCGAAAGAGACGCCGGACACCTCATCGAAGCAAACCACATCGTATTGGCAGACCAATCCGCGCTGGCCGGTTGCGTTGTTGACGAACATCCGGGCAACCGTGGCCTTACCCCCGGAAATCAGATGCGCATACGGAGAAACCTGCTGGAAGAGATGGCTCTTGCCCGTTCCTCTGGGGCCGAGTTCCACCAAGTTGTAGTTACGCTCGACAAAGGGAACCATGCGCAGCATCAAGGCATCGCGTTGCCGCCGAGACAATCCGTTCGATTCTATGCCTATGGATCGAAGCAGAAACGCCTTCCACTCATCGGTAGTGAAGGACTTGCGAGCCTCGGCCAGGATGTCGAGCACTTCTCGTTTGGATAGTTGGATTTCCCGAAGCGACTCCACACCGAAAGGTCTGCCTTTGCTCTCCTGGGCGATAGCCGCATCGTAGTTCAGGCTGATCTCGGCATAAAAGCCACCAGTCAGCATTCGCTCATGTTCTTTCACCAGTTCCGGGCTAATACGGACATCGGTCAGACGCAGGCTGGGCAGTGTCGCGATGTAGGAGTCAGTCTTCGCATCCAGGCGAGCGGTGATGAGATCGATGATTTTGACCTCGCCATTTTCCCTCGCCCGAGCCTTGAAAAGCTCTTCTTCCCCGGCCTTGATCGTTCGCGATTTGAGTTGCCGTTGGACGATCTCGAGCCCCTCATCAATCTCGTCCTGTTCGGTGCTGGCACAATACCGGCCGAGTAGAAACTCGACCACATACGTAGGCACCGGAAACTGGCGGCTAAACGTTCGGACCAGATCCTTCCGGACCAGGTACCCCTCTAACGAGGAGATCGCTTTTTTATCTATCTGGTCAATTTCAAACATTTATTATCTCCACCAACCACTGTGGCGATTTGCGTAACCAGCGAACCATTGGCATCGACCAGGACCACTGTTGCTTCACGCCCCTCCATGTCCTCGTCCTCGACGACTACTGAGGCTGTTCCATTGTCTTTAAGTCGTTTGCTGCCTACAACCACACTGGACAATGAATTGCCAGCTTGGCTACGAACATCAAGTGATAAACCCGAGAAGTTGCCATCCACGGCAACGGTGCAACGCAAACCCTTCCACACCACGTCGGTAAGTTCGACAGATGCTGCCGCCTGAGCAGCTTCGCCGCACGTTACTGTTAATTGCAGCGTCAGGCATTCTTGCAGGCTCAGGCCGCCGTGGGTGTACTCCTCGCCCTTCTTGAAGCAGCTCACACCATCCGCGAGGGCAAAATACTGACTGGGATTCCAGTACCATGGATAAAGCCGCTCCTCAGAAGTGGCCCCGGGTTTTAATGAGGCGCATCGGCCCCACTTGGTATCCGCCAGGGCACCGGGAAGATCGATTTTTGGCAATCCCCCGGGCAGCAACAACCAGCCATGGTCTGTCACAACCCGAACACGCTTCCACCCTGCTGCCAAAAGCTCCGTGATACGGCCTGTGATCTCCAGAATCAGGGCATCGATGTGTTTGGCAAGTTTCCACCCGCGGTCGTGGCCTTCGTGGTCGATGTCTCCAAATTCGCACCAAGCCATACCCTGGCCATCGCCATCCGCAGAGCGCTCAAGGACCGACCATCCCGCGTCGGCCAGTAACTTCTTCAGGTGATAGCCACCTTTTAATGACTGACCGGTATCTGCTACAGATGGCTCAAAATCTGGACTGCTATCCTCACCGCGAATTCTGTCTCGTACTGGGGTTACCGCCGCCTTGCCGGTTGCCGTTACACTCGGCAGGGCTGTCCAGGCAGGTTCCTCGGAAATCTCAAACCCACACGCCTCTAAAGAGCCAACCAAACGCTTCCCAGCATCGAAACGGAGTCCGTCGACGAAGAGAACGCAGTCTCCGTGATTGAAAGGTGCTGCCTTTGCCGTAAGACAGGTGCCTCCTGGGTACGATGCACCATCTACCAATTTCTGGAGATAGCGGGCTGATTCTTCAACCCACGGCAGGTAAACAGATCGAATAGCGGTCGTCACGGCATCAAAGTCGTCAGAGCTTTCGGCCTGGGCCAAAGCCTGGATCACTCCGTAATCGCCCCGCCATCCGTGACTGCGATATCCCACTGCGAGGTCGTCCACCGAACCTGCAGCAAGGCCACTTTTGGTGATCTCGGCAATGGTCGCCAGATGCTCCACTGCGCAGGCCAAGGGGGAATCACCCAGTTCGGCCCAGACCAGAGACCGCCTGGGTCCATGCTGTTTTTCCAGCTCCTCAATCTTCGCCCTCGCTTCGTGCGCGGGCGCTTTGGCAAGGGCCATCAAATCAAGGTGAAGTTTTTTCTCCTGGTCGTCATTCCACTGAGGCCAGCCGTCGAAAGAGGCGTCTCCCATGTGCCAGAAAATGGTGTCACTCGGTGGACGACATTTTCTGATTTGTGCCGGAATGTTGGGGTAGCGCTTAGGCGCCTCGCAGTAACGTTCCCAAACAGCATGCCACGGCCCTTCATGGTTTGCGAGCTTGGTGCTCCCGGCCAAAACGCCTTCGTTTTGGGGGTTGAAGGCCAGTTGAGACTTGCAGACCTCGACAAAGGCTTTCCATTCGTTCTCGCCACGGCTTGCCTGGAATGCGTCCCCCTGATCGAGCCATTGCAGGAGGTCGCGAATCGGATCGCCACCCGTCAACAGGGTGTTGAAGTAGTCCTTGTCTAGACGCTTGCCCTTGAGCAAGGCGACATCCTCGTCGAGGAGCCGATACAACGCAAGTTGCATGGCGTTCTTGGCATCGTTGTCTTGGGCGACGTCCAGTCCAAGCCCACCCTGATCGGATTTCAAATAGGCAAGGATCGTCCAGTCTTTCGCATTGATTTGGGACCAGATCACGCCCCGGTATTGCAGTTCAGCAAGCGGCTTCAAGTGATCCGGGCAACTTTCGACAGCCCGCAGGTCCTGGCGACTGACGCCCGGCAGATAAAAAATCGGCGTCCGATCCTTGGGCAGCGATATATCCTCAGTTCGACCGGCAATCACGCAACGCAACCAGATGGCAGGTCCAATGCGCTTTTCTGGCGCATAGTCGCCCAGGATCATGAGTTCGGGCAGTTCGGCCTGAAGAACGGGTATGACGGCTTCCCACTGACGGTCACGATCCGGCCACAGGATACAGGCTGGGGCAACCTGAACCTCCGGGTTGAAGACGGCGGCATCACGAACCGCTTTCAGGAGATGATCAAGCACTCTCATGCTTCACCTCCTTGTAATTTGAAAAGTTGAGTTACTTGCTGAACGAGCTTATCTGTCCGCGAATCGATCTGATCAACGCTCCAGCCAGCAGCAGCGGCCAAGTCCTCATTGAGCTTGAGTCCGTTTTTATAGCCAACAGCACGACCTTGCCGGTCTACACGGTCTCGCTTGTCTTCAAAGCTCTTGTTGCCAAGCGCACTGTTGAATCCGGAAATTGTCAGGTTGCCCAATTTGTGAACTTGCGCCTGTTGAATTTCCTTCGCTTTTATCTCATCGCCATCGGCAATCATGGTTATCCAAGACTGAGGGATGTTTTCTCCTTGCGGAAAAATATGCTCGATGGTCCACACGAATTGCTTGTTTTCAAAACGCCACAGATCGACCCAGCTCTCTTTGGTCATGGCTTGTTCGGCGAGTGCGCAAAGAATAAACCGGGTTACTCCTGAGTTTTCCTCATAAATCGGACCTTCCAACTTGCGTTTGAACGCCTCATCCGTAGCGGATACGGCCACCAGTTGCTGCTCAATTGATTGGGGAATCGCATCAGCACGCAGCCCACTGATTTTGTCGATCACAGTCATGAACAGCCGAGTAAGGTCTCGGGTTGGAGGTGTATCGGTCAAATTACGACGAACGAAGAAGCGGACGAGTAGTTCGACTATGGAGGTCAGGTGAGCATTCGTAAGCTCGAGCTCATCCTTTCGCACAAGCAAATACAACATCAGCAAATACGATGGGGCACCCTGAATCCGCTCCAAATCCTTGATCGGTTTTTCGAGACCATTGAGCGCGTCATCCTGGTTGCGAGAAAGTATCAGCGAATAGAGTCGACCAGCGGCACTGATCTTCTGCAGGCAATCCTTCGCGTCATGGTTGATGAGCTTTTCATAGATCTGAATCAGGTTGGATCGAGTGGCGACCGGAACCTGGTGGACCGCTTTGAGTTGATCCTTGAAGGCGTTGTAATACTGGCGGAAGAAGCGTTCCTGGATGGCGTAGTCGTCACCGAGGTAACCCAAGAGACGATTCCAGTGCCCGAAATAGTGATCTACCTTGCCTGGCTCGATGGATTCCAGACGAGCCAGCAGCTTGTTCTTTATGAGATCGATGGCCGTAAGCGGCATGCCTCGATTGTTTAATGACTCGAACAGGGTGTAAGCGTCTGCGTGACTCGCCACCTCAATCTTGACCAGGCACGCATGGCTGACCTTGTCCAGGAATTCCATGATGGTTCCCAGCCGGTTGCTTCGGCCGTTGGCCATTTCATCTATGCGATCCTGGAAATACCGATAGGCCCGAAAGATCTTGCGGTTGCCAGCGTAGGCGGGGACATCACATTCACTGATGACCCCGATCTCGGCGAGAACAGCCCGGTAATCGGGGTTGTTATTGTTCTGAATCTGCGGGATCAGACGAATCTGATCGTCCCCTTTCTTGAGGACCAACTTTCGCTTTAGATTGATCAGCTCAACGCGCTGTTCATCATCCAAATCGGTTTCATGGCTTTTTAGGGCATGGTAAACAGAGGCAAAAAGCAATGAGAGCGTCGTCAGGCGCTGTTGTCCGTCAACCAGTTCAAGTTTCTGGACTGAAAGCGCATCGGTCGACTGGTTGATGCAGATGATTGAGCCAAGGAAATAGCCCGGATCGTTCTCAAGCACATCGTCGAACAGGTTTTCCCACTGATTTTTGCCCCAGGTGTATTCACGCTGGTAGCGTGGGATGGCGTAGACCACGCCCGCTTCGATATCGAAGAGCTGTGAGACTGGGTAGTTATTTACAGATTTAATCATCTAACGCCTCAAAAATGGTATTTCTCACGTCTACGGCGGAATGCTTCTTCCGTCCCTTCCATGATGTCGAGAACAGCCTTGGTTACAGACGCCTGATCAAGCCCCCCGCAAGCAAGGGCTTCACCTTTGCCGTCTCGGGCTTCGAAGGCGTAGACCAGCTCGGCATCTCCGTTTACCGGCAGATTGGCGTTGTGCGTAGCCATGATGAGTTGACGCTTCGATTTCACTTTGCGCAGCATCGGGATCAGCTCCCGGAACACAAAGTTGGAGTCCAACTCATCCTCGGGCTGATCGATGACCAACGGCCCACCTTCCTGCGCCAGCAACAGTGCAAGGGCGGCGGTGTTTCGCTGACCGTCAGAGAGGGAACCTTCGGCGATACTGCCTGCAGTCGATCCATCCGCCCGAAACAGTTTCATGTCGACGGTGTCTTGTACCCGAGAGCAGCGCAGTTTTTCCCAACGTTCAAGATTGTCTTGAATGTGCTGGAACAGATCTTGGCTGTTCGACCCGAAATCCGGCCCTGTCGAACCTTGCTCCACAGACAAACGCTCTTCCAGAACTTGCCAGGGCGACTCAGCATCTTCCTGTCCGGTAAACAGCGTATAGAGCGTCTCCCCACAACTTTCCCAATTTTTACCTAGCCGCGTCCGCCCATCAGAGGGCGCAAAGCTCTGCCAGAGCTCCCGGAAATTTTTATGATCTTGCTGGTATTTTGCTGAGACCTCGATAAAACGCTGCCTGCCTTCGTTTAGTACAGCGAGTTCATTGGCTCGTTCGGCGGCTTCAACGCGCTTCTGGAATTGATCTCGCCAGATCTGATGCAACTGCTGCATGAGCAGACCGGTGTCTCCCGCAGCTTCTTTTAGCCGCTGAATTTCAGCCCCGGTTTCATCAATCTCCCGCTGTTTCTTGGTGCGTGATTGATTGATTTCCTGAAGATGGCCAACATCATCCGTTGTCAGACCTTTAGCCGCGCAGGCTTCACTGAACTTGGCGTCGGCCTGATCCAGTTCCTCCCTGATCGCATTCCATGCCGGATCGTTGGTTTTAAGATCCTCGACAGCGGCTTCGAATTGCTCGACGGCATCGCGGATAGTTCGGGCCAACGAATCCTTGGCGGCCTTTACCTTATCGTCGAATTGCCTAAACCAAGCCGCGTGAGTTGAATCTGTAACCTGAAATGCTACGTGCGATGCGGCGATTGTCTCGGCCAGGGAGGCAACGTCGGTGAACTGCTTGCCTGGTGTTCCTGCAAGCCCTTCGAGGTAACGTGCCTCGGCCTTGAGGAGTTGGTGTTGGCGGGCATCCTCTTGAATCTCGCTTCGGGCCTTCCATTGCCGGTCCAGTTCTTGATGCTCTTGCTGGAGCCGCTTGTAATCCTTTTCGAGTGTCTTGGCCTTGCGGAGATTGGAAAATGCGTCCTGGATTTGCAGCTTGAGCTTGTGCTCCCGATCTGCCAGCTCATCCAGTTCGTTTTTGGTGAATCCGTCGACCAGCTCCAGCAGCCGTTGAGCCTGCCGAACGCTTCCGTCATCGATTTTCGACTCGGTCAGCCGGTTGAGCTGCTGCTGGCTGTAAAAGCGAAGAGGCAAGCTATTGAAAAAGGTTTCAGGATCGGCCAGGTCGCGACCCTGCACGGTTGGGCTGCCGTTTTGCCAAACGATACGATCTTCGACGCCATCCGCGCTGACCCAGCACACTTCGACTTCTGCGCGGGGTTCGTTCAACGTATCGCGTACTCGTTTGATCCGCTCTTTGGTCCCGTAATCAAGATCCTTCGATTTGTCCTTTCCAAGGATGATTCGCAGGTATTCAAGCAGAGTGGATTTCCCGCTGCCTCGGCCCCCAATGACACAGTTCATGTTGGGGGAAAAATGCACCTGCTGATCGGCCAGGAACGCCACGTTCTTGATCGAGATCGACTTGATGGTCGCCTGACGAACACGCTGTGCGGGGTGCGTATCTGTTGTTACATCTTCCGGCAAAATGATGCGGGATTCATGGTCGAGGAACGCCTGGCGGAGCGATTCGATGGAGGGCTCGGACATTTTGAACCATGAGTACCGGTAGCCAATGCTGTTAGGCGTCGGCTTCTGATGCTCATCGAAGTCGACCAGCTTCTTGTTGTCCGAAGACATGAGTGTGGCAATGGGGCGAATGCGCTTCCAGCCTGGCTGACAATCGTCTCCAGAACGCAGAAGCCGCTGATATCCAGCGCTCATCAAGTGAACAGGCTTTGGCACTTCTACCGCAAGCAGATCAGGATTCGTGAATTGATCCTGTTGCAACCATTCCGCTATCGAATCGCTGTCGAAAATGCCGTCGTTACTGGTTGCATGCGGCATGATGACGATTCCGCCATACTTGTCTTGGGTGGTGCGTAAGATCTCTTTCAGATTTTTGTCTGATTTTTCGAGCTGACCGGCGGCGTTCATTCTCGGGTAGCTCACGCCGCATTCCGTAAGAATCGAGTCCAGCCGGGTAAGGTCCGTCCCGGGTTCGAAAAGACAAAGAACATGGACGCCTCTGCCAACACCAGCCGCCTCGAACTCAAACCCTGGAAACAAGGTGATCTTGTGGCTGAAATCCCGCTCAATCTCATCGAACGCAGTCTGCAGATGTGGAATAAAGTCCTTGCTCAGAAAGTTGTGGTCGGTAATACCCACCACATCCAGACGCTGTTGATAACAGGCTTCCGCAAACGCCTTCGCTGCGACAGCCTCTTGTCCGGCTTCGAGGCGGTCTCCAGCCCAATGCCGCGCATCCGCAGGCGTCTGCATCTGCAGGTCGCATTTCAACCAGCACATTCCTTTGTACCAGGAGGTCATTCGGCGGCCTCCCTTGCGGCGCGTTTCTCGGCCAGGGTCAGGTGGTGGTCGTTGATGCGGTCGCCGTCAAAGACGTGATACCAGGGGGCGGATTCCACGTCCTTGCCCCGGTCCTTGTTCCAGTTGATGTTGGGTTTGTCGCGCAGGACGCCCGCGCCTCTCTTGCCAACATCGGGCACGCTGAGGAACGGGCGGATGTTGAGGCGCACGCCGTCGTTGAGATCCGGGTCCCAGCCGATGGGCTGTTTTTCCAGTGGTTTCCAGCGCACGAATATGTCGTAGGGCGCTTCGCCTTCGAGGATCAGCTCCAGCTTTTTCTTGAGGCTTTCTGCGGCAGCCAGGCGTTCCTGAGCGCCATCCACGTGGCTTACGATGTCCTGCTTCTGGCGGCTGATCCAGTCGCCCAGGTAGGTGTAGATCAGGGTCTCCAGCAGCTTGGCGTCGAGCTTGTGGTAGTTGACCAGAGCGGCGAAGCCGTCGCGCAGGCCATCCCAGATGTGCCAGATGAAGGGACGATGCTGGAACAGCTTGCAGTGTTGGGCGAAGAACTTCTCCCGCAGCCAGGTCTCCAGCGTCTTGCCCGCGTGGTCGGCGCTTTTGAGCAGCGCGGCCAAAGTGTCGTTGGACCAGGCATCGCCATAGGAGGCGGCCAGCAGGTTCAGCAGGCGGTCGGACGCTGAAGCCTCGCCCCGTACCGGCGGAATGCAGACGATGCCGTCATCATCGGCGTAGCCAGCCAAGGATTCGCAGCGCTTGACCCATTCGCGCTGCTCGTCGGCCAGTTCCATGCTTGCATCCAACTCGGCAGGCCAGCGATAGCCGAGGAGGCGGGCGACAGCAACGTGGAGAGGTTCTTCGCTTGATATAGGATGCCCATGGAAAGCCCACTGTGTCGGGTCATCAGTCCTTAATTCTGGGAAACCATTAGTGCTTTGCCATTTATCAGAATCATAAAATACTTTTAATATGGTTGCGTTTGTTAAACTCAGCTTTTGATCCAATAGCTGCAGCTGCTGTTGAAATTCCGGTGAATTAGTAAAAGCATATAGACCATTTAGATCTTCAGTTTTCTTTGGAGTTATTACAGCTACGGAATTATCAAACTGATGACCAAAGTACGGTGCAACTTGCCGCGTTACTCTTCCTATAGCTATTCCTTTGCTGCCCCATGCCAAGTTGCCACTTTCATGCATGTCATGAAGTCGAGCTCTCGTTTCCTTTGCATATTCATGGAGACGCCCTCGGCCTTGTTCCCAAAGAATGTAATTGTTGAGACCGAGGTTGCTCCCTTTTCTCGCATTAACAAAAGGGTTCCAGCCGTTTACAGGCAGTATTTCCCAGAAGCAAGTAAGAAACCTGTTTGAGTCACCCGTTACCAACCCCTGGTAGCAGGTTGCTAAGTTCTCAAGGAGAACGCCATCACTCGCATGATCTCCGAACATAATTCGATGATCAGGTGCATCATAAACTTCGGAAATTGATCTAAGTGAAATCTTCGAGTCAATAATATCAAATGCTTTATTCTCAGTCCCAGATGTGTCGTTTGCATCGACCAAAAATAAATTTTTGACTTTTGATGCACTGATTAATGAAAGCCCTACCTTAACAACCTCGCCTGTAATACTAGAAAATGCTCCAGATCCAAGTCGGCAGCAACCTACGATTCCTCGTTTTGAAAGTAGCGTATTGCGAAACGATTTGTAGCGTGCCGAAAAATACCAGTTTTGCGGGGAGACAACACAAATCAGGCCTGATGCTAAACTTAAATCAATACAGCGATCAATGAACGCAGTAGCTAGATCCCATTTAGAATTAGGATAGTTTCTTTCAAGGAAATCAAAAAGAGTGTTGTTTTGTTTCCCTCTTCCTAGATAGGGGACGTTTGTAAAAACAAACGAATACTTGCATCCTAAAGTTGTAGATGCTTTTGCTAACCCACGGGCTACAACACCCATCTCCGTCTTTTCATTATCCTTCTCACCTGCCAACGCTTTATTTAGCAGCGGCCCAACCTCTTCCCACCTCAATTCAAACAGTGAACCTTTGCCCAAGCTTGTTTCTGGATTGATCAGGCTGCCGAGTACCGGTGCGTCTTTAAACTGCTTGTAAAGCCCTTCAAGCGCTATTCGCAGATTGGTGTTGGCCCCGGCTAGTGCCAGCCATTCCTCTTTCTTGGCGCTGATCGACAACCCAGAGCAGGCAACATTCAATTCCGGCAACACCCGGTAGCCGCCAGCGCTCGGGTATTTCCACGCGGTCAGCGCCAGGGCAAAGGCGGCCAGCTCCACGCAGCGTTGGTCCAGCTCCAGGCCATGGATGTTTTCCCGCAGCACCGCATCCACCGCCTCCCTGGCGGAAAGACCGTCGCGCTCCATGCGCATCGGCACCAGCATCAGGAAGGCTGCCACCAGAAAGTGGCCCGAGCCGCAGCAGGGGTCGAGGGTCTTCAGTTCGGCGAGTTGCTCAGGCCAGCCGTCGAAGGTTCCGGCCGCCGGTGCCCAGGGGCCATCTTCCTGCTGCACAAAACGCAGATAGTCCAGCGGCACACCGGGGATCGCCGCCTTCCGGCGCAGTTCCGCTTCGCTGCTGGCGTTTTGGAGATCGGCCTCGGTGAGCCGTTTTGCCGCCCACCAGGCTCCGAGGGAGTTGTCGAGCAGGAAGCTGACCATGTAGGGCTCAGTGAAGAGCTGGGTGACGGCAGGCAGCTCCCGTGCGCCGATCTTGACCTCGGAGGCATTAACCTCGTCCTTCTTCTTGGCCTGCCAGAACTGATAGACCCACCCCAAACTGTCGGAGGCGGTGAAGACCGGAAGCTCCAGGTCGGCCACCAGGCGCTCTAATTTCTGCTGATACTCGGGCGGCAGGACCAGATGAAAAACAGGTGAATCGAGCCGGAAGATCTGCGGCAGCATGCGGGCGGCAAACCGGGCGGCCAGCTCCCAACCGTTGGCCGCGCCTTCATCGGCAGCGAGGTCCTCACACTCTTCGAGGGTGACCGCCACCGGATCGTCCGGGTCGGGATACATCAGCAGATTGTTCTCGGCCAGGAAGCGGGCGAATAGCATGCGGTGCCAGTGCTCGTAGGCGACCTCTTCGATCAGGCGGTCCATGGTCTGGATCTTGCCGCCATTGAGGGAATCGCCCAGTTGACGGCCGTGGACGCGCAGTTTACGGCGCAGCTCCCGGTCCTGTTCGCTCAGGTGGGCAAAGGGCGCGGCTTCTCCCACACCGAGTTGTTCCAGCGCGGCACGGGCAGCGTCCTCGGCAATATCACGCGCATCCTTGATGGTGCGTTCGAGTCGGCTTCTTAGGGTTTTATCCAGCGACTGCATCAGCACTGCCCTCCTTGCCTTGCAACAGCGTTGTAGCCGTTCTCTGCATCAAAGCATTTTTGGCAGGTCCCAGGAAATGCCTGCAAGAAACGGCTGAGCATATTGGAATCATCCTTAAAAACGGTCATCCAAACGCTCCAAAATCCATTCGCCAATGCTGTATCAACAATTTGCTCTCTAAAATAATTGTTGTCATTGTTGGCCAAACGATTGCGTGAACGCATTGCAATATCCCAAGCTTCCCTTCGATTGAACCACCTTCGATCCGAGGCTTTAGTGTCTTTTGGAGTTTTATCTATACCTGTCAGTTTGATTGTGTTGATTGCCTTACGTGCTATTTCTCCATCAATTCCATAGGATACAATGCCTCCTTCAGAATATTTCAAAGCACGGAATGTATTGTCACGATCCGGCCAGATATATTCATCCAAATTAATATTAGTATCTCCTTTCGTGGAATTGCAATTTGTGCATGCCAAAAGAAAGTTATCCCAGTTCAGGGCACGCTCTTGGTCTACCAGGTCGACACCCCGAGGCTGTTTAGGCTGTACATGTTCAACAGCTAAGGATGCATCCAAATGCATTTCACAATAAGAACAGTACTCTCCCATTCGACGAATCAATTCGCCTCGCGCATTGACATAGTCACAAAACTTGATGTCATGCTCCTGGTCATCTGTCGGTCTGCCCCCTCGGATAACAGGACGCATCTATTCCCCTCTCTCTTTCCTTGTTTTTCCCATGCCAGCAGCCATCCGTTCCATTTCTAGAAAGGCGTGGTAGGCGACATTGTCACTGTAGATGGCTGACAGCTTATCCAGCTCTTGCTTGAGGTGCTCTTTATAAGCTTCATCAGCGTCTTTTGCATCTTGCAAAACGCTATAATACTTTCGATCTGCCTCATACATATGCTGATATCGTTCGCTCCGCTGTGGCACCGAGACATTCATAATCTCCTCAACTATATCCTCGATGGAACGATTGCTAAAGGAATTGTCAGGCCCGGGAGCAGCAACGCCATACTGGAGCTCACTCGCTTTATCAGCAGGAAGCACCTCCTCCAAATCAACAACCTGTCCCGGTTTCAAAGATTGGAGAATAAAAGGAGAATGCGTTGTGGCGATAAATTGCAATTTAGGAAATGCCTTCTGAAGATCGGTGGCCACACGGCGTTGCCATTTAGGATGTAAGTGCAGATCGATTTCATCGATAAGCACAACACCTGTAGTTTCTTTTGCAGCATTACTTGCCAAATGAGGATTAAGACGAGAAGCTCGATGCGCGATGTCGGCGACCATGGCAACCATATTCCGGAAACCATCGCTCAAATAGTTGAAGGGTATTAAACCTTCATGTTCCAATAGTATCATGATCTGATCTTCACCCGTATCATAATAAAAATTTAATGCCCCCGGCGTACAGCAAAGCACAACATCTTTTACTACATCAATAGCTGGAATCTTTTGCCTTTTCTGCAATTCGGAATAGGCTAGTTTTTTGAACCATTTTTCAAAAGCATTCTGATCAGATTTTGGATCAAGGCAGTAGCGATAGGCATCCAACTGAGAACCTGGCTTTTCAGTCTGGATATTACGATGAATGTTCCATAACCGCCCGGCCCCGTAATATAAAAGAAGCGGCAGGCTATGATTGCCCCCCTGCTTGACAGCTTCTCTTGCCTGTGCACCAAAACTGACAAATTCCTTAGCTTTCCCACCGCGATCGCCTTTGTCGCGTTGCCATTCCCAAATTTGCCCATCTATTTGAGCAGATGCTTTTAACCAGACTTGAGACTGCCGTTCGCGGAAGGTTTGTCCTTCTTTCTCCCTGACACTAAGACGCGCATCGTCTGTTTTTATGCCACCCACGCCAGTTGGAATTCCAGACCCTTGAAAATACGTGTTCATCATTATTGCCAAGGCATCAAGAATCGTGGTCTTCCCCTTGCCATTATTCCCGATCAGGACATTGAAATTTTCGTGAAAACAGAAAACTGCATCATCATACCTTCGAAAATTTCGGATAAAAAGATTTTGAATTTTCATTTTCTCCTCCCTAGCGAATCACTACCGGTCCGTTTTCTAAGGCACCCTTGAGTTGTTGCTTCACGTCGTCGATCCAGGCATCGATTTCATCAATGGTTTTCAACGTACGTCGAGGCACCTGAATGAACTGTGCCTTAGGCTCGCACAACTCGGCGGCACCGCTGGCAACGTTCTCAAAGCGGGTGGGCATGGCCGCCACTCGGTCGACAAACATCGACAGGGCGCAGTTGTCCAGGGTTGTCAGGACATCGCCGGTAGACTGCACCGCCACCTTGGGCCGAGCGGACTCGTGCAGAAACTGAGCGGACATAAGCTGATAGCGCTGCTCCGGCTCCAGTTGCTGCCAGTTACTGTCATCCGCAAGGCGCTTGAGACCCTCCGCATGACGGACGGCATACTCGCCATCGAGCTTGTTGAGCTCATCGCGCAGCATCTGGGTCAGGTTGGCGATCAGCGGCCCGACCAGGTCGGGTTCTTCGAGTAGCTGGCGCTGCTGCTCAATGGTCTTCACCTGGGCCAGGATGACCTCGGCGTCTTGAAGCCCGGAGGCGTGGCGCATCAGGCGCTTTAAAACGGTCCAGTTAGGCCAACGCTTGGCGATGCGCTCGCCGAGATCGGTCCAGCTATCGATGTTGCCGCCCAACTCTTCGCGTCGGTTGTAGAGGGCAAGCAGTTGCTCATTGCCCGCGGTGAGGCGGATTTCATCGAGGGGGGCGGTGTCCGGCCGGGCCGGTTTCGGTGCCTCGCCGCCAGCCTGGTCGGCAAGCGCCACCATTTTCTGCAGGAACTGCTGTATGGAGGCCAGTTCTTCGCCCTGTTTGGCTGAGAGGCCGACCTTCTGCAACAGCTTGCGAATCTGAATGCGCTGGGCGGTGGTAACGGTGGCGGATTCCACCTTGAACAACACCCTACCGACGGCCTTGCGCTCCAGTTCCTTCGGGTCAAGGGTCTGGCCGCGCTCATCCTGAGCTCGGATCAGCCCGGCCACCAACAACACCTGCAGCCCTCCGTCCACGGCGTCACGCGACCACCCGTAAGGTGCAGACTCAAACTGAGTACGAATGTCCGCACCTTTTTTGCCACCAGCGATGAAACCGAGAACGGCTTTGCACACCGGATTCTTAGCGGGTTCGCCTTCGTCACCGACGGCCTTAAGCGCGTCAGGAGCGCCTTTCTGAGCTTTTTCATAAACCTTAGACCAGCCCACGTGGTCGGCGGTATGGAACTGCGGATAGAGCCGTTGCAGCGCGTTGCCGGATGCTTCGAGCACCATCTCCTGTAGATCGTTACCGAGGATTTCGTTGCCTCCACCCTGAAAGACGCGGGCACCGGAGAAGGCTTCTTCGAGCAACTCCCGAATCTTACCCTCGGCGGTCTGCTTGGTGGTCTCCATCGCCGCTCGGGCTTCGGTGCCTTCTGGGGTGTTGGGAACACCGCGCTTATCCAGCGTAGCGCTGGCGGCCTTGTAATCGATAAGATGGTGGCGGAGGTCATCGGCCGAGCGTTTGGGGATGAACACAAAAACGGTCGGGGACTGGTTGCCAGATTGCCTTGAATCGGCCCGCACTGAGTTTTCGTCAATGCTCCAGCCGTCGCGAACCCAAACGCAAATGCGTTGAGCGGCATCGGTGGGAAGCTGAGCGTCAAACACCGGATAGATGTCGCGGGAGACCTTTGAACTACCCTGCGTCAGGGAGAGCTTGCGCACCATTTCGCCGAATTTCTTGCGGATGCGGTCATCGCGTTCGGCCTCGATACGGTGCGTCTCGTTGGACAGGGCAGAACGCTGGCTTAAAAATTCATCGCTCCACGCCGCGCTCTCTTCGGTCTGGATGCGGTATTCATCACCAACCCTCATCAACAATTCGCATTTACCCAAAAGGGCTGGCAACTTACTGCGCAAACTGCTGCTGCCACAAGAAAGGTTTTCGACCAAAAGATCGGCAAGGGTATCAGTAGTGGCCCGAATGCCAATTTCGTTGTTCTGGCTGCCAAGCTTGTTGATAAGAAATACCAGGCCGCAAGCACGAGCCATAAGCTGTTCGTCTTCCGACCCCTTATTCCAACTCATGGTCTTTTCGTGGACCTTGCGGGGCAGGATGCGCGACTGCAACAGCTTGTCGGCAGAGTCGAAATAGAGATAGTCGGTCGGTACGACATGGCCCAAGGGGGCATTCAGGTTGGTCTGGATGACTTTGTGAACCATGCTGAGCTGGTTACGAAGCTGGCTGTCGGTTCCGGTTTGATCGAGAACCCGGAGGGTGTTTTCCCAAAAACGGCGGCGCACTGGAAGAATGGGATAGTCTTGGGAAAAATATTGAAAGTCGTCTTGCCTGTGACCAATGGTCGAACCCGCAACGTGTCGGGATATCTCGCCCAGATTAGTCTGCATAATCTGCTCGATGGGCGCCTTTGCTTCCGGCTTCTTGGCCAGAATGACCTTGCGAATGACCGCATCAACGTCGGCATCGGAAAGTTCCACTCTAATAGTGAAACGCCCTTCAAGCTTCTTCAGATTGCTGGTGCCGGTCACGGCGGTCTGCCCGGTGCCGATGAATAGCAGTTTGCCACCAATGTTTTTGCTGCAGGCTTCCACCGCCTCCTGGACGTCAATGGAGCGCTGGCTGTCTTCGCCTATGTACTGCTGCACCTCATCGAGTACCACCAATGTCAGCGGAAACTTGCCATCCTTCGTCAGCGCTAGCCGAATGGCCTTGAGCATGTCATCGCTCGAAACATCCTGAACATAGGGATAAAGATTGTTCAGGGTCTCGACGCAGGATGCGGGGGATGAGAAGAGCTTGGGCTTTGCTTGAACCAAGGCGCCGTGAAGCCCCTCAGCCACGTAGAAGTTGTCCAGTTCCTCGTCCCAGTTGAAGCCATTTTGTTCAATATGGGCGCGGACCTGGTCATAGATGCCTTCGTGTTTAAGCCACATGACGAAGCGGGCAACCGGGTACTGTTCAGGCAACTCTGCGGATTTGAATATGATACGCAGGAGTGCCAGCCGAACACTCCCGCTCGCACCGGCTCCCAATGTCCCGGACGCGGCGTGCAGCCCCCCATGGCGTTTGGCTTGAGTGCTCAGTTCCTTAAAATTATCAATGATTCCTTGCGGCAAGTTGGCAATGCCGCGTGCCGTAGCGCCATCCTCAAAGACCGTATCAACCCAAAGCGCACGGAGCATTTTGACAAGATGTGATTTGCCGGATCCGTAAAAACCACTGACCCAAACGGCGGGTTGCTGTGCCTGATCGATATTTTTCAGATAGGTATCGAGGATGTGCGACATCCCCTTTTCGTATTGCCCGTCACATACGAAGGTCTCCAACTCGTAACGGAGCACCGCCAGCGCCTGACTAGTCATTTCGTCGTTGACGCTTGCCACGCCCTCATTGACCAGTTTTCGGGTAGCCGGATTTTTTTGGTAAATATCGCAATTATTCATCCCAACACCTCGTTCAATATTCTTTATCCGCAGTGATCGGCACCGCGAGATAATTCCACCCGTCATAGCCATCCAGCAGCCTGTAGTTGTTGTTTTCATAGCTACCTGGGAAGAAAACCAGCAGCCGCCCTTTAACCATGGGGGCCAACATATTGACGACTTCCTTAACTTTCAAAAACCCGAAAAGCGACCCAACGCCATTCAGAGCAACGACGGAATCAGCTCCGATGTTGTTCTTTTGGATGAAGACCTCGAATTCCTCGGCAATAAACGAGAGGTATTTCGGCAACAACGTGGAAAGCAGGTGTGGCTTCTGGAAATAACTTTTGACGTATCGTTGCGAAGCAAGCCAAACGGCAAAGGTATCCGTTATGTCGAATATGGCCCATTTGTGACCAGCTCGCCTCGTAACAATCTCAAATTCATCAATTTTTGCACGCAGCCAACGTTCTTCATTTTCGTTGTATACACAAAAGATAACGCGCTGAGCTGCTGCAGCATCATCTCGCCAAGGAACAGATACATATTTACTGTATGACTGTATAAGCCGTCTAATTTTGCTCACGAAGCCACTCCAGTTCACTGGTATTGATCAAATTCGGAAATAAAACTTCGATAACGTCGCCCACTCGCTTGAATATAATCCACCCCTTGCGTGAGGCATCTTCGGCAAGTTCTATGGCTTTATCGGCAGTACAATCAAGCAGCTTGGCATATTCGGTTTGAAAAAGCGCTTGCCCCCGCACACCAGTGAGGTAGCCAAGGAGCAAGGCGTAAGAAACACTCCCGGCGGTAGGATTGGCGCGAGAGCGTACTTTTCGGACGCGACCACATACGTGGCCTGATTTAGTCCAAGTCGAATTGATATTTTGCGCCGTTGACTTCAGCGTTGCCTTACTGAAGCGGCCAGGATCTTGGCGGTCAATAAACGCCTCAAGAGATTCACGCGTTATTATTGCACCCTCAGGAAAATTTAAAATGAAATGTGATGTAGAGCGAAAAACTGCATCACGAGCATATGCGCAAAGCATAGCTATCAGTGAACGTCCATATAAATCCCTATTCCAAAAATAAAGAAGCGCTCTAAAAATTACATTTTTGAAGTCAAGAGAATAAATATCAACTAAATGTCGATAGGTAAGAGTTCGTGTTTTCCCAGACCTTTTCCCAAGGCAATTACTATCGCATATTGCAAACCTATACTCATCCTTTTCTGCATATTGATTTGTCACATGAGCAAGCAAAATGCTGAGTTCGTCAAGCATCATGGTCCTTGACGTATGCGCTCCACCCCGACCAAGGCTAAACCCAAACCGTATCAAAACGCTATCAGATAGCATTTCTATCCTGCTATATTTAGAAGGCTCTAGACCATCAGGCCAAGCCCTGATAGGCTAGAATCATGTTTAAAAACAGCAAATTAAGCCGCTACAAAATCGGAAAAATTGCTGAATGCTTTTGCATCGATATTGATGCCACCAAAAC
>NZ_JBAIYT010000045.1:0-28613 GCF_036763125.1 Nitratidesulfovibrio sp. 1201_IL3209
GCGACTGGCTTGAACACCTATAGCGTAACCGGAAAGGTGTTTTTTGGTATAACCGATTGACTCCACCCGCATAGCGGGTGGTTTTCTGTTTCGGTCGCTTCGCTCCCTCAACTGGCTAAAGCCATAATCACAAAACGCGAATCATTTGGAAATGATTCGCGTTTTTTGTTTAACAAGTTTGTATATATTCTACGGAAGCAGCAAGAATCTGGTAAAAAAACTGAATATTCATTTTCAACTCGCACCCCCCCCTTCCGCCTGGATTGTTCTTGGGGTTGTCTTCCATAGGGTTAAAGCCAGAAATGTGTTTGATACCAGTGTGGAAGAACAGACGTTTCGCACCGCTGAATGCAAGCATCCGGCGACATCCTTCAAGCACTGGCGCTGAACCCAGGGTTGGTCTCACGCGGGAAAACGTGATACTGGCGGCAACAGGCAAGGCGAAAGGGATAGGGATTTCCCCAGTGACACTGACGGTCATCGAAAGAGGCTGTATGCGCGCACGTACGCCAAAGGGCAGTGTCCCTGCGGGGCGCCTGCTTGTTGTTGGCGTACGTTTGGTTTGAGGGAGATGAGCAAGCGATATCTCGATCTCGATGTTTTCTCCGCCGCTGTTCAACGACTCGAAACGATCTTCGATAATTTCGAGCGGATTTACGTATCGTTTTCAGGCGGAAAGGACTCCGGAGCGCTTGTTCAGTTAGCTCTGGAGGTGGCGCGGCGGAAAAACAGACTTCCGCTGGATGTCTTGCATGTCGATCTCGAGGCTTGGTACCAGCACACCGCCGACTTTGTAACCCGAATAATGACCAGGCCGGACGTGCGGCCGCATTGGGTCTGCCTGCCCATACATCTGCGCAATTCCGTGAGCCAGATGCAGCCGCACTGGCTGTGCTGGGAGCCGGAAGCAAAAGCCATCTGGGTCCGGGAGATGCCCCGGCTTCAGGGGGTAATCAATGACGAAAAGCATTTTTCGTGGTTCAGGCGAGGAATGGAATTTGAAGAGTTCGTTCCCCTGTTCGGGGAAGAATTCTCCCAGGGCAGGTCTTGCGCCTGCCTTGTTGGCATTCGCAGCGATGAGAGCCTGAATCGTTTCCGTACCATCAAATCCTTGAGCAAACGGCGTTGGAAGCGCCGGGGCTGGACCACCGTCCTGACCTCGGGAGTCGTCAACGCGTATCCCATTTATGACTGGCGGGCGAAAGACGTCTGGATTGCGCACGGGCGCAGGCAATGGGACTACAACCGCATTTACGATCTCATGCATAAGGCCGGATTGAGCCTGCCCCAGATGCGTCTTTGCCAGCCGTTCGGGGACGATCAGCGCAGGGGGCTTTGGCTCTTCAAAATTCTGGAACCGGAAACCTGGACTCGTCTCGTGGGAAGAGTCCAGGGCGCGAACTTCGGCAACAGGTATGTTGCGAGATCCGGCAATGTTCTGGGAAATTACCATATCGCGCTTCCCCCAGGCTATACATGGCAAAGCTACTGCGAATTTCTTCTCTCCACTATGCCGGCCAGCACCGCCGAGCATTATCGTGATAAAATCAAAATATTCATACACTGGTGGGACAGGCACGGGGTTTCGGTCATTCCGGATGAAGCGGATCCGCGTCTGGAGGCTGCAAAGAAAGCTCCAAGCTGGCGGCGAATATGCAAGGTGCTTCTGAAAAACGATTATTGGTGCAAGGGGCTTTCTTTCAGCCAAACAAAAAATCAGATGGAAAGGCAGTTGGCATGGGCGTTGCGTTTTCTGGAATAGGGAGCACGCATGCAGATCATGAAATTTACACACAGCAGTAAGCGTGAACAAAACATCGAGTTGTTCGGCCTTATCGGGGAATTCTGCGCGTGTGAAGTCACGAGGCGCGCTTTGAGTTGCTCAATTTCAAGTCGTCCGGGACAGGTTTGGTATGTGGCTGTCGAAGACGCGGCAGTGTACGCCTTTGGCTCGATACGCCTGCAAGGGAAATGCGGGCTGCTGCGCCACCTCTACAGTCCGGCTCATCACAATGAGGCATGGGAGGCGGTGTTACGGCACTGCATTGAGCATGCGCGGCGTTGCGATGCCTGTTCAGTGCGGCTTACGGACTATCTTGCCATGGAGAACCGCTATGCCCAGGTCGGTTTTATTCCATTTGGTAACCCGAGGGGGCGTTTTACGCAGTACGTACTGAGATTGGAGCCCGCATATGCCGCTACAGCAATGGCTTGACTACCTTGAATCCGCTCTACAGTCAGCACCAAGAGGCATGAAGGAAAGGATTGCTATCTACAACAGGCTCGTCGACATGGCTGCCAGATATTTGGAGCTGCCCCATCCGGCCGCCAGGCCTCAATTGATTCCCGTGGAAAAGGTCAAGGGAAACGACTACAACCCCAACAAGGTTGCACCGCCCGAGATGCGGCTGCTGCGGCTGTCCATGGCCAAGGACGGGCAAACCATGCCGGTGGTCGTGGCCGTGGACCGCAAAGGACTGTTCCAGGTTGTCGATGGGTTTCACAGAAGGAACGTTGCGAAAAACGCTCCTGAAGTTCGTGACTCCCTGAAGGGATACTTATTCGTGGTTGAATTGAACAAAAGCCTTGAAGACAGAATTACGTCGACGGTGCGGCACAACGCGGCCCGTGGCTCGCACAAGGTGGAACTGACCGCAAAGCTGGTGACCACCCTGAAAAAGCATAACTGGAGCAATGAGCGTATCGGTATGGAATTGGGCATGGATCCCGACGAGGTCCTGCGCCTGAAACAAGTGACCGGCCTGGCAGAGGCGTTTAAGGACGAGGAGTTTTCCAAGGCGTGGGAATAGTCAGGGCCGACGTTTGCGATGCCCGATGCGGAGTTTTTCCGCGCAGTTGCGGCGGCCATCCCCCATGGCGTTCGGCACGAAACGGCCAAGCCAAAGCCGCAGGGCTGCTCGGGCAGCCTGGCCGGGTCCGGCGCATCCTGAGAGCAGCGGTCGTGCTCTCCGAAACCTGCGGGAATGTCCGTCCCCTTCTTCCGTTTTTCATATGACCGCGGCACAGGGCCCAGACCAACCCGTCGCCCCTCTGTTTCTTTCCGTACCGAACACCTGCCGGAGCCCCACATGAACGTCTTCCATCTCACGCAGCACGACCTCCTCGAAGAAGGGGCCATTCCCACCACCTCCAAGGGCATGGACAAGGAGGACGAGCACGCCCCGTGCGCCTTCGTGGAGGTGCGGCGGGAAGCGGACTACAGCCTGTACGTCCAGTGTTTCGCGGACAGGCCGGGCACGCGCGGGGTGATTCCCGCCGCGTGCAAGAGCGGCAGCCCGGCATGGACGGCGGGCGACAGCCGCTACCTCACCAACCGCGTCTGGATCTTCACCGACGCCATGCGCGCCAACGCCCTGTCCTCCCTGACCGGCATGACCGAAAGCGGCGGCGCGGGCCAGGGCGACGGTTCCACGCCCGATGCCGTCTCCGCCAAGGGCATTCAGGCCATCGCCAAGGAATGCGCGGAAGCGCTGAAGAAAGCGCGCCGCCTGGCCGACTACCACGGCTTCGGCGAGGACGTGGACGACGAGGACCTGGACTAATTCCACCGGGACACGAAGGGGGGGCGCCATGCCCCCCATTTCTTTTTTGACGCCCCCCCTGCATCGCCTGTCTCCCCCTCTCCCCCCACACCCCCTGCCTGCCGCCCTTGCACCGCCGCACTCTGACGCGCCCTTTCTCGCACGTGCACAGTCACGAAAAATATGCTATGCGGCACCAAAGCCCATAGCAGCAAGCACTCACGCTTGCCGTGACCGACAAGGAGGCTGCAATGACACACGGAACTCGGAACATCCGGAACATCGGCGGTTTGCTCCTGGCGGCCCTGCTGGCCGTCGCCTGCTGCATGGCCGCGACGCCGCCCGCCCAAGCGGCCCCGGCCGATGCCGCCAAACTGGCGCTGCCCGGAGACATCACCCTGGCCCAGGCGCAGAAGGTCATCGCCGCCGCGCAGGCCAAGGCCGTGGAACAGGGCACGCTCATGAACATCGCCGTGGTGGACGCCGGGGGCAACCTGAAGGCGTTCGCGCGCATGGAGGGGGCGTTCCTGGGCAGCATCGACATTTCCATCGGCAAGGCCCGCACGGCGCGCTTCTTCAACATGTCCACCAAGGAACTGGGGGACGCGGCCCAGCCGGGCCAGCCGCTGTACGGCATAGAGGTGACCAACGGCAACCTGGTCATCTTCGGCGGGGGCGAACTGCTGCGCGCCAAGGACGGCACCATCATCGGGGCCGTGGGCGTCAGCGGCAGTTCCGTGGAGAACGACATGGCCGTGGCCAAGGCAGGGGTGGCGGCGCTGAACTAGCGTCCCGCGCTTCCTTCAACGGGCAGGCTTACCGGCTACCTTAGCTGCCCTGGCCGCCCCAGTCCCCCTGACGGGCCAGCCCCGCCGCGTCCACAACAGGCGGCACCCCTCGTTCCCCCTGTCCCGCACTCTCCCATCGCACCACGCGCAAGGCCCCCGGCATGACACCGGGGGCCTCATCCATGGCTGTCTTTCCGAAAGACCGGGCGACCCGGCTCGGGATCTTCGTCCACTGTCCGCCGTGCGTTCGGGCGCGTCGCGCGTTTCCGCCCCGCCCCTGCCCTACCTTACGCAACCGGGACCAGCACGCCCGCCGCCACCAGTTCGCGCACCACGGGGATGCACTCGTCGGCGGGCACGCCGATGCGGCCGGCGATCTCCACCAGGTCCAGCGTGCCGTCTGCGTAGGCCAGAAAGTCGATGATGACGTTGACCTTGTTGCAGTACCCGTTCTTCACGGATGTGGTGGGATACAGGCCACGCTTGCCCAGTTGCGGCTCGCACAGGCAGGTGGCGCGGTAGGTGCGGTTGTTCTCGATGATGTCCAGGCAGCGCGCCAGCGTGGCGAACGAATCGTCCAGCCCCGCCGGAGAAACCACGGACAGGTCGTCCAGCGAGGTGTGGTACTCCGGATAGTGGCGGTACAGGCTGCGCGTGAACGGGATTATGGGCAGGTCAACGCCGGGGCTGTTGTACTGGCGCTCGTCGCTGGCCCGGTCCAGGAAGGTGTAGCGCTTGAAGTCCGGGTGGTATGCGCCCAGCACGTGCAGCAGCGCGCGGTCGGCCAGGGTGTCGCCCTTGCGCGAGGGCAGGTACGACCAGGCCCGGTCGTCGCCCGTGCAACTCAGCACGTACCCGGCCACCACGTTGCGCTGCATCTCGGCCAGATGTCGGCTGAGGTACCAGATGGTGCCGATGGTCTCCGGCACGAACACCAGCAGGTACGACAGCTCGCGGTCGCGCTGCATCAGGTGGCGGGCCACGGCGGTTTGCAGCACAGGGCCGGAAAGCTCGTTGTTGGCCATGGAGGGGTGGCAGACGTAGGTGGACAGCACCACCGTCTTCTCCGAGCGGCCGGGCAGGAACAGGTCGGCGCAGGTCATGTGGCCGGGGCCCAGGGTGGAGTCGATCACCACCCGGAACGGGCCGGGCCCCAGCGCATCCCGCTTGTCGTGCGCGATGCAGAAGCCCCAGGTGCGCTTGTAGTAGGAGGTGACGTAGGGAATGGCGTCCGGCTGGTCGGGCAGCGAGTAGAGCCGGGCGTCCAGTTCCTCGCGGGTCACCACGGCGTCCACCGGCTCGGAATAGCCCACCACGTGCAGGTTGCTGGCCTTGAAGTCGATCAGCCGGTTGCCCTGCATGTCGGCCACCCAGGCATCGCGGATGTTCCACTCGTCCGGCACGGTCCAGTCGAAGCACCGCGTGCCGCTGGGCACCTCGTGCATCCGCAGCCCCGGCAGCAGCCCGCCAAGGTAGCGCAACGTCTGGCGAACCCCGTCGCCGGTAAGGCTCCTACAGATGGGAAAGAGGTCCGCCATCCAGCGGTACATCTCCTGCCCCGGACTCACTGCGTCCATATCCTTCCTTCGGCCCGCGCGGCTGCCGGAGGGTGCGCCATGCCACCGTTCCCATGCACCGCAAAAGGCCCCCCGCCCTGCATCGCACCGCGCGTACTGCGGCGGCATGATGCGGCATGAAAAGGTACCGGCGCGACGCCCACGGGCAACCCCTTGCCGGATGTGGCGCGCGTCCGTCCGCACTACGGCTGCGGACACGCCGAACGGGCGCCACGTACACACGCGGCGCCATGCAGCCGGGAACTGTTTCCCGGCGGAATGTCCTTCTACTGCACGGCTGAAACGTGTTCAAGCGACAGAAATGCTACAAAACGGACTTCTTGGCACAACACAGCCATGCGACAGGAGAAAATATTCATGCACCACCCATTGATGGCGCACCGGCGCCTTGTTTCCCGCAACCGTGAAACGTGTGAGACATGCCATGCGAATGAAACCGTCCATCCATCGTGTCTCACCAACATGCCCCTGCCGTGCCGCCCGTCCCGCGCGCCATGCGACACGTCCCTGGCTGCGAGACCTTGCGCGGCCACGGTACGCCCGGCAGCGTGCGTGCCGCATGCAACACCCTGCCCTGCCCCGGCTTCCGCATGATGACGCGCCCGCGCCGCACGGCCGGGTGCGCCGCCGCGGAGCCCGCCCGGCGCCGATGGCGCGCCGGGCGAGGGAATTCATGTCTCCGCGCCTTGCCGTAACCGGGTCGCCAGTGTAGGCTGCGTTCCGCCGCGCCGACAGGTGTGGCAACGCGGCGCACGACAACACTTTCAGCCCCGACGCAACATTTCCGCATGAAGCACACTGACGTCGAATCCCCGGCCTCCAGACACCCCTCTCCGTGGAAGAAGCACCTGCGCTCCCTCGGCAAGGTGGCAGTATTCGCCGTCTTCTGCGGGGCGGTGTGGCTGCTGTACAACGAAGTCAGCAAATACCACATCGACGAAATCCGCGAGAGCATGCGCCAGATGCCCATGACCAGTCTCGTGGCGTCCATGGTGCTGATGGTGTTCAACTACCTGGTGCTGGTGGGGTACGACGCGCTGGCACTGCGCGCCATCAACAAGCCGTTGTCCATGACCCGCACCGCCCTCGTCTCGTTCGTGGGCTGCGTGACCAGCTACAACTTCGGGGCGCTGCTGGGCGGCAGTTCGGTGCGCTACCGGTTCTATTCGGCGTGGGGCTTTTCGGTGGTGGACGTGGTGCGCCTGGTGATCATGCTGGCCATCACCTTCTGGGTGGGCGCGCTGGGCGTGGCCGGGGCGGTGTTCATCATCCAGCCCCTGCCGGTGCCGCCATCGCTGGACATCCCCCTGCGCGACGTGCGCCTGCTGGGCGTGGTGCTGCTGGCCCTGACCATCGGCTACCACATCCTGACGCTGGTGGCGAAGCACCCCATCCGGGTCATGGGCAAGGAATTCGCGCTGCCGCCCTTCCGGCTGGCCATCCTGCAAACCCTGGTGGCCGGGCTGGACCTGGTGGTGGCGGCGGGCTGCCTGTACGTGCTCATGCCCGCCGACCTCGGGCTGGACTTCATCCAGTTCCTGTCCGTGTACCTGATGGCCATCGTGGCCGTGGTGCTCAGCCACGTGCCCGGCGGCGCGGGCGTGTTCGAGCTGGTCATCCTCAGCCTGTCGCACACCCATTCGCCGCAGACGGTCATCGCCGCGCTGATCTGCTTCCGGTTCATCTACTACCTGCTGCCGCTGCTGTTCGCCGCGGTGCTGCTGGGCGGGCACGAACTGCATCTGCGCCGCCACGAGGCGGAACAGATGCTGGACGAGGCGGGCCGCTGGACCGACGCGCTGTCGCATACCCTGATGGCCTATCTGGCCTTTGCGGCCGGGCTGATCCTGCTGTTCTCCAGCGCCATCCCCCTGGCGGCGGACAGCCGCGCCATGCTGGTGGCCAACGTGCCGCTGTGGGCCATGGAATCCGCCCACTTCCTGGGCGCGGTCGCGGGGGTGGGCCTGCTGCTGCTTTCGCGCGGGCTGCAACGCCGCCTTGCCTCGGCCTGGCGGCTGGTGACGGCGCTGGTGGTGCTGGGCATCGCCAGTTGCGTGCTGAAGGGGCTGGACTGGCAGGAAGCCACACTGCTGATGCTGGTGCTGGCGTCGCTGTGCGTGACCCGGCGGCGCTTCTTCCGCCGCACCTCGCTGCTGCGCGAACGGTTCACCCTGCGCTGGATGGTGGCGGTACTGCTGGTGGTGGGCTGTTCCCTGCTGCTGGGGCTGTTCGTGCACGCCCGCATGCCCTACACCAGCGAACTGTGGTGGACCTTCGCGGCGGAGAACGATGCCGCCCGCCTGCTGCGCGCCTTTGGCGGCATCACCATGGTGCTGGCGGTGTTCATGGTGCGGCGGCTGGCCTTCCCGCTGCACGGGCGCCTGGGCGAATTCACGGCGGCCCGGCGCGAACGCTTCCGGCGCATCTACCGCGCGGCCCAGCGCATCCGCGAGAACGCCCTGCGCCGCAGGAAGCCGGGACAAGCCGACCAGACCGGTAAACCCGGAAGCGACTAGGACATCCCACGCATTTTTCGCGCACGACGCGACAACGGGGCGACGCCGTTTCCGGCATCGCCCCGATTTCATGCGCCCGCGATGGCGGCGCGGAGTTGCGAAGGATCGCGAAGAATCGACGCCCTAGCGCGACGACAGCAACACCTCGTCCCGCCCGTCGCGCTCGCGCAGCAGCACGTCCACCTGCTCGTTGCGGCCGGTGTTCACGGTGCGCCCCACGTAGTCGGCATGGATGGGCAGTTCGCGGTGGCCCCGGTCCACCAGCACCAGCAGTTCCACGCGGCGGGGCCTGCCGTAGTCCAGCAACGCCTCCAGCGCGGCGCGGATGGTGCGCCCGGTGAACAGCACGTCGTCCACCAGCAGCACGTCGCGGCCGTCCAGGTCCACGGGAATGTCCGACGGCCCGATGGCGGGCTTGGCGGCCAGGGTGGTCCAGTCGTCGCGGTACAGGTTGATGTCCAGTGCGCCGGAAGGCAGCACGCAGCCCAATCTCTCGGCGATGATGCGCCCGAGGCGCGCCGCGATGTCGGCCCCGCGACGCTGGATGCCCACGAGCACGAGGCCCGCGCAATCGCCGTGGCGCTCCAGCACCTGATAGGCCAGGCGCTCCAGCGCACGGCGCACTTCCTGTTCGGTGAGCAGAATGGTCTGTTCCATCGGGTCCCCCGTCCGGTGGGAATTCGTACTATCCGCACCGGTAACCGGTTTCCTTCCGCTTGGCAAACCGGACGGCGGCGCCGGGCGATGGCGCCCGCCGCTGTGCACGGTCACTGCGCGTTCATTCGGTTGGCCTTTTTGCCAGTTCTGAGGTAGGGTATGCCCGAACGTCGCCACAGGCCGCAAGGAAACGGACATGATCACCCTCGAACACGGCGCGCGGGACATCCTGGAAGAGTACTTTTCCGAGAACCCCAACAGCCCCATCCGCATCTACGTCTCGCCGCGCGGCAGCCGGGGGCCGCACCTCGTGCTGGGCCCGGACGAGCCCAACGAACGCGACCACGTCGTGGTCGTGGACGGCTACACCTTCTGCATCAGCCAGCGTCTGGCCCAGCAGGTGGGGACGGTGCGCATCCGGGCGCGCAACGCCGGGTTCGAGGTGGTCCCCGAACGGCCCCTTACCGCCATGCGCGCCACCGACGCACCCTGACCCCACCCTGCCCCTTCCCGCACCCACCTGCTGCCCCCGCCCGGCGCCCCTCGCCTGCCGTGCGTTCTCCGGCGCGTGCGCACTCATTGCCCTCCATGATCCCACGGGGCGGGGCTGCCGCCCGCAGGAACCACCCAGCCCCCGCGTCGCATAGATATCCACTATGACCTCGCCACCGACGCATTGACAAACACCCCATGGGTACGTACTTGTTGCTCTCCGCACATCCAACAGTGGAGGACACATGTTCGAACTCACCGAAAACGCCCGCAAAGAGCTTGATGCCTACTTTGCGGACAAGCAGAAGAACCCCATCCGGGTCTACCTTGCCCCCGGCGGCTGAAGCGGTCCCCGGCTGGCCCTGGCTCTGGATGAGCCTAACGATACCGACAAAGTCTTCGAGGAAGGCGGCTACACCTTCTGCGTGAACGCCGAACTTCTGTCCATGGCGGAATCCATCCGCATCGACATCAGCTACATGGGGTTCTCCGTGGAATCCGGCAAGCCGCTCGGCGGCGGCAGCAGTTGCGGTGGCTGCAGCAGCTCGGGCAGTTGCGGTTCCTAGACCCCGCACACCACGCGCACGCTCTACGGCTCTCCCTGCGGAGGGCCGTTTCCTTTCCGGGCGGAATGCCCGATGCGGCTGTCGGCAATCAGGCTTGACGCACCACGGGGTGCGCGGGCATCCTCGGCGCATCATGCATGCAGGAACGCCCACGGAGCCATCATGACCTTCAAGGAAACCGTCATCCTCGCCGTCAAGCTCGCCCACCGCCAGCAGCAGGAACTGGTCGTCGGCCGCGAGGACGGACGCTGGGAGATCGTGCCCATCACCGACGCCCGCTCCGACCAGTTGCGCCCCAGCGTCATCGTCACCGGCGCGGGCCTGAAGTACCCCGAACACGAAGACCTGTACGCCCGGCTGGTGGCCGAAGGGGCCTGACCGGGCCGCCGCTGGCGGCGTCCGCCCACCTTGCCGCAGCTCCCACCCGGCTCAACGCATGACGGCCCGCGCCCCCCAAGAGGGACGCGGGCCGCCGTTTCGTCGGCTCACGCCATCGCGGGGGAACTGGTGCGGATTGGGTGTTTGTTCCCCCGATGGGCTACGGCACGGGGCCGAAGCAGGATTTTCGCCCGTTGGCAAGGAAAACAAGCCTGCCACGAGGGAGTATGCCTCAGCCGTTGGGCGAGCTTGCGAGCCTTACGGATGAGGACCGCAGCGCGCTCTTCCCGTATTCGACCGATGTGACAGGCGAAGTTTGACCGCGTTGCGCACGATGTCCGTAGGGCTCGCAAGCTCGCCCAACGGCCACGCTTCGCGCCCTTCGGGTCGGATGCCAACGGGTGAAAGGACAATTCGGCCAGTTATCTTTTCACGTTGGTGGCCACCCACCCCGCAAAGGCGTTCATGAACTTGGCGCCGAACTCGCGCATGGAAGCGTCGGTCAGCGCGCCGTCGGGGCCGAACAGCTTGTCCGCGCCACCGATGTACGCTTCCGGCTGCTGCAACGGGGGCATGTTCAGGAACACCAGCGACTGGCGCAGGTGATGGTTGGCCCCGAAGCCGCCGATGGCGCCCGGCGACACGCTGACCACGGCCGCGGGCTTGCCGTTCCACACGCTGCTGCCGTAGGGGCGCGACCCCACGTCCAGGGCGTTCTTGATGGTGGCGGGCATGGACCGGTTGTATTCCGGCGTGAAGAACAGCACGGCGTCCGTGCCCTTGATGGCCTTGCGGAAGTCGGTCCACGCGGCGGGCGGGGCGCCTTCGTCGTCCAGGTCCTGGTTGTACAGCGGCAGGCCGCCCACCTCGACGAATTCGAAACGCAACGCGGGCGGAGCCAGTTCGGTCATCGCCCTGGACATCTTGCGGTTCAGTGAATCCTTGCGCAGGCTGCCCACAATGACGGCGACGGTGAATATGGTGCTCATGGGTGTCTCTCCTGTGGTTTCGGGTATCGCCGTGTTCCCGGCGGGTGATCCGCCGGGGGGAGAAACGACGTTGCCGATAGAGTACTACCTGAACGCAGCCAGGGCAACGCCCGCTCGCAACTTTTCACGTCTCCGCTCACCCGGTCCCCCCGGCCGCAGGCATGGCGCGGCATTCCCCGCGCCGACCGCCCGGCACACGGCGCATGGCGCATGGCGGGCGCCCCCCTCGTCCCCCTCTCCCCGCCCTTCCACGCGGCACCACGCACGCAAAAGGGGCCGCCCCTTCCGGAGCGGCCCCTGTCGATCATGCAAGGCGATGAGGCTGGCGGCTACTTCTTGTGCAGCCAGGGCATCATGCCGCGCAGCTTGCCGCCCACCTTCTCGATCTGGTGGTCGGCCTCGATGCGGCGGGTGGCCTTGAAGCCGGGGTACCCGGCCTTGGCCTCGAGGATGAAGTTGCGGGCGAAGGTGCCTTCCTGGATTTCCTGGAGCACCTTCTTCATTTCCTTCTTCGTCTCCTCGGTCACGATGCGGCGGCCGGTGACGTAGTCGCCGTATTCGGCGGTGTCGCTGATGGAGTGGCGCATCTTGGCAAGGCCGCCCTCGTAGATGAGGTCGACGATGAGCTTCACTTCATGCAGGCACTCGAAGTAGGCGATTTCGGGCTGGTAGCCCGCTTCGACCAGGGTTTCGAAACCGGCCTTGATGAGCGACGAAAGACCGCCGCACAGCACCGCCTGTTCACCGAACAGGTCGGTCTCGGTTTCTTCCTTGAAGGTGGTTTCGATGACGCCGGAACGCGCACCACCAACGCCCTTGGCATACGCCAGAGCCTTCTCCATGGCCTTGCCGGTCGCATCTTGGTGGATGGCGACGAGGCAGGGGACGCCGCCCCCCTCGGTGTAGGTGCGGCGAACGAGATGGCCCGGCCCCTTGGGGGCGATCATGAACACGTCGACGTCCTTCGGGGGCTCGATCTGGCCGAAGTGGATGTTGAACCCGTGGGCGAACAGCAGCGCGTCGCCCGGCTTCAGGTTCGGCTTGATTTCCGCTTCGTAGACCGCGGCCTGTACCTGGTCGGGGAGTAGGATCATGATGAGGTCGGCCTTGGCTGCGGCCTCGGCCACGGGTAGCGGCGCGAAGCCGTGTTCCCTGGCGAGTTCGTAGTTGGCCCCGCCGGGACGCTGCCCGACGACGACGTTGATCCCGGAGTCGCGCAGGTTCTGGGCATGCGCGTGGCCCTGGCTGCCGTAGCCGATGATGGCCACGGTCTTGTCCTTCAGGACCTCCAGTGTCGCATCCTGTTCGTAATAGACCTTCATCATCTACTCCCTGCCGCACACGGGTGCGGCGTCCTCGAATGACGGTTGCGGTGTATGAAGACCCCGCCCGGCGCCGGGAGCGGCCCCGGCACCCTCGCGGGTTTGCCACCGTAGGCAGCGAAAGCGCTGCCGCAATGGATTGCGATACCGGATTCGGCGGCGGAAGGCTACCCCTTATGGGTCGCCGGGGCGCGGCTGATTGAATATTTGTTCAATCAGCGACGCGTTCCCCCCGTCTTGCAGGACGCGCGGCGGAAGGCGTTGTACCGCCCGCCGCCGCGCGTGAAAATCCCGAACCATTCCGGCTGAAGGCACCGCCATCCGGCGCCCGCCGGGGTCATGCGTTCTCGGGCTGCATGGACCGCCGCATGGCCACGGTGCCGGTGCGGGCGATCTCCTTGATGCCGAACCGGGCCAGCAGGCTCAGGATGGCCTGGATCTTTCCGTGGTCGCCGGTGGCTTCCAGGGTCAGGTCGTTCAGGCTCACGTCCACCACCTTGCAGCGGAAGATGTCGGCGATGCGCAACACCTCGGCCCGGCGGGCGTCGTCGGCCTGCACCTTGACCATCATCATCTCGCGCTCCACGGCGGCGATGCCCTCGAAGTCCACCACCTTGATCACCGTCACCAGCTTGCGCAGCTGCTTGACGATCTGCTCGATGATCTGCTCCTCGCCGCTGGTGCTGATGGTCATGAGCGAAACGCCCTCTTCCAGCGTGGGGGCCACGTTCAGCGACTCGATGTTGAAGCCGCGTCCGCTGAACAGCCCCGCCACCCGGGACAGCACGCCCGGTTCGTTCTCCACGAGAACGGAAAGCACATGTCGCATGGGCTGCCCTCCCTACACCAGCAGCATTTCGTCCAGGGCCGCGCCCGCGGGCACCATGGGGTACACGTTCTCCTCGCGTTCCACCCGCACGTCGATGACGGCGGTATGGGGCGAGGCGAAGGCCGCGCGCAGCGTGGATTCCAGTTCGCCCGCCTCGGTGATGCGGTAGCCTTCGGCCCCGTAGGCCTCGGCCAGCTTCACGAAGTCGGGCTGCGCCTCCATGCAGGTGGCGCAGTAGTTGCGCTGGTAGAACAGTTCCTGCCACTGGCGTACCATGCCGAGGTAGCCGTTGTTCAGGATCACGATCTTGATGGGCAGCTTGTTGCAGACGGCGGTGGCCAGTTCCTGGATGTTCATCTGGATGGAACCGTCGCCCGCCATGTCGATGACCAGCTTGTCCGGAAAGGCGAACTGCGCGCCGATGGCGGCCGGAAAGCCGTAGCCCATGGTGCCGAGCCCGCCCGAGGTGAGCAGCGTGCGCGGCTTGCGGAAGGTGAAGAACTGGGCCGTCCACATCTGGTTCTGGCCCACCTCGGTGGTGACGATGGCGTCGCCCCGGGTGATGGAGAAGATGGTTTCCACCACCTGCTGCGGCTTGATGGAGCCGTTTTTCACATAGGTCAGGGGCTGTTCGGTGCGCCAGGCGGAAACCTGGGCCAGCCACGGCTCGTGCGCCGTCGCCCAGTCCTTTTCGGCAAGGCGGGTGGTGGCTATCTCGCGGATGCCCGCCAGCGCCTTGCGGCAGTCGCCCACCACGGGAATGTCCACCTGCACGTTCTTGCGGATGGACGTGGGGTCGATGTCGATGTGCACGATGCGCGCGCCCGGCGCAAAGGCCGAGATGCGCCCGGTCACCCGGTCGTCGAAGCGCGCGCCCACGGCCACGATGCAGTCAGCGTTGTTCACCGCCTTGTTGCCCGCGTAGGTGCCGTGCATGCCGATCATGCCCAGCCACAGCGGGTCGTCGCCCGGAAAGGCGCCAAGGCCCATCAGCGTGGAGGTTACCGGAATGCTCAGGGTGCGGGCCAGCCAGCCCAGCTCTTCGCTGGCGTCGGACATGACCACGCCGCCGCCCGCGAAGAACAGCGGGCGCTTCGCCTCGATAAGCGCCTCCACCGCGCGGCGCAGTTGGTTCAGGTTGGGCCGGTAGGTGGGGTTGTAGCTGCGCATCTTGACGTCTTCGGGCCAGACGAATTCGGTCTTGGCCTGCATGACGTCCTTGGGCAAGTCGACCAGAACGGGACCCGGCCTGCCGGAGCGGGCCAGATAGAAGGCCTGCCGCAGCACGCGGGCAAGGTCGCGCACGTCCTTCACCAGATAGTTGTGCTTGGTGCACGGGCGGGTGATGCCGACGATGTCCACTTCCTGGAAGGCGTCGTTGCCGATGAGGGGGGTGGGTACCTGCCCCGTGAGCACGACCATGGGAATGGAGTCGGCATAGGCCGTGGCGATGCCGGTCACGGTGTTGGTGGCGCCCGGCCCGGAAGTGACCAGACAGACGCCCACCTTGCCCGAAGCGCGGGCGAAACCGTCGGCGGCGTGCACCGCCGCCTGTTCGTGCCGGACCAATACATGCCGGATGTCGTGCCGCGGCAGCTCGTCATAGATGTCTATGACGGCCCCGCCGGGATAGCCGAACAGCACGTCCACGCCTTCCCGTTTGAGGCATTCCAGCAGAATCCGGGCCCCGTTCAGTTCCATCTAGCCCTCCAAGGCGCGGTACCGGTCCAGTATGGCGTGGAGCCGGGTCTTTCCGTCGAGTTTCTGTTTCTTCAGTTCCTTGGCCTGCTTTTCTTCGGCAGGGGTCAGGAACGACTTGGATTCGATCTTCTCCAGTTGTTTCTCGAACAGAATATGCTCATCCCATAGCGCCTTCAGTTCGGGATCCGTGGCGGCGTACTTTTCCAGGAGCGCGTTGTCTTTCGGTTCCATGGAACTCTTCTCCTATGGCGTTGAGGGTTGTCCTTTCCCACATGTGCCAAGCAGGCCCCAGCTGGGCTCCACATCCGATTCGACGATCAGTTTCTTCAACCGGCCCGTATGGCCGGACACGATGCGCACGCGGTTGCGGCGCATTCCCAGCGCGGAGGCCACGAAGTCCTCCAGCGCCTTGTTGGCCTTGTTGTCCACGGCCGGTGCGGCCAGGCGCACCTTCAGCCTTCCGTCGGCCGTGCCCTCGCACCCGCTCTTGCGCGCGCCGGGCACCGCCCGCACCAGGACCGCCCATTGCCCTTCCCCGGCAGGGGCCGCCCATTCGGGGCGGCCGGCCTCAGGCCGGTCCACCCTTCTGCCGCCCGGCGATGCGCGCCGCGGCGGCCTCCAATTCCTCGTCGTCCTCGCGGGCCATGTCCAGCATGCGCAGGTGCTGCTGCACCACGGCGCGCACCTTCATCTCGAACTGCGCCTTGACCTTGCGGGCCTCGGCGATGTCCTCCTGAATGCGCGCAAGGCGGAGCTGCCCCTGATTGATGAGGTTCTCCGCCTTGGAATGGGCAGCGTCGATGATCAGCTGCGCCTCCCTCTGGGCACTGGCCTTGAGGTCGGCGGTGACCCTTTGGGTGGTCATCAACGTGTCTCGCAACGTCGATTCCCGCTCCCTGAATTCGGCAAGGCGCTCTTCCAGTTGGGCCACCTGCCCGGCCAGCGCGGCCCTTTCCTCGCTCAGCCGGCCGAGGGTATCCGCGGCCTCCTGCATCATCCTGTCCACCTCGTCGGTGGCGTAGCCCCGCAGGGACTTGGAAAAGCTGTGGTTCAGCAGATCTATGCGGCTCACGGACATGTGACGCCCCTATCGCATGGTGACGGCGAACTGGTACAGCGACTGGATGACCACGGCGTTGATGAACTGGATGGCCAGCAGCACCACCACCGGGGACAGGTCGAGCCCCCCCACGTAGGTGAACGGAATCCACTTGCGGACCCGGTAGAACACCGGCTCCGTCAGGTTGCGCAGGATGCGCACGATGGGATTGTAGGGATCGGGGTTGACCCACGAAAGGACAGCCGCAACGATGACGATCCAGAAATACAGGTTCAGCACGGCATCGAACACGCGCGCCACGCCGATAAGGAGATTCGAGAAAACGAACATGAACCCTCCGGTTGAGCGCACCCCGGAATTGGGGGGCGACCGTAACACCGATACTTCCACTTACCCGCGACAAGAATCAAGCAAAAAGTGGTTACTCCCGCACCGGGTGCGCGGCGCTGTCCACCGGACACCTTTCGCCGGACGCATTCCGCAGGCGCATTCCGCAGGCGCATTCCGCAGGGGCGACCCTGGCGGACGGCTCGCGGGCGGCCAGCCTACCGGAGGGGGCACTCCCGCCCGGCAGCCTGCCCGCCCTGCCGCCCGTTCTCCAGGCGCAGGTATTCCGCCAGCACGCGGCGCAGCATCCAGAAGTCGTCCAGGTGCAGCCGCGCGGTGAGCGACGGGCTGCGGTAGGCCCAGAAGCACACCCCGGCCATGCGGGCGGTTTCCTCGTCGGCGATGGTGTCGCCCATGAAGGCCACCTCGTCGCGGGCGAGGCCCCAGGCGTCAAGCGTGGCGCAAAGGCCCTCGGGGTGGGGCTTGGCCCGCACCCGCGCGGCGGTCATGACCGGAAAGAACAGCTCGGCCATGCCGAAGTGGTCGAGCACGTATTCCATGGTGGTGGTGCGGTTGGTGCAGATGCCCCGGCGAAAGCCCGCGTCGCGCAGCCAGCGCAGCAGTTCCATCAGGCCCGGCTCCGGGTCCAGCAGGGGCAGGATGTCGCGCCGGTAGACGATGCGCCTGCGCGCCTCGGGCAGCTTCGGCATGAGCTCGGGCGGCACGATGCGCGCCAGCGACTGCCCCACCGAGGCCATGTGGGTGTAGTCCTCATCCTGCCGGGACATGGGCGGCTGGCCCAGCGCGCCGAGGATGAGGTTGTAGTAGTGGATGTTGGACGCGCGCGAGTCGAACAGCACGCCGTCGCAATCGAAGATGATGCCCTTGAGGCCCCTGGGAAACAGTTGCCGGATGCGATGAACCGTTGGATACACGAAAACCTCGCGAAATATCTTGCACCGGCGGTTTCAAAAACCGGGCGCTGAAACCCCACCACACCTGTAGCTGCAACGGTTATTATGCGCAGACGTAACATGAGCGGGGATAAAAGGGGGGTGCAGGGGGCGGCAGCCCCCTGCCCGCCGGAGGCTTACAAAAAACCTATCCCTTCATACACTTGCCGCAACAGACCACGTCGAACACGCGGTCCAGCCACGGGCGCGCGCCATCGGGACCGGGGCGGCCCGCCACCTGCCACAGGGGCAGGCGGGCGTGCACCACCAGTTTGGCCACCTTGGCGCCCCAAGCGGGGCACAGGGCGGTGGCCTGTGCGGCGGTCACGGGGGCGAAGGCCGCGCCGCCGTCCCGCAGGGTGGCGGCGATCTCCGCGTCGCAGGTGAACAGCACCGCGCCGTCGGGCAGGAAGGGCCCCATGTTCTCCACGATGACCCGCCACGAGGGGCCGATGATGTCCGCGCCGCTGCCGGGCAGCATGGCGGAATAGGGGTCGAGGGCGGGCAGTTCGCGCAGTTCCTCGTCCGCCTCCACGCCCAGGATGTCGGCCAGGCTTTCGCGGCTGCGCGAGAACTTCTCCTTCAGGGCGTCCAGTTCGCGCACGCGCTCTTCCAGATGCCAGGCCAGGATCAGGGTCTTCTGCGCGGCGATGCGCCGGTTGCGCTCCGCCTGGGCCGGGTCATCAGGGGAACCGGGGGCGGCCCCGCCGTCCGCCCCGCCGGAAGCGAACTTCTCCAGCGCGGCCAGTTCGGAGCGGCCCAGCGAGAACGGGGCCTCGTCGTGGGCGCTTTCCAGCGCGGCCACCATGGCGGCCAGATCGCCGTGCGGGCCGGAGCCCACGTTCAGGCCGAAGTCCAGCAGTTCGGCCAGACAGGCCCGCGCCTCGGCCTCGGACAACGGCAACAGGGGCGAACGCCACGCCGGAACGGCGGGAGCGGACGGGCCGGCCTGCGGCGCACCACCGGCCACCGAGGGCGCGGCGGGCAGCCCGGCCGACAGGAACCGCACGCCCTCGGGCAGGCAGGCGGGGGCCAGTTCGCGGTGCAGCAGCGGAATGTAGAGCACGGGATGTTCGGATGCGTTGTGCATGGTCACCATCGGTATGGGCTTGAAGTCACTTGATGCGCGTGAACGGCAGGCGCGGCGCGCCACGGCCGCTCACGCCCCCTGGAACCGTTCGCAGATGCCGTCGCAGCGGGGCAGCAGCAGCACGCACACCCCCTCGCGGAAGTGGGTGCAGTCCAGCCAGTCCGCCTCGTCGCACCCGCCGTCCGCACAGGACTGACAGGATGGGCAGGACGGGGGCGGCGTGTAGTCCGCGCACAGCCCGCCGGGCGGCGGTATGGTGGCGAGGCGGCGCTCCCACAGCGCCGTGGCCTGCTCCGACGACAGGTCGAAGGTATCCGCCTGTTCGAGGAAATGGTCGTAGGCACGGACGATGCGCTGTTCCTCGCCGCAGCGCCAGTCCTCGTTCAGGCCGGGGTTCATGGTCTCGTCCACGGCGCAGTGCCCCGCCTCGTGGAAGCGGCAGCGGATGCCGGGCAGCCGCATGACGCGGCCCCGCCCGCCTGAACTGGCGGACGCGCCGCAAGCGGCCGAACCGCTCGGCCCGCCGGGGGCCTTGCCCCCCTTGCCGGGCTTTTCGAATGTCATGCCGTCTCCAGCGCGTGGGGCCAGAAGGCCATGCCGCCGTCCAGCACGTAGAGGTCGGTGGCCCCCAGGGCGCCCAGCATGCAGGCCACGCTCCACGCCGCGTCCGATGTGGCCGCCACCAGCACGATGGGGATGAAGCGGGGCACCTCGTCCTGCAACCGTTTGCGCAGTTGGGTGTGGGGGATGTTGTACGCGCCGGGCACGTGGCCCGCGCGCCAGTCGGGCGCGCTGCGCAGGTCCAGGGTGAAGAATTCCGCCCCGGCCTCGCGCGAGGCGATGAATTCGTCCGGAGTGATGCCGAAGTAGCGGCCAGCCAGCTTGTTGGCCAGGACGGCCGCCGCGCGGCGCAGCAGTTCACCGGCCGCGCCGGGCAGTTCGGCCTGGGCCAGGTCGGCCACGCGCATGCCCGCGCGCAGCGCCAGCGACGCGGCGGACACCACGGCGGCGCACAGTTCCGCGTCGCGGCCCGCCACCTGCGCGCCCAGCAGCGCGCCGCCGGTCCTGGCGGCCAGCAGCTTCACGGCATGCCCGGCGGGCAGGCCGCCCCACGCGCCGGATTCGTCGTCGTCATCCGATGAGCCCTTCGGGCTGCCGGTCGCGGCGGGGGTGGCGTACACGGAAAACTCTGTTTCCACCTCGGCCCGGGCACAGGCGGCGGACCCAAGGCCCACGGCGGCCACGGTGACGCCGGGGCCTTCGGCGTGCACGGCGCCCAGGGCGGGCAGGCGGCAGGGGCAGTCGCCCAGGGCGTCGGCCAGTTCGGCCATATCGGGGTCGCCGGACCCGGCAAGTTCCGCCGCCAGATCGCCCGCGGGGCAGGCGGCCACGCCCCGCGCCGGGGACACGTCGGCGCCGGTGGCGTCGATGGAGGCCAGGTGGTCGGCCAGGGCGCGGACCAGGCCCGGCACCTCGGCGGGCACGGCGGCGGCCTGCTCCACCCCGCCATCCGGGGCCATGCGCTGCACGCCGACCCCGGTGCCGAACACGTACACGCCGGGCGCGCCGGTGCGCAGGCAGCCGTCCACGTCGATGCGGCCGGTATCGTCCAGGCTGATGCCGTCCAGGGTCAGGGCCGGGTTCTGCACCACCAGCGGGCTGGTCCAGATGAACAGATCGCCTTCCACGCGCAGGTCCGTGCCACCGGGGCCGCCGGTTCCGTCCGCACGGTCGGGGGCCACGGCCACCAGCGCGGCAAATCCGCCGTCCCCGGCGGGCAGCGCGCCCATGCGCTCCATGGCCACGCCCGTCCAGTTCACCGTTTCCACGCCGTTGCGGCGGGCCATGCGCGCCGCGTGGCGCCACATGTCGGCGTCCACGGCGTTGGCGGCATCGCCCGCGGCCGGGCGGGTGCGCACCCACACCGGGGTGGCCCCGGCCGCGCGCACCAGGCGCAGCGCCTCCAGCGCCTCGGCCCCCTGCCCCACCACCACGGTGCGGCAGGCGCCCGCGGCCACCCGTTCGGCCAGCAGGCCGTCGAGGCCCGCCACGTCGGCGCCGGGCCAGGCGAACACGTTGGGCGCGCCGCGCAGGGCACGGGGAATGCGCGGGGTGGCGTCGATCTCCATGGCCAACTGGTCGTAGCGCACGGCCAGCCTGCCCCGGCTGGAACCGGCGATGACGGTGCTGGCGTCGAGATCGACGGAAAGCTCGGCCGCGTCCAGCACGCCCACCTCGCGGGCGGCCAGCAGCGCGCGCGAGGCGCGCCGGGCGGCCAGGCACGCGGCAAACGGCCCGCCGCCCCCGCCGCCGACAGCGTCGCCCTTGGGGCCCGCTTCGGGCATGATCATGTTCACCTCGCACCCCGGCAGCAGCCGCTTGACGCGCGCGGCAAGCTTGCCCGCCCCCACACCGGAACCTATGACAACGATGCGTCGCATGTATCGCTCCATTCATTGAAGTGTGCGCAACCACCTTGGAACACAGGCCATCACCCGGCGTTGCGCGCCTTGACCGGGGTGTACCCGATGTGTATATGCATGGCATCACTAACGGAGGCATGCATATGTTCGGCATCGGCATTCAGGAATTGTTGGTCGTTCTCGTTCTGGTCCTGCTGGTGTTCGGGGCCAACAAGCTCCCCGAAATCGGCGGCGGGCTCGGGCGTGCCATCCGGAATTTCAAGCGGGCCACCAGCGAGCCCGATGAAATCGACATCACTCCGGGCAAGAAGAACGAAAAGATCGACAAGGACGACAAGCAGGCGTAACCGGGCCACGCGCCCGACAGGCATTTTTCCGGAACCCGGCGCGGCATGCCCGCCGGGTTTCTTTCGTTTCCGCCCCAGCAAGCCACACCCTCGAAAAACCGGCCCCGATTTCAACCCCACTTGAAGCGTGGTGGCGAGCCGGGCCAAATTAGGATTTTCGTTCGTTGGCAAGGAAAACGAGCCTGCCATAGAGGGAGTATACTCTTATCGTATTCGACCGACATGGCAGGCGAAGTTTGACGAAGCCAACGGGCGAAAGGACAATTTGGCCGCAGCCTACTGAAGCACTTCCCGCGTCAGCTTTCGCGGCGCAAGATATTCGTCCAGCCGCCGGTCCAGTTCCACCCGGTTCACCAGCACCAGCTTCCAGGTGGCCGCCAGCCCGCCGGGCCGCATGGTCACGTCCTGCAACTGCGCGCTTTGCAGGGCGCGGTCCCAGTCGTGCAGGGCCCGGTCGAAGGCTTCCACGCTGTCGGCGGTGAGCCAGCCGGTCACCCGCAGCACGGCCTGCTGCCCCGCCGCGGCCCCGGCCACCTGGCGGTGCGAGAAATACCACGCCCACAACCCGAGCCACGCATCGTCCACGCTGGCCCCGTCGGCCGAAGTGGAGCCTTCGGGCGCATCCAGGGTGCCGTACCACACCTTGTTCTGGGGGCGCAGGGCCACGCGCACCGAAGCCCCGGCGCGCTGTTCCACCCCGTACAACAGTTGCAGCCTGCTCACGCGCTCCGCCACCTCGGGCGAGGCGCCGGAAAGTTGCAGTACCATGGCCACGGGCTCTTCGGCGGTGTAGTAGGCGCCCACCTGGCGCAGCCGGTCCTTGAGCATGTCGCGGTTCACGTCCACGTCCACGGCAAGGCGGGTGCCGCCCTGCACCTGGGTCATGCCCAGTTCGCTGTAGCCGCGCACCACCTCGCCGATGACGGTGCCCAGGTATTCGCGCAGCGCGGCGCGGCGCGCCTCGGACAGGGGGGCGCGCAGGATGTCCAGGGCCTCGTCGGTGACGGCGTTGGTGAAGGCCTCGCCCTGCGCCTGGGCGCGTGTCTTGGAGACCTGCCCCTCGCCCCACACGGCCTCGGCGCGGCGGGCATGGCCCGGCACGGCCTGGCACAGCACGGCGGCCACGACGGCAAGACCGCACAGAATCCGCCACGGCGACGCGAGCGCGCGCGGCACGGCGAGCGAAAACGCATGGCGGGATGCGCTATGACGGGGCGCCGATGCCGCCCCGTGGCCGACTGTGCGGTGGCCGGGACAGCGGCGGCCGGGACAACGGAACATCATGAATACTCCGGTGTTCTGCAAAATGGTGTCGTTCCGTGGCGTTGTAGCCGATTTCGGCCCCGAACGCCAGCGCGGGCGGGCCGGACGCCGGAGAAAGGGGCGGAGGCGGGGCCGGAACGCGGCGCGAACGTCAGGGAATAATCGGGGAATCATCGGGGAATCATCGGGAGGCGCGGCTCGGCGGGCAAGGGTCACTCCCCGGCCCGCTCCATGTCCGCGACCGGTTCCGTTTCCGCGTCCAGCGCGCGGAAGGCCACGCCCAGGTGGTCCAGCCAGATGTCCACGAAGCCGCCGTACTCGGCCGTGCCGCGCAGCACGGGCACACATTCCATGCCCGCCGCCTCGATGCGCGACCGCCACGAGTCGGGCGCGTCGCCGGCCATGTCCAGCATGGCGTGCCGCCCCACCACCGAAAGCAGCGGCAGCAGCCACGCCCGGCGCACCCCGGCCGCCGCGAGTCGGGGCAGGATGTCGTCGATGGTGCAGTCCCCGTCCATGGTGCCGATGTGCACCAGCGGATCGCGCTCGCGCACCTGGGCGGACAGCGTCCCGTAGCGGGATTCGCCCTCGTGCCAGGTGCCGTGCCCCATGAACACGCAGGCGTCGCCGGGGACGCGTTCCGGCGGCAGGTGGGCCAGCAGCGCGGCGGCGGCGCGGCGGATGTCGTCGTCGGAATCCAGCAGGGGCGCGCCCACGGTGGCCCGGACGAAGCCTTCGCGGAAGAAGCCTTCGCGGCCCGCGTCGCCGCTTCCCCCGCCCGCCGCGCGCCCGGCGTTCCCCGTCCCGCGCATGTCCTCCACGTCGGCCAGCAGGTCGGCATATTCCGCGCCGGGGATGGAATGCAGCGACTGCACGGCGACGTGGGTGTACTTTTCGAACCACATCTTGCGCAGGGCCTTGTGGACGGAATCGGTCTTCTTGCGCGCGGCCGCCAGCCGGTGGCGCATGACCACCGAGGTGAACGCCCAGCGCACCGGCACGCCGGGGAACAGCGCCCGCACCCGGTCGTCGAACAGACGAAGGGTGGACTGCCCCTGCGGGGTTCCGGAGCCGAACGCGGCGAGAAGGATGCCTTTCTTCATGTGGACTGCCGTGGGGATTGCCAGCGGGTAGTTGCGGTACGGGCCGTGCGGGCCGTGCGTGCGGGATGCCCCCGCGCGGCCATGCCGCACGGCGCAACGGCGGGAAGCGCCACGGTGCAGGCTACGCATGACGGCAGAACATTGCAAGTTATTTCTGCACGATGCACGGCGTCCACTCCGCCCGGCACCCCCGGCGCGTCCGCCGCGCCATATTGACCTTGCCCCGCCGCTGCCTGTACCATTCACCCCTGCGCCCGGCCCTGCCGGGCGTCATCCCCAGCACACCCGTCACCATCACGGAGACATGATGCGCCTACTCGTTACGGGCGGTTGCGGCTTCATCGGCACCAACTTCGTCCGTCTCGTCATGGACCGCCGCCCCGACGTCACGGTGGTCAACCTCGACAAGCTGACCTACGCGGGCAACCCGCTGAACCTCGCCGACATCGAAAAGACCCACGGCGGCGCCCGCTATTTCTTCGAGCGCGCCGACATCGCCGACGCGGTCGCCGTGCGCCGCATCCTGAAGGACCACCGCATCGACGCGGTGGTCAACTTCGCGGCGGAAACCCACGTGGACCGCTCCATAGACGACCCCGCGCCCTTCGTGCTCACCAACGTGCTGGGCGCGCAGACCCTGCTCGCCGCCGCGCGCGACGCCGGGGTGGCCCGCTTCGTCCACGTCTCCACCGACGAGGTGTACGGCACCCTGGGGGCGGAAGGACGCTTCACCGAATCCACCCCCCTGGCCCCCAACAGCCCCTATTCCGCCTCCAAGGCGGCGGGCGACCTGATGGCCCGCGCCTGGTTCGAGACCTACGGCTACCCGGTGGTGGTCACCCGCTGCTCCAACAACTACGGGCCGTACCAGTTCCCGGAAAAGCTCATCCCGCTGATGATCGGCCGGGCCGGGCGCGACGAAACCCTGCCCGTGTACGGCGACGGCCTGAACGTGCGCGACTGGATCCACGTGGACGACCACTGCCGCGGCGTGCTGCTGGCCCTGGAAAAGGGCCGCCCCGGCGCGGTGTACAATTTCGGCGGCGCGGCGGAGCGCCCCAACATCGAGGTGGTGCGCGCCATCCTGCGTCTGGTGGGCAAGCCGGAAAGCCTGATCCGCCACGTCACCGACCGGCCCGGCCACGACCGCCGCTACGCCATGGACTTTTCGCTGGCCGCGCGGGAACTCGGCTACGCGCCGGAATACGATTTCGAGCGCGGCCTGGCCGAAACCGTGGCCTGGTACCGGGCCAACACACCATGGCTTGAAAGCGTGGCCTCGGGGGCGTACAGGGAATTCATGCAACGCTGGTACGGAGAACGATTGTGAGCCCGCGCCCCAAGGCGCTGGTGCTCGGCGGCAGGACCGGGCTGCTCGGCCAGGCCCTGGTGCGCGTGCTGCGCGAATCCGGCTGGGACGCCGTGCCCACCGGGCGCGACGAGGTGAACGTGCTCGATTCCGGGGCGCTGGCCTCGTTCATCGAGCGCGCCGAGCCCGCCGTGATCTTCAACACCGTGGCCTGGACCCAGGTGGACCTGGCCGAAGAGCGCGAGGAAGACGCCACCCGTCTCAACCGGCAGTTGCCCACGTGCCTCGCGCGCATGGTGCGCGGCACCTCCATGCACCTCGTGCACTTCAGCACCGATTTCGTGTTCAGCGGCAGAAAGGGCGCGCCCTACACGCCGGACGACACGCCCGACCCCGCGTCCGTCTACGGGGCCACCAAGCTGGCCGGGGAACAGGCCGTGCTCCAGCAGTGCCCGGACAACGCCTGCGTGGTGCGCACGTCCTGGCTGTTCGGGCCGGGCCGCCGCAACTTCGTCAAGGTCATCCTGGACATCTGCCACGACAAGGGCGAGGCCCGCGTGGTGCACGACCAGATCGGCTCGCCCACCTACACCCTGGACCTGGCGGCGGGCAGCGTGAAACTGGCCGAACTGCGGGCCACGGGTATCTTCCACCTGGCCAACGCCGGGCAGGCCAGCTGGTGCGAACTGGCGTCGGAAGCCGTGAGCCTGGCCGGGCTGCCCTGCAAGGTGCACGCGATTCCTTCGCGCGACTATCCGCAGAAGGCCCAGCGTCCGCCCTTCTCGGTGCTGGACACCTCGCGCTTCACCCAGGTGACCGGCATCACCCCGCGCCCGTGGCCGCAAGCCCTGCGTGACTACATCTACAAGGAATGCCTGCCCGGCACGCACGACGCATGACGCCGCGCGGGCAGACCGCACTTCGGCCAGCGGCCGCCAACGATCAGGACACCCCAGGGAATACGACATGCCGCCCGCCGAACACCTCCGCACCCTCGCCCGCGCCGCATGCGGCACCACCAGGGACGCCTTCCACGTCTGGCTGACGCTGGTCAAGGTGATGGTGCCCATCATCATCGTGGTCAAGGTGCTGACCGAACTGGACCTGGTGCGCTACCTGGCCCTGCCGCTGTCGCCCGTCATGGGCCTTGTGGGCCTGCCCGCCGACCTCGGCCTGTCGTGGGCCACCAGCATGCTGGTGAACATCTACAGCGGCCTGTTCGTGTACGCCGGGCTGCTGCCGGGCATGGAACAGCTGACCGTGGCCCAGGTGACCACCTTCGCCACCATGACACTCATCGCCCACAACGTGCTGGTGGAAGGGCGCATCGCCCAGCAGTGCGGCCTGAACATGACCACCCAGATCGTGCTGCGCTTCGGCGGGGCGCTGCTGTGCGGCATGCTGATGCGCGCCTTCTTCGACGCCACCGGCTACCTTTCCGAGCCCGCCGTCATGCTCTGGGCCCCGCGCGAGGCCCCGGCCACCCTGGCCGCCTGGGCCTGGAACGAGGCGCGCAACCTGATCTCGGTGTTCGGCATCGTGCTGGCGCTGATGGGCCTGATGCGCGTGCTGGACGCCGTGGGCATCACCAAACTGCTCAACGCCTGCCTGCGCCCGGCGCTGCGGCTGATGGGCATCGGCGACAACGCCGCCACCATCACCATCATCGGCCTCGGCATGGGCATCGCCTACGGCGGCGGGCTCATCGTGCACGAGGTGCAGGGCGGCAAGGTGCCCCCGCGCGACGTGTTCAGTTCGCTGTCGCTCATGGGCCTGTCGCACGCGCTCATCGAGGACACCCTGCTCATGGCCCTCATCGGCGCGCACCTGGGCGGCACCCTGTGGGCGCGGCTGATCTTCTCCATGGTGGTGGTGATGCTGCTCATCCGGCTGTACGACCGGCTGCGGCCCACGCCCGCCCCGGCCGCTCCCGCCCGGCAGGGCGCGTAGGCGCGCCCCCGCAGGCCATGTCCATACCCCACGCCACCACACCCGACGCCATCACTCCCGACGTCCACCCGGCCGACGCCGCGCCGCGCACCGTGTGGATCAACGCGGGCGAACTGTCCGGCGACATGCACGGCGGCCGCCTGCTGGAAGCCCTGCGCCGCCGCGACCCGGCGCTGCGCTGCATCGGCATGGGCGGCCCGCACCTGCGCGCGGCCGGGCAGGACGCCATCCTGCGCGTGGAAGACCTGTCGGTGATGGGCATCACCGAGGTGCTCGGCTACCTGCCGCGCATCCTCGGCATGCTGCGCCGCATCAAGGCGGAACTGGCCGCGCGCAGGCCCGACGCGGTGGTGCTCATCGACGCGCCGGAATTCAACTTCCGCATCGCCAGGGCCGCCCACGCACTGGGCATTCCGGTGCACTACTACATCAGCCCCAAGATCTGGGCGTGGCGCACCGGGCGGGTGAACTTCATCCGCCGCCACATCCGCCGGATGATCTGCATCCTGCCCTTCGAGGTGGAATTCTACCGCCGCCACGGCATGCACGTGGACTATGTGGGCAACCCGCTGCTGGACATGATGGACTGGCGACGGCTGGACGCCATCGCCCCGGCGCCCGGCCGCATCGGCCTGATGCCCGGCAGCCGCCGCAAGGAGATCGAGGCACTGATGCCGGAATACGGCAAGGCCGCCCGGCTGCTGCTGCAAGACCACCCCGGCCTGTCCTTCCACTGCGTGCGCGCCCCCAACGTCACCGAGGACGCCCTGCGCGCATTGTGGCCCGCCGACGTGCCCCTGACCGTCGAACCGCCGGACGACCGCTACGCCACCCTGCGCACCTGCCAGCTGCTGCTGGCCGCCTCGGGCACGGCCACGCTGGAAACCGCCCTGCTGGGCGTGCCCACCCTGGTGGCCTACCGGGTGTCGCCCTTCTCGTACTGGCTGGGCAAGCGGCTGGTGAAGGTCAGGTGGGTCAGCCTGCCCAACCTTGTCCTGAACCGCGAGGTGTTCCCCGAACTGTTGCAGGAGAACGCCGACGGCGCGGTGCTGGCCCGCCATGCCGCCCGCTGGCTGGATACCCCCGGCGAACTGGACCGCGTGCGCGCCGACCTGGCCGACCTGCGCCGCCGCTGCGGCCCCCCCGGCGCGGCTGACGCCGCCGCGAGGATCATTCTGGAAGAGATGATGTAAAAACAGAACCGGGGGAGGGAGGAACCACCTTTTGGAAAAGGTGGTTCCTCCCACCCCCCGGCCCCCCCCCGCCCCCCCCCCCGGCCCCGCCCGCCCCGTGGGCCCCCCGGTCTCCGCCCCTGCCCCTGCCGGACAGTGGCGCACCGCGTTTTCCGCGCCGCCCCGTTTTTCACCGGCCCTCCCGGCTTTCCTGTCTTTTCCCGTCCTCCCTCCACCGGCTTTCCCCCAGCTTTTCCCT
>NZ_JBAIYT010000046.1:0-27583 GCF_036763125.1 Nitratidesulfovibrio sp. 1201_IL3209
GGGGTGAAGAGGAACTTCGAATTACACCTCAAAGAATGTGAATGGCGCTACAACAAGCCCCTGCCCCAACTCATTGCCGAAATGAAACGGCTGGTAGCAAAAAACAAAGACCTGATGGTCTAGAGCCCGCGAAATACTGGCGCGTGGACCGCCGCCGCCCCAGTTCCTCGGCCACGCGGGCGGGCGAGGGCGAGGAGGGCAGGGCCGAGGCCAGCCGGGCCAGCGACAGGGCGGCGTTGTCCACGTGCTCTTCGAGGTAGCGGGCCAGCGTGGCCGTCAGCAGCGCGCTTTGCCGTTCGAAGTCGGCCTTGCGGCCAAGGTAGGTGAAGGTGCCCGCGAAGGCCAGGATGCACAGGCCCAGCAGCACCAGCCACACCAGCAGCCGGGTGTGCAGCAGGCGGCGCAGCGAGCGGGGCGCGCGGCCGGGGGCGGGGTCCGGGCCCGTGGCGCGGGGCTGGCTGGTGGTGGCCGTGGGGGCTGTGCTCATTGCAGTGTCGCGAATTCGCCGTCGCGGATGGTCAGGATGAACGGGCGGCGCTGCACGTCGCCGTACCGGTCGAGGCTGATGGGTCCCAGCACGCCGGTAAGGCTGCCGACTTCGGGAAGGGTCCTGCGCAGTCCGGCCGGGTCGCCCCCGGCGCGGGCCAGGGCGTCGCCCGCCACCATCACCGCCTCGTAGGCGAAGGCGGCCGCGAAGTTGGGCATCCAGCCGAAGCGGGCCGCGTAGGCGGCCTGGAACGTGCGGAAGGCCTCGTCGTCCAGGTCGGCGGCGTAGGCGTGGGCGAAGACGATGCCTTCCACGTCGCGCCCGCCCGCCAGCATCAGTTCGCGGGTGTAGCCCCACGAGGAACTGTACAGCGCGGGAAAGAACCCGTCGCGGTGGAACGCCTGCGCGGCCATGGCCACGTCGCGCGCCGGGCAGACCAGCAGCACGCCCGATGCGGCCGACTGCCGGGCACGGCGCAGCGCTTCGGCGAATTCCCGCCGGTCGGTGGCGGCGTAAGGCAGGTCGGCGGCCACGGTGCCGCCCAGTTCCCGGAACCGGGCGGCGAAGGCCTCCGCAAAGGGCGCGGAGAAGGGGGCGTTGGCGGTCTCGCGGACCACGGCCACCTCGCGCAGCCCGGTGGAACGGGCGTACGCCGCCAGCGCCACGGCCCACGCGGTGTTGGCCGGAATGACGCGGAAGAAGCCGTCCTCCTTGCCCTCCAGCGAGGGGGCGCTGGTGGTGGGCGAGATCAGGGGCACCCCGGCGGCTTCCCACAGGGGCAGGGCGGCCACGGTCTGCCCGCTGGTCATGTGCCCCACGGCCAGCCGGACGTCGCGGGCCAGCAGGCGGGCGACGGCGGCGCGGGCTTCCTCGGGGGTGGCGCCGTCGTGCTCGGCCACCAGTTCCAGACGCCGCCCGGCCACGCCCCCGGAGGCGTTCAGGTGTTCCACGGCCAGTTGCGCGCCGTTGCGCCCCTGCACGCCAAGGTCGGACATGAGCCCTTCGAACTGGCCGGCAAAGCCGATGCGCACGGTGCGCGGCTCGCGCGGCAAGACCAGCAGGACCAGCAGGACCAGCAGCCCCGCGAGGGCGACGCCCGCCGTCACGGCCGTGGCCGTGGTGACGCGCCACGGGCGTCGGCCCGGTACGTCCCCGTGTCCCGGCGTGGTGCCGGGGGCCGGTGCGTTGCCGTGAGAGGGATGCGCCATGTGACCTCTTGCGGGGAAAGATGACCCGGAGCTTATAGCGGCCATGGGGGAAAGTCCATCGGGCGGCGGGTGGGGTACCCTGCCCCCCGCGCGCCACCTGTTCGTCATGCCCCGCCAGCCCCGCGTCCCGCCATGCCCGCGTCCCGCCGTTCCTGTGGACGGGCCGGGCGGGCTCTGGCACCATGAACCCGCGCGGCCACTGCCGGGCGGCATGGTGTCGCCCCCGTGGTGCGCGAGGGAGTCCCCATGCCCGCGCCTCATGCGCCCTCCGATGGTTCCGATGTCCCCGATACCCCCGATGCCGCTGACGCCGCTGGCGCCGATTCCGGCGCGTTCCGGCTGGAACTGTCCGCCGCCGAACGGGCATGGCTGCTCGACCTTGCCCGCTGGGCCGTGCTGTGCCGCCTGGCCGGGGATGACGACGAACCGGAAGGGTCCGACGCCCCCGATGACGCCGGGGTGCCCGCGCCGCCCCCCGGCGTGCTGCACCGCCCTCTGGGGGCGTTCGTCACCTTCAAGAAGGGCGGCCACCTGCGCGGCTGCATCGGCTCCATGGTGGGCGACGGGCCGCTGTACCTCACCGTGGCCCGCATGGCCCGCGCGGCGGCCTTCGAGGACCCGCGCTTTCCGCCGGTGACCGCCGTCGAGATGTCCGGGCTGGAACTGGACATCTCGGTGCTGGGCCCCCTGACCCGCTGCCCCGACCCGTCCCTGGTGCGGGTGGGGCGGCACGGGCTGCTGGTGCGCCAGGGCTTCCGCTCCGGGGTGCTGCTGCCGCAGGTGCCGGTGGAATGGGGCTGGGACCGCGAGACCTTCCTGTCCCAGACCTGCCGCAAGGCGGGCCTGCCGCCCGGCGTCTGGCGGGACGCCTGGAAGGACGGGCGCACCGAACTGTACTGGTTCGAGGCCGAGGTGTTCGGCGACCGGTAATCCCGGCGTGCCATTCCGCGCGCCCCTCTCTCCGCTCCGGCCCTAGCCCCTCCTCGGCCCTCCTCGGCCCGGCCTGCGCGGGCTGGCGTGCGCCCGCAAGCGGTTCGCCGGTGCGCGCTCGCTTCGTTGACAGTATCCACGCGCGGGCGTAGGGGCTGTCCCTAACTTGTCTTTTTGCCCGTTGGCTTCGTCAAACTTCGCCTGCCATGTCGGTCGAATACGATTAAGAGCGCGATGCGGTCGCCATCCGTAATACTTGAAGACTCGTATAACGGCTGCCGCATACTCCCTCATGGCGAGCTCGTTTTCCTTGCCAACGAGCAAAAATCCTAAGTTAGGAGACAGCCCCTAGGGCACACCTTCCGGCTCATCCCCGTGCGCGGGCGCCCGTCCCGCATCGGCACCCTTTCCGCCCCCCATCCGGCGCGACCTCTTCCGTTCCGCCCGCAGGAGCCTTGCGTGCAGCGCATCCCCGACCTGCCCACCATTCCCAACCGGCCCATGTACGTCTTTCTGCTGGTGCTCACCCTGGCCAACGCCATCGGGTACCAGGGGTGGAGCACGCTCTACACCAACTTCGCCGTGCACGAGGCAGGCCTGACCGGCGCGCAGAACGGCCTGGTGCAGTCCCTGCGCGAGGTGCCGGGCCTGTTGTCCATCGGGGTCATCCTGTTGCTGCTGGTGCTGCGCGAACACCGCCTGGCCGCGCTTTCGGTGGTCATGCTGGGCGTGGGGGTGATGGCCGCCGGGTTCTTTCCGTCGTTCGGGGGCATTGTGTTCACCACCATGCTGATGTCCTTCGGCTTCCACTACTTCGAGACCACCAACCAGTCGCTGATCCTCCAGTACTTCGACGTGCGCACCGCGCCGCTGGTCATCGGGCGGCTGCGCGGGCTCAACGCCGGGGGCAACCTGGCCATCGGCTCGGTGATCTTCCTTGCCGCCGGGGTGCTGCCCTTTTCCGGCCTGTTCGCCATCTCGGGCGGGCTGGCGGTGCTGGCCGGGCTGTGGGCGCTGACGCAAGACCCCAGGGCCAAGGGCCTGCCGGTGCAGCGGCGGGGTATGGTCATGCGCAAACGCTACTGGCTGTTCTACCTGCTCACCCTGCTGGGCGGGGCGCGGCGGCAGATCTTCATCGTGTTCTCGGCCTTCCTGCTGGTGGAGCGCTTCGAATTCGGCGTGCGCGAGATGACGCTGTTCTTCATGCTCAACAACGCGGTGAACTGGTTCCTGAACCCGCTCATCGGCAAGGCCATCAACGCCGTGGGCGAACGCAGGCTGCTGGTGCTGGAATGCCTGTCGCTGGGGGGCATCTGCCTGGCCTACACCGTGGTCGAGGACCGCTGGCTGGTGGGCCTGCTGTACGTGCTGGACCAGATATTCTTCAACTTCATCGTGGCCGTGCGCACCTACTTCCAGAAGATCGCCGACCCGGCCGACATCGCCCCCAGCATGGCCGTGGGCGTTGCGGTGAACCACGTGGCGGCGGTGGTGGTGCCCGCCGTGGGCGGCATGTTGTGGATGATGGACTTCCGCATTCCGTTTTATCTGGGGGCCGCGCTGGCGGGGTGTTCGCTGGTGGCCACACTGTTCATGCGGGTGCCGGCAAGGAGCGCGTCTTGCTAAATGCTTCGGCAGCGACTACCCTTGTGGGATGATCCGTGAACCGCAAGGAGGTTGTGTCATGCCGCGCCCGTTCCCGCTCCGCACGCCCGCATCCAAGCCGCGCCCATGGGCGCCCCTGCTGCTGTCCGTTTCGCTGTTCCTGATCGCCGCCGCACTGTTCCCCCAGTTCCCCCAGTTCCCCCAGTTTCCTCAGTCCTCCCTGTTCGCCGGAGTCGTCGGCGTCTCTCCCGCGCTGGCCGCCGAGGCCGCGCCCAAGGCCGTGGCCGACAAGCCCGCCCCCAACGTGGACCGGGCCGTGCAGGTGGCCGTGGAACTGGAGGGCACCGACAGCCTGGGGGCGCGCCTGGCCTTCCGCCTGAAGGATGTCTTCAACGCCAGTTCTCTGTTCGTGCTGTCCGAAAAGGACGCCCCCAAGATCCGCGTGCTGCTTTCCACCACGCCGGAATTCCCGTCCCGGCCCGCCGTGGGCTCGGCCTATTCCGTGGTCTGGGTGTTCTCGCAGAGCGAGGGCACGCTGCGTCACTATCTTGCCCGCGAGGTGGGCGTGGTGACTGCCGAGACCGTGGAAGACCTGGTGGCCCACATCGCGGAGCGCACCGACGGCATTTCGGTCCGCTACGGCTACCTGTTCCAGTAGGTCCGCCATGGAGCGCCACCTGCTGCTGACCATGGGTGGAGACGGCGGCGAATCGTGGAACCTGCGTTTCGTGGCCGGATTCTTCCGCTGCAAAACTGCCCTGCGGCTGACGCTGTTCTACGTGGTGCCCGACGCCTACACCGCCGGCCTTGGCGAGGTGATCCTGTCCGACGCGCAGATGCGCCAGGGCATGGAACAGCTGGCCCGGGCCCGCCGCTGGGCCGTTGAGCACGGCTTTGCGGCCGAGAACGTGGAGACGCGCGCCGTGCCCCGCCAGTTCGGCGTGGTGCGCGACATCGTCGAGGAAGCCCACCGGGGCCTGTACGATGCCGTGGTCTCCGGCCGCCGCTATCTGGGCTGGCTGGAGCAGACCTACACCACCAGCGTTTCGCGCGGGCTGCTGGGCGAGGAGATCGCCTTTCCCCTGTGGGTGTGCCACCAGCCGGAGCCGGGCCTGTCCGGCGTGCTGCTGTGCGTGGACGGTTCCGGCGAAAACCTGCGCATGGCCGACCACGTGGGGTTCATGCTGAACACCCCCGGCGCGGAGGACCACACCGTGACCCTGCTGCATTGCCGGGAGTCGGGGCGGGAGCCGGGGCGCGAGCCGGGCAACGGGGCCGGTCACGGCCCGGACGGCGCGTGCGGCGATACGTCCGGCCATGCTTCCGGCCTTGGCTCGTGCATGTCGGGGGAAGAGGCCATCGCCGCCGCGCGCGAGGCCGTGCTGGCCAACGGCGTGGACGAGGCCCGGATCCGGGTGCTGATGGTGCGCGACCGCGACTGCTCCGACAGGGCCGACAAGGCCGAGACCATCCTGCGCGTGGCCGAGCGGGACAGGTTCGCCGTGGTGGCGGTGGGCCGCCGCACGGCACTGCCCGATACCCTGATGCGCCGCATGTTCGGGCGCAGCGTCAGCGAACGGCTGCACGACCGGGTGAACCGTTTTTCCCTGTGGGTGAGCAAGTAGACCATGCCCAAGCGCGCCGCTTCCCGTACCGGCACGCCTCCCGGCTCCGGGGGCGCGCCGCAGGCATCCCCCGGCACGGTGGAACCGCCCGTGTCCGCCAGTCTGGGCAGTCCGGCCAGCCCGGCCAGTCCGGCCAACTCGATCAGTCCGGCCAGTTCTGCCAATTCTGCCAATTCGGTTTGTCCCGCCCGCGCTGCCCGTGCTGAACAGTCGGCGGGCGGCGGCATGTCCGCCGGGGCGGCAGTGCCCCGGCAGGACCTGTTCCCCCAGCCCGCCGCGCCCCTCGCACTGGCGCCGGACCAGGAACTGCAACGCCTGCGCGCCGAGGTGGCCGTGCTGCGCCACCGGCTGCGCAAGGCCGAGGCGCGCCTGCTGCCCCTGGATGCCGACCCCGAAACCCCCGACATGCTGCTGGATTCGGTGCCCCTTCTGGCGCTGTGCGCGGATGCCGACGGGCGGGCGCGCATGGTCAACCGGGGCTTCGAGGCGTTGTTCGGGGTCTGGCGCATGGAGGCGCGCGGCCGCAGGCTGGAGGAACTGGTGCCCGCCGACGTGGCCGCGCAACTGGCCCCTCTGCTGGCGCGCACCTTCGCCGGCGAGCAGCGCGTGACCGGCGAACTGGTCGTCACCGGCCGGGCGGGCGAGCGGCATTTCAACATCACCCTGGCGGGGCGCGGCCTGCCGGGCAGCGGCATCGTGTGCCGGGCGCTGCTGGTGGGGGTGGAGATCACCGAGGCGGTCAACGCCCGCCGGGCCCTGCGCGAGATAGGCGAAACCCGCCGCGCCCTGCTGGACGCGGCGCCGGGGGCGGCCTTCCTGATGGAGCCGGACGGCACCATCGTGGCGCACAACAGCGCCGCGTCGCGCCACGCCTGGCGCGACGGGCAGGACATGACCGGCGAGAGCGTGTTCACCCACATGCCGCCGGAGATGGCCGCCCTGCGCCGGGTGGAACTGGCCCGCTGCGCGGCCACCGGGCGCGACGGCTGCTTCGAGGACCGGGACGGCGGCCGCGTGCTGCGCCACCACCTGGTGCCCGTGCACGATGCGCGGGGGCGGGTGGCCCAGATCGCCGTGTACGTGCACGACGTGACCACCCAGCGCCGGGCCGAAGAGGAACTGCAGGCCACCCTGGAACACAAGGACCGCATGGTCCATGCCCACGAGGCCGCGCTGGGCAGGCACGAACGGCTGCTGCGCCGCATCTACGACGACGTGCCCGTGGGCCTTCTGCACACCAGCGCGGCGGGCAACGTCATCGAGGCCAACCGGGCGTTGTGCGCCATCACCGGGCTGACCCTGGGCCAGATGCGCGGCACCCACGTGCTCGACCTGGTGCTGCCGGAATACCGCGAACCGCTGGCCCACGAGATGCAGCGCAACCGGGCCGAGCGCGACCGCGTGGCCCGGTTCGAGGTGCGGGTGCGCAGGCCCGACGGCCAGATCAGGCTGTGCCGCGTGGCCTCCACGGTGGTCTGGGGCACCGACGACCTGCCCCTGTTCGGGCTGGGCGTGGTGGAGGACCAGACCGAACTGCACCGCCTGCGGGCCGAGGCCGTGCGGGCCGGGCAACTGGCGGCCCTGGGCGAACTGGCCGCCGGGGTGGCGCACGAGATCAACAACCCCATCAACGGCATCATCAACTGTGCCCAGCTGATGCTGGACGACGCGGACGCGGCCGCGCAGGGGGGCATGCGCCACGAGCCGCAGCCCGAGCTGGCCGGACGCATCCTGCGCGAGGGGCAGCGCATCGCGGGCATCGTGCGCAACCTGCTGTTCTTCGGGCGCGACCGGCGGGACTCCGACGCGCGGGTGGACCTGCGCGAGGTGTTGCACGACGCCCTGGCCCTCACCCGCACCCACATGGAGGGCGACGGGGTGGTCATCGAACTCGACCTGCCGGAGACGCCGCTGATGGTGGTGGGCCGCACCGGCGAACTCCAGCAGGTGTTCATGAACCTTCTGGCCAACGCCCACCACGCCCTGAACGCGGCGTCCTCCACGGGGCCAGCGGATGCTGTTCAGCCGGATGCCGCTCCGCCGGATGCCCCCTCGCCGGACGGTGCGCGGCGGCCCAAGCACCTGACCCTGACGGCCGCGCGGTCTTCGCTGGGGCCGCACCGGGGGGGCCGCACCGGGGGAGGGGCGCGCACGGGCGCGCCGCTCGAAGCCGGGGACGACCGCTGCAAGGGGGTATGCATCCCCGAGCGCCGCGCCGCCCGGCGGCCCGGCGGCCGCCTGACGGTGAGCGGCCCGTGCGTGTGCGTCACCGTGGCGGATACCGGCACGGGCATCGACCCGGCGGTGCTGGACCGGGTGTTCGAGCCCTTCTTCACCACCAAGCCGGAGGGCAAGGGCACCGGGCTCGGCCTGTCCATCAGCTACGGCATCATCAAGAGCCACGGCGGCACGCTGATGCTGGACAGCGACGGGGCCTCGGGCGCCCGCGCCGTGGTGGTCCTGCCGGAGGCCCCGGCAGAGGCGGAAGCACCGTGCAACGCCAGCCCCGGTGGGGAGGTCGCCCATGGCGAAGATACTGCTCGTTGACGACGAGGAGAGCATCCGCTTCACCCTGTCGGCCTTCCTGCGCCGCGACGGGCACGTGGTGGTCACGGCGGCCAGCCTGGACGAGGCGTTGCGCGCGCTGGAACCGGCCAACGGCGGCCCGCCGGACCTGGTCGTCACCGACATCGTGCTGCGCGGCGAGAACGGACTGGATTTCGCCCGCGTCGTGCGCGAGCGCTGCCCCTTCGTGCCGGTCATCCTGCTGACCGGGCGGCCCAGCGTGGAATCGGCCGTGCGGGCGGTGTCGGAAGGGGCGGAGCAGTACCTGATCAAGCCCGTGGACAAGGAACAGGTGCTTCAGGCGGCCCGGACGGCCCTGCGCCACAAGGCCCTGGACGACGAGCGCCGCGCCCTGGTGGCCGAGCGCGAAAATCTGCGGGTGCACCTGGAGGCCGTGTTCCAGGCCGTGCCCGACGTGCTGGTGACCGTGACGCCCGACCTGCGGGTGCAGCGCATGAACCTTGCCGCGCGCGAACTGCCCGGCGGCGCGCGCGACGCCCGCCAGGCGGCGGGGCGGCGCTTCGACGAGGCGTTGGGCCTGTTCGCCCCGCTGTTCCGGCCGGTGCTGGACGAAACCCTGGGCGCGCGCCGGGCCTCGCGCCGACGCCGGGTTTCCGCGCAACTGGCCGACGGCCGGGAGCAGGTGTTCGAGATAGAGGCCGCGCCGCTGGCGGGCGGCGGGGGCGAATTCCTGGGGGCGCTGCTGGTGGCGCGCGACGTCACCCGCCTGGCGGGGCTGGAAGAGGCCTTGGGCCACCGGGCGGGCATGAACCAGATCATCGGGCGCAGCGCGCCCATGTCCGAGCTGTTCCACCTGCTGGACGAACTGGCCCAGACCGACACCACCGTGCTCATCACCGGCGAATCGGGCACCGGCAAGGAACTGGTGGCAGAGGCGCTGCACCGGGGCGGGCCGCGCGCGCTGGGGCCGCTGGTCAAGGTGAACTGCTCGGCGCTGTCCGAACACCTGCTGGAAAGCGAGTTGTTCGGCCACGTGCGCGGGGCCTTCACCGGGGCCGTGCGCGACAGGGTGGGGCGGTTCCAGTTGGCGCACGGGGGCACCATTTTCCTGGACGAGATCGGCGACGTCTCGTCCGCCGTGCAGTTGAAGCTGCTGCGGGTGTTGCAGGAACGCGAATTCGAGCGGGTGGGCGACACGCGCACCGTGAAGGTGGACGTGCGCGTCATCGCCGCCACCAACCGGCCCCTGGCCGAACTGGTGCGCTCCGGCCGACTGCGCGAGGACCTGTACTACCGGCTGCGGGTGGTGGAGCTGCACCTGCCCGCCCTGCGCGACAGGCGTTCGGACATTCCGCTGCTGGTGGACCACTTCGTGGAGCAGTTCAACATCCACTTCCACCGCCGCGTGGCCGGGGTGACCCCGGCGGCGCTGAAGGCGCTGATGGCGCATTCCTGGCCGGGCAACGTGCGCGAGTTGCGCCACGCGCTGGAACACGGCTTCATCCTTTCGCGCGGCGACGTCATCGACGTGGACGCGCTGCCGCCCGAAGTGCGCGCCGCCGCCGGGGTGGCCCCACCGGCCGCCACCGTGCCGCGCTCCATCCCCTGCGACACGGACCTGCCCGGGGATGCGGGCGAAGGATGGACCGGCGACCGGACCGACCGGACCGATTGGGCCGACGGGGCCGATTGGGGGCGCGCCGGGGCGGGCCACCCTGGCGGAAGACCTTCGGTCGGCCCAAACAGCCCGGTTGGCCCGGCCTGGATGCCCGGCGCTCCGGCTCAGGGTCCGGCAGTGGGCTCGGCCGTGGGCCCTGAACGAGCGGCCCATTCGGGGTTTTACCCCGACGGCACGCCCGTGGACTTGCCCGTTGCCGGGCGGGGAGTGGCCCCGGTGTCCGCCACACCGGGCACACCGGGCGCACCGGGCAGACCGGCAGGGCTTGCCGAATCGGACGGCACGCCCGGCGGGCACGTGGGCGAGGATGCCGCCCCCTACGGTCCCGAGGCGGGCCGCCGCCTGCGCCTGACTCCGGAACTGCTGGCCGACGCGTTGCGCAGGGCCGGGGGCAACAAGGCCCGAGCGGCCCGGCTGCTGGGCGTTTCGCGCCAGACGGTGTACCGCAAGCTCGTGGAGTTCGGCATGGCCGACGGAACGGGCGGCGGGGAGGAGGGCGGCCCCGCGAGGCCCGGCCCCTAGCCGGGCGTTTTCCCGAATACGCGTCCTCGGGCGGTCATAGTCCTCCGTGCATCGTCGCCGCCAGCGCGGCATGATGGCCCTCGCGCCCCGCCCGGAATCCGGGGTGGGGCGTTTTTCCTGCCCTGCCATGGCCCCCATGCGCCCGGTGACGGGTGCGGAGCCGCTCGTGAGCGCCCAGTTCTGTTTTTTTCAGCATGTTTGTTTTGGGTGCATTTTGGTTGTTTAAAGGCATCAACGGTTTTTATGGGTGCGTAAAGGTCGCCGTTCCGGATGAACGGTGCCAATCCTTGTGCACGTTTTCTACTTGTTTCGTGACTGTTTGGGCTGCTAACAATGAAGTCCATTGGTGAAAGACCGGACACCCATCGCCAACCGACAAACCCGGAGGATGCCCATGCGTCGTCTGCTTCTCGTTCTTTGCCTGTTCACCGTGTTGCTGCCCGCGCAGTCCATGGCGGCGGACAAGGTGCTGATGATGGCCACCACCACCAGCACCGCCGATACCGGCCTGCTCGACGACCTCGCCCCCGCCTTCCAGAAGGAGACGGGCATCGAACTCAAGTTCACGGCCACCGGCACCGGCAAGGCGCTGGAAATGGGCCGCAGCTGCAACGTGGACGTGCTGCTGGTGCACGATCCCGAGGCCGAGGCCAAGTTCGTGGGCGACGGCTTCGGCATCAACCGCACCCAACTGATGTACAACGATTTCGTCATGGTGGGACCCAAGGCCGACCCGGCGGGCGTGAAGGGCAAGTCCGTGGCCGAGGCCATGAAGGCCCTGTCCGGCGGCAAGGCCCCGTTCATCAGCCGCGGCGACAAGTCCGGCACCCATGCCCTGGAACTGCGCCTGTGGAAGGACACCGGCGCGGGCGTGCCCGAAGGCAAGGAATGGTACGTGGAAGCCGGTCAGGGCATGATGCGCACCATCGCCATGTGCGCGGAAAAGAACGGCTACACCCTCACCGACCGCGGCACCTGGATCAAGTACGAGGCAGGCCTGAAGGAACCCGGCCCGCTGGCCATCGTGGTGGAAAAGGACCAGAAGCTGTTCAACCAGTACAGCTCCATCACCGTGAACCCGGCCAAGTGCGCCTCGGCCAAGGCCGACCTGGCCGACGCCTTCACCAAGTGGATGGCCAGCCCTTCCACCCAGAAGCGCATCGCCGACTTCAAGCTGATGGACAAGCCGCTGTTTACCCCCAACGCGGGCAAGTAGCCGCGCGCTGCTGACGCATGCCCGGCGGCGGGACGGCGGTGCCGTTCCGCCGCCTTTGCGTGGCGGCCGCGCGGGGCGTCAGGCCCGCGTCGGCAGGGGGGCCGCGCCCGGTTCGGTCACCGTGTCGTTGCCTGCGCGGCGGGACTGCGTTTAGTGTCCCTGCAAGGAGACCACCGACTCATGGACTATCTGCTCGACGGCCTTGCCACCGCCCTGCGCCTGCTGGCCGCGGGCGACGCCGAAACCTTCTCCGCCGTGTGGATCACCCTCGCGGCGTCGGGCATGTCCATCGCCGCGTGCCTGCTCATCGGCGCGCCGCTGGGGTTTCTGATCGGCTACCACGACTTTCCCGGCCGCCGGGCCGTGCGCATCGCCGTGGACACGGCGCTGTGCTTCCCCACCGTGGTCATCGGCCTGCTGGTGTACCTGCTGCTGTCGCGGCAGGGGCCGCTGGGCGACCTGGGGCTGCTGTTCACCATTCCCGGCATGTCCATCGGCCTGACCATGCTGGGGGTGCCCATCGTCATGGCCATGACCGCCCTGGCCGTGGAGCAGGCCGACGCGCGCCTGCGCCTGACCCTGCTCACCCTGGGGGCCGACGGCCGCCAACTGCTCACCGCCACCCTGTGGGAGACCCGCTACCACCTGATGCTGGCGGGGGTGGCGGCCTTCGGGCGCATCGTGTCCGAGGTGGGCATCTCCATGATGGTGGGGGGCAACATCAAGTGGCACACCCGCACCATCACCACGGCCATCGCGCTGGAAACGGGCAAGGGGGACTACGCCTTGGGCATCGCCCTGGGGCTGGTGCTGCTGGGCATCGCCCTGCTGCTGAACCTGGTGCTGGCGGCGCTGCGCAGGAGGGCGGGACGATGAACGGGCACGAGAACCGATGTGTGCCGCCAATACTCTCCGGCGCCCCCATGTCCGATGCCCCCATGCCCGGTGTCGCTGACGGGCCGTGCACCGGCGTGCCGTGCGCCCGCTGCAACACGCCGCTCTACCGGTTGGAGGGCGTGGTGCGCCGCCATGGCGAACGCACCGTGCTGGACGTGCCCCGGCTGGACATCGCCGCCGGGGGCATCACCGGGGTGGTGGGGCCCAACGGCGGCGGCAAGTCCACCCTGCTGCGCCTGCTGGCCCTGCTGGACGCGCCCAGCCAGGGCGTGCTGCGCTTCGCGGGAGAGGTGGTGGGGCCGCTGTCCGCCGCGCGCACGGCCGACCTGCGCCGCTCGGTGACCCTGTTGTTGCAGGAGCCCTACCTGCTGCGCCGCAGCGTGTACGAGAACGTGGCCTACGGCCTGTCCGTGCGCGGCGTGCGCGACGCCCGGAATGTTGTGCGCGGGGCGCTGGAACTGGTGGCCCTGGACCCGGACGTGTTCCTGCGCCGCCGCTGGTTCGAACTTTCCGGCGGAGAGGCCCAGCGCGTGGCCCTGGCCGCCCGGCTGGCCCTTGCGCCGCGCGTGCTGCTGATGGATGAGCCCACGGCCAGCCTGGACGAGGACAGCGCCGTGCGCATCGCCGACGCCGCCCGCGCCGTGGCCGCGCGGGGCACCACGGTCATCGTGGTCTCGCACGACCGCGACTGGCTGGAACCGCTGGCATCGCGCATCCTTACGGTGCGGCGGGGCCGGGTGGAAGGGTAGCCCGGCGCGGGCATGGCCCGCCAGACGGTGTGACGGCGCTGCCGACGTGCGCAGCGTTGCCGCAATGACGTGAACGCCGCCCCGGACCATGTGAGTGGGGGCGGCGTTCGCATTCCGGGCCTTGGGAGGGCCGGATGTCCGATGTCCAGAAACTGTAGACCGGTTTTCCAGGCAGGGAAAACCGGTTCGAAAAACTTTAGAGTTTGGCGTGATTTTTCTAGAGATGGCGGCTGCCGCGGGTTTGACCCGTTGCGCGATTTTTCCGGCCTCTGGTGACGGCAAACGCCGGGTATAGGCTGAGGGATTGCATCAACAGGCCCCTTGCGCAGGCTTCATCTACACGTATCCGTCTTCCAGCGTGGAAAGATCCCCCGTCTCCCGGCCTAATTCCTCGCTGCGCAGCACCCGGCGCATGATCTTGCCGCTGCGGTTGCGGGGCAGACCATCGCGGAAGCTCACCTCGCGGATCACCGCCACCGGCCCCAGTTCGCGCCGCACGTGGTCCACCAGTTCGGCGGCCAGGTCGTCGGGGCTGACCATGGTGCCCAGCGGCGGGTGGTCGTCCACCAGCACCACGAAGGCCTTGGCCACCTCGCCGCGCAGGTCGTCGGGCACGCCGATCACCGCGCATTCCGCCACCGAGGGGTGCGAGGCCAGGGCCGCTTCCATCTCCGCCGTGCCGATACGGTGCCCGGCGATGAGCAGCACGTCGTCGGCCCGGCCCTGGATCCAGAAGTAGCCGTCCTCGTCGCGCCGGGCCACGTCGCCGGTGCAGTACCAGCCGGGAAAGCGTTCCCAGTACAGGCGGCGGTAGCTTTCGTCGTCGTTGTACACCCCGCAGGACATGGCGGGCCACGGACGTTGCAGCACCAGCAGGCCGCCGCGCCCCGGAGGCACGGGCCGGCCGTGCTCGTCCACCACCTCGGCCTCGATGCCGGGCAGCGGCCGGGTGACCGAGCCGGGCTTCAGCAGCGACACGGGCAGGGGGCTGAGCATGATCATGCCCGTTTCCGTCTGCCACCAGGTGTCCAGCACCGGGCAGCGGCCGCGCCCCACATGGCGGTGGAACCACAGCCACGCCTCGGGGCTGATGGGTTCGCCCACCGTGCCCAGCAGGCGCAGGGTGGTCAGGTCGTGCCGGGCCACGTGCTGCGCGCCGTGGCGCATCAGCATGCGCACCAGGGTGGGCGCGGTGTACAGGATGGTCACGCCCAGCCGTTCCACCACGGACCACACCCGCCCCGGCTCGGGGTACAGGGGGTGGCCCTCGTACAGCACCGTGGTGGTGCCCGCCATGAGCGGCCCGTACACCACGTAGCTGTGCCCGGTGATCCAGCCGGGCTCGGCCGTGCACCAGAAGATGTCCGTGGGCTTCACGTCGAACACCCAGCGCATGGTGCGGTGCACCCCCACCATGTAGCCGCCGTGGGCGTGGACGTGGCCCTTGGGCTTGCCCGTGGTGCCGGATGTGTACAGCAGGAACAGCGGGTCGGTGCTGTCCATGATCTCGGTGAGCGCCTCGTGGTGCTGGCCGCGCACCGCGTCGTGGTACCAGATGTCGCGCCCCTCGGTCATGGGCGTTTCCACGTGGGCGCGGTGCACCACCACCATGTGGCGCACCCCGGCGGCCAGGTCCGGCGGCAGGGTGCGCACCGCCTCGTCGGCGATGGGCTTCAGCGGGATGACCCGGCCGTTGCGGTAGAAGCCGTCGACGGTGACGACGACGGCGGGGCGGGCGTCCTCCATGCGGTCGCGCAGCGAGCGGGCGGAAAAGCCGCCGAACACCGTGGAATGCACCGCGCCGATCTTGGCGGCGGCCAGCATGGCGAACACCGTTTCCGGCAGGGGCGGCATGTAGATGACCACCCGGTCGCCCTTGCCCACGCCCAGGCCGCGCAGCGCGTTGGCCAGGCGGTTCACCTCGCGGTACAACTGGTAGTAGGTGAAGCTGCGCGTATCGCCGGATTCGCCTTCCCAGACCAGGGCCAGGCGGTTCTTGGTGCCGGTCTCGATGTGCCGGTCCAGCGCGTTGTGCACGATGTTGCAGCGCGCGCCGGGGAACCAGCGGTGGAAGGGGGCGTTGCTGCCGTCGTGCACCGCGTCCCAGCGGCGGAACCATTCCAGTTCCTCGGCCGCCTCTTCCCAGTAGCCGTCCGGGTCGGCGGCGGCGCGGGCGCGGGCGCGGGCCACGTCCTGCGGGTTGACCACGGCCCCGGCCACCACCTGCGGCAGGGGACGGAACACGCGTTCCTCGCGCAGCAGGGCGTCGATGGTGCCGCCGGTAAAGGGCAGGTCGCGCACGGGGGGCACGGCGGCCGGGGGCGGGGTGCCGTCAGCGTGAACGGGGTGAGCGGGGCGAGCGTCGGGGGAAATGTCGGGGCCGATGCCGGGCGCGGCGTCGGCCGGGGCGCCCGGCGCTGCGGGAGGAGGTGCGGGATGTTTGCGGCGCGGCATGGCTAGAGCCCCAGTATCTCTTTCAGTTCGCCCAGCCGCCTGCGGCTGATGGGCAGTTCGATGCGGGTGCGGCCCATGGTGCGCAGCATGCAGTTGCCGCCCGGCACCGAGGCGATTTCCGTCACCATGTCCAGGTTCACCAGATACTTGCGGTGCACGCGGAAGAACCGGTGCGGCCGCAGCCTGCCTTCAAGCACCTTCAGCCGGTACGAGGTCAGGTACTTGTCGGTGGCCGTGTGCACGTAGCTGTAGTCCTCGTAGGCCTCCACGAAGACGATTTCGTTGTACGGCACCAGGATGGTGGTGCCGTCCTGGGTGATGGCCAGCTTGCCGATTTCCACCGGGCGGAAGCGGCTGGTGTAGTCCCAGGCGGAACCCAGGGCGGACAGGAAGCTGTCCTGCTCCTCGTCGCCGAGGGCCAGTTGCAGGGTCTGCACCGGGGGGCCGTCGTCGCCGGGATCGCGCGCGTCGTCCCGCCATTCCTCGTGCCAGCCGTCCTGCCAACCGCCAAGGGGTTCGATGTCGCCCGAGGCGATGGCCGCCCGCACGGCGGAGGGGCGAACGGCAGCGGGGGGCGCGCCCTGGTCGGCGGGTTCCGGCCGGGAAGGATCGCCCCCGCCCTGCCGGGCCGCCTGCGCCAGTTGGTCCGGTGCTTGGCTTGACGATTCTGGCGACTGGTCCGGTGATTGGCCGGGCGATTGGCCGGTCATCTGGTGCGACGGCTGGTGCGGTTCGCGCCACCGGGCCGCCGGTTCCGGGGCCAGCCGGAAGTGGGCGCGGAACTGGTCCAGCCGTCCCACGGTGCGTTGAAAGCGTTCGTCCGGGCAGGGAAAGATGAGGTAGTCGGTGGCGTCCAGGTCGAAGGCCTCGAAAGCCAGTTTTTCGTCCTCGGCGATGAACACCAGCGCCGGGCGGTCGCGGCGGCCCAGCAGGCGGCGGGCCAGTTCCAGCCCGGACGTCTCGCCGCCAAGGTCCACCCCGGTGAAGAACACCCCGTAGGGCAGCGCGTCCAGCAGAGCCCACGCCTCGTCGCCGTCGGCGGCCTCGCCCAGCACGCGCAGGAAGGGCACGGGCGCCAGCAGGCGGCGCAGGCGTTGGCGCACTTCCGGGTCCGGGTGGGCGAGCAGGGTGTTCAGGCGCGTCATAAATGAGCCGTGATGAGCCGTGATGAGCCGTGATGGGCCGCGATGTGCCGTGGATGCGCGGGGCGCCGCCGTTGTGGGGTGACCGGCCGGGCCGCGGGGCGGACGGCCCGGCGGAATCCGCCCGCCGCGCCGCGCCCGATGCGCCCGGAGCAATGACATTCACCCCGCACTGTACATGCGCCACGGGAATCTGAAAAGGGGCGGCGGGTTGTGCGCGGCGAGGTTGTGCGAACAACCTGTGCGGTCATGCCGTTGGCCATTCCCGCAAGGGGACGGGGGGACCGCGTTGCACGGGGCTTCCGCCGGGGAGGGGGATGGGCATGCGCGGACGGTTCGCGCCCACGGTTCACGCGGACCGGCCCATGAGAAAGCCCCCGCGTCGCTTCCGGGGAAGGACGGAGGGGGCCTGGTCGCCATGGCGGCGGCGGTGCGCCGGGCGCGTCACATGCGCAGGCTGACCTTTTCCGGCGACAGCCTGCGTTCCAGCCGCGCCGCGAACACCGACATGGTGTAGCAGCAGATGAAGTAGAAGAAGGCCACCGTGCCGTAGATCTCCATGGGGTGGATCATCAGGCGGTTGTTGATGCCCTGGGCCACGAAGGTCAGTTCCAGCACGCCCAGCACGAAGGCCAGCGAGGTGTCCTTGAAGATGGCGATGAACTGGCCCACGATGGCCGGGATCATCTGCTTCAGCGCCTGCGGCAGCACGATCCTGCGCATGGTTTGCAGGTAGGTGAGACCCGTGGAGTAGGCGGCCTCCACCTGCCCGGCGGGAATGTTCTGGATGCCGGTGCGCACGATTTCGGCGAGATAGGCCCCGGTAAAGGCCGTCAGCGCCCAGGTGGCCGACCAGAACACGTTCAGCGTGGTGCCGAACATGACCGGAATGAAGAAGTACACCCAGAAGATGACGATGATCAGGGGGTTGCCCCGGATCAGTTCGATGTACAGCAGGCAGGGGATGCGGAACACCCGGTTGGACGACGAACGCCCCACGCCCACGGCCAGGCCGATGAAGAAGCTGACCGAAATGGCGATGACCGCCATGAGCAGCGAATAGGCAAGGCCGCCAAGGCCCAGGAACATCTCGTCCGGCCGCCCGTCGGGAAAGTGCCAGATGAGCAGGGCGCGCAGGTTGTCGAACACCACGTGCCACTGGAAGCCCCACAGCCCCTTGCCCACCGAATAGAACAGCCCGGCCAGCACGGCCACGAACAGCCCCTTGCCCGCCAGCACGGCGGCGCGGGCGGCGTGGGCGCCGAACTGGTGCAGCATGGCCGCCAGCGGGGTGTAGGTGGTCTGCGCGGCCGAGTGGCGGCGGGCTCGCAAGGCGCGGGTGACCGGCCGGATGAACATGCGGCGGACGAGTCCGAACGGGGCCAGCAGCGCGTCCACCGCCAGCACCGGCGCGGAGCGGCCGTGGGTGGAATCCAGCCGCATGCGGCCGTTCACCCCGTTGAGGATGAACGAGATGACCAGCGACAGCGAAAGGTACAGCACCGTGGCGGCGCTGGTGGCCTCGAAGCCCTTGAAGGTCAGCGATTCCACCTGCTGGGCCTGCCAAGTCAGCTCCGCCACGCCCACCACCATGGCCAGCGACGAGTTCTTCATGTTGTTCAGGAACTCGCTGCCCAGCGGCGGAATGATGGCCCGGAACGCCAGCGGCAGGATGATGGTGCGCAGCACCTGGAAATAGGACAGGCCCGAGGAGTAGGCCGCTTCCAGCAGCCCCTTGGGGATGGACTGGAGCCCGGCGCGGATGACTTCCGCCATGAACGAGGCCGTGTAGACGGACAGGCCGATGGTGGCGCACCAGAACTCGAACTGGATGGAGAACAGCGCCTCGCGCGCGTTGTCGGGCAGGATGGCCGGAAAGGCGAAATACCAGAAGAACAGCTGGATGAGCAGCGGCGTGTTGCGGAAGAACTCGATGACGCAGGTGGCCGTGGCCCGCAGCGGGCGGAACAGCGAAAGCCGCGCGAGGCCCAGCATGGTGCCGAGCAGCAGGGCCAGGGCCGAACTGATCAGCGAGATGCGCACCGTGTTGGCGAGGCCCTTCAGGATTTCCGCGCCCATGACCACGCCGTAGGTCTCGTTGCGCGTGAAGAGCATGCTCCACTTGAATTCGTAGCCGAAGTCGAAGACCCAGCCGCAATAGTAGATGGCGAACGCCGCCAGCGAGATGAGGACTGCGTTCTGGACCCAGGTCTTTTCCAGCCAGTATCGGATCATGTGCCGTTCCGGAAAGGGCGCGCCGGGCCCGGCGGGGTGCGGGGGACGGCGGCGCGCGCGTGGTCGTGGTGCGTGTGCGGGCGCGCGGCCACAGGCTTGCCGCCCGCCCGCGCGCTGGTGCGCGGGTCGGTAACAATGCGCAAGCCCGGACGGGCCGGGCTTGCGCGCAATGTTCAGCAGTAGCGGACCGTTAGGGCCACATTTCGATCTGGCCGGCCAGCGGCATTTCGAACGGGGTGCCCGGGCCGTACCACTTGTTGTAGATGGTCTTGTAGGTGCCGTCCTTCCACATGTCCTGGATGGCGGCGTTCACGGCGTCGCGCAGGGCGGAATCGTCCTGGGGCATGGCCATGCCGTAGGGCTCGTCGGACAGGAAGTCGCCCACCAGTTCGAACTGGCCGGGGGTCTTGGCGGCGTAGCCGACCAGGATCGAGGCGTCGGTGGACCAGCCGGCCACGCGGCCGTTCTGCAGCGCCTGGAAGCACTCGGATTCCTTCTGGAAGGAGATTACGTTGGCTTCGGCGTTGGGGTCGCCCGCTTCCTTCAGGGCGCGGCGCACGTTGATTTCGGACGTGGTGCCCTGCATGGTGGCGATCTTCTTGCCCACCATGTCCTTGATGGTCTTGAACTGGCCCTTCTTGGCCAGGATCTTCTGGCCGTCGAAGAAGTAGGTCAGCGAGAAGTCGACGGACTTGTCGCGTTCGCGGGTGTGGGTCATGTTCGACACGGAAAGGTCGATCTGGCCCGACTGCACCAGGGCGATGCGGGTCTTGTTGTTCACCTGGACGCGTTCGATCTCCACGCCCATGCGCTTGGCCACTTCGGTGGCCATGTCGTAGTCGAAGCCGCCCCATTCGCCCTTTTCATTGTAGAAGGCGCCGGGGATGGAGTCGGTCATGATGCCGATGCGGATCTTCTTTTCCTTCTGGATGCGGTCGAAGACCGGACCGGCCATGGCCACGGAGGCCATCAGCACGGTGAGGACCGAAGCCAGTGCAAGCAGTTTGACCAAGCGCATATCCTTCTCCCTGTTTTGGGTTGCCCACGGCCCCCGCACATGCGGGCAGGCCCCTTGCGGGGCTGCGGTCCCCTCGGCAAAAGGGACGGCGGGCCGACAACGGCAAGAAAGGCTCAACAGTCAACGCGTAATGTCACGATGCGGAACGCCAGGGGCCGTTTCCTGGTCAGGAGACGGCCCCTAATGCGTCAGTATCTTGCTGAGGAATTCCCTGGTGCGCTCGTGGACGGGATTGCTGAAGAACGCCTCGGGGGTGTTCTCTTCCACCATGACGCCCTGGTCCATGAAGATGACCCGGTCGGCCACCTCGCGGGCAAAGCCCATTTCGTGCGTCACGCAGACCATGGTCATGCCCTCGCGGGCAAGCTGGCGCATGACGTCGAGCACCTCGTTGATCATTTCCGGGTCGAGGGCGCTGGTGGGCTCGTCGAAGAGCATGATGCGCGGCTTCATGGCCAGGCCGCGCGCGATGGCCACGCGCTGCTGCTGCCCGCCGGAAAGCTGGCCGGGGTAGGCCCCCGCCTTGTCGGGAATGTTCACCTTTTCCAGCAGTTCCATGGCCGTCTTCTCGGCCTCGGCGCGGGGGGTGTTGCGCACCAGCAGGGGGGCCAGGGTGATGTTTTCCAGCACGGTCATGTGCGGGTACAGGTTGAACTGCTGGAAGACGAAGCCCACCTCCGCGCGCAGCATGGTGAGGTTGGTGCGCGGGTCGTTGATGTCCACGCCGTCCACCACGATGTGGCCCTTCTGGATGGGTTCCAGCTTGTTGATGCAGCGGATCAGCGTGCTCTTGCCGGACCCGCTGGGCCCGCAGATGACGACGACCTCGCCCTGCCTGATCTCCAGGGTGATATCCTGCAACACATGCAGTCCGCTGGCGTACCACTTGTGCACATGGTCGAATTTGATCACACGGTGCTCCCCGGTTCGGTCTGGGGCGGTCTGGAACGCTCCGGAAGGGCAGGCGCGGACGGCGGCCCCCCGTGCGCCGGCATGTGCCGACGCGCCCCGCGCCTGCGAAGTAGCAGAATACAGGGGTACGGGCAACCCGTGGGCTGACGCTTTTGACATTAATGTTTCAATTCGAGGCGTTGCGTCATAAACGCAAGGCACGCAGGGGGCGGATATCGCCCTTTATGGCGGGCGGTTGGCGCAGGCCGGGCGGTGCGCGCCCGGCGCAAAAACGATGGGGATTTGCGAAATTGTCAGCCCCTGGCGGGAGCGGCGCCCCCGTTTCCGCGTCCGTCACCGCAGGGCGGAGGGGCCGGGGCTTGGCGGGGTCCGGGGCAGGCCAGCCCGCGTCAGGCCGGACCCGGACGGAGAAGATTCAACTCAGGGCCGGGGCGTCGCAGGGCAGCAGAAGGTAGAAGGCGTTGCCGCCTTCCTGCGCTTCGTAGCCCACGCGGCCGCCATGCAGGTCCACGATTTCGCGCACGAAGTGCAGGCCGTGCCCGGTGCCGTATTCGCCATGGGTGTTGGAACCCCGGAAGTCCGGTTCGAACAGGTGGGGCGCGTCCTCGGCGGACACGGCGGGGCCGGTGGTGAACACCTCCACCCGCGCGCCGTGACGTCCGGCGCCGAAGGCGTCGGGCACGCGGCAGATGCGGCAGCGCACCGCCTGGCGGAGGAAACCCGGCGTGGGGCGGGTGTACTTGACCGCGTTGGACAGCAGGTTGGCCAGCACCTGGCTGATCAGCCCCACGTCGGCGGAAACGCGCACGTGCTCGCATTCCGGGCGCATATCCATGCGGACCTCGATGCCCTTTTCCTCCAGCCGCGACCGGAAGCGCTCAAGCTGCGGCACCACCACGCGCTGGGCGATGTCGACCTCCGTCTTCTGGAGCACGTAGTGCCCCTGGTCGAAGTGGCTCTGCCGCAACAGCGTTTCCAGAAACAGGCTGGATTGCAGGAAGTGGCGGTAGATCTCGCGGTACTGCTCGTCCAGCCGTTCGTGCAGGTAGCCCAGCTGGCGGATGGCCTCGGCCTCCGGCCCGCTGGGCATGCGCCCGCCCGCGCTGAGGGTTTCGCGCAGTTCGCCCATGGCCTGTATCTTGCCTTCCAACTGCCGGAACAGCAGCTTGAAGTACATGTTGGGCACGATGACGTTGTGGCCGATGTCGTGCACCAGGCTGCGGATGAACCGGATATGTTCGCGGTTCTTCATTTGCAGCAGCCGGTTGTGCAGTTGGAAGCCCACGCGGTTGGCGTATTTTTCGTAGTAGAAGCGGTCGTGCCCGGTGAGCGGCGCGGCAGGGTGCAGCACCATCATGCCCAGCACGTCGCCCACGGGGGTGAAGGGCAGGCTTTCCCGGTCGGCATGGCGGCCGCGCACGGGGATGCGGTACTGCCCGTCCTGCGTGTGCGGCCCTTCCGCCAGGTGGTCGCGCTGGGGCGGATTGTCCGCGAACGGGGGCATGTCCGGGTTGCGCCGCACCAGATTGCCCGAGGCGTCGAGCACGTACAGTTCCGCCTGCATGTCGAACAGGATGCGCGGCACCAGCACGGCCAGGGCGTACAGGTCGGGCAGGGCGTCGAATTCCTGCGCCAGGTCGAAGAACACGTTGAAGGCGCAGATCTGCCGCGCGGTGAAGTTGTAGCGGGTGTAGTCGGAGAGCTTGGCGTGGATGCGCGCGGAGACGTGGTCGGCGCCCAGCGCGGTGGGCGGCGCGGGGGGAGAGGAGTTGGATGGCGGGGCAGGGGGAGCGGGGGGAGCCGGAGGGGCGGGGGACTGTTCGGACGTCATGACAACCTTCTGGGCTACCCGGCGGCTGCGGGGCTTTCGGGGCCGTGCGGGCGCCCCGGAAAAGGGGCGGCCCGGTTTGGCGTCCGCTCGTGACAGATGACGGGGGCGGCGCATGTCGAGCGTTTGCCGGTGGGGGGCGGGGCATCCGATGGCTGCTGGTCCGTTGTCATTATGCATCATTTCCCGCTCCGCGCCAAGGGTTTGGGCCGGGTTCGCGGGGTATTCGCGCGGCGCCGGGAGCAGCCCGGAAGGCCATGGACCGGGCTTTGGCCGAGTCCCGGCGGCGTCAGTGTGGCGTCAGGGCGACATCAGGGTGGCATCGGGGCGACATCGGGCCGCCCCCCCCCCCCCCGCAAGTCTCATTGACGCGGCGTGGCGCGCCATGCCATCACCCCGTGAAGAAACGGGATCGCGCGGGGTGTCCGGCCAGACCGGGCAAGCGGCCAGACCGGCAATCCGGCCAGTCCCGCACGGAAAGGGGGGCACATGGTGCCGCAGGTGTTGGGGGTGTATGTTTCGGTGCGCACCGAGCGCACGGGCATGGGCACCACGAGCAGGGACGTTTCGCAGAAGATCCGTTGGCTGGTGGCCTGTCAGTCTGATGGGGCTGACGGGCCGGACGGGGGGCGGTACATCCTGCAACCGCTGACCGACGCGCATCTGCCCTCGGGACTGGTGAAGAACCTGCCCGAGGCGGACTTCATCGAGCATTTCCTGCCAGACACGGAGTGCTACGAAACGTTCATCCGCCCGGCGGCCGACGCGCTGGCCGCATACATGGACGAACTGCCGGCGGACGAGCCCTTTTCGGTGGAGCGGTACAGCCCGCTGGCCCTGTCGTTCGACCAGATGCGCGTGCTGGACGGCCTGCTGGCCGTGCTGCGGGGCAGGCCGGGGCTGGTGCCCCGCGCGCACGACGTGCCCGACCTGCGGGCCATGCTGGCGGGCATGTCGCAACTGCGCATGGCGCCCGACTTCCAGAACCGCGTGGCCGGGGTGGCCATCGGCCTGCGCAAGCGCGGCGACTACGCGGCGGCGGAATACTACTATGAACGCGCCCTGGCCGTGAGCGGCCAGGAAGACCGCATCCTGTTCAACCTGGCGCGGGTGTATTACGAGACGGGAAGGGCAGAGAAGGCCGCCGACTGTCTGCGCCGTGCGCTGGCGGCCAACCCCGGACTGGCCGTGGCCGAACAGTTTCTGCGCTTCGTCCTGACCGGGGCGCGCTCCGCCGATGCGGGCGGCGTCCCCGGCGTCACCCCATCCGGCAAGGAGACCCCATGAGCGATGACCGCCGCACCTATCCCCGGCTGCAACTGGACTGCCCCTGCTTCGTCACCCTGCGCCGCGACGCGGGCGACGTGCCGTGCATGGTCGGCAACATCAGCGCGGGCGGGGTGATGCTGCAACTGCCCCCCTTCTGCGCGGCCGAAGGGCTGCCCTTCGGCGAGGTGGTGAGCCTGGTGGAGGTGCCGCAGGCCCTGTCCGGCGCGCTGGAAGGCGTTCAGGGCCGGGTGGCCTGGTGCAGCGGCGCGCAGGCGGGCGTCTGTTTCGACGACGTGCTGCCCTTCAGCGTGGACGACATCATGGACATGCTGGACGAGGTCTGCTGAGCGGGCGGGCATGCCCGCCGGTTCCGGATGCCCGCGACCTGTGGCGGACCGTTCCGGCTTGTCGGTACCGCGCGTCAGGGGTCGACCATCAGGGGGCACCGGTCAGGGGCCACCGGTCAGGGGCCACCGGTCAGGGGCCGCTCGGCGGTGCGTACACCAGCCGGAAGTCCAGCGAAATGGCGTCGTCCACCCGGTGGTAGCCCAGGTGCCGGAAGAACCGCGCCGAGCCGTACAGCACGCCCCAGCGGGTGCGGTCCAGGTCGCAGTGCCCGGCCAGCGCCAGCCCGCCCGCATCGTCGATGCGTCGCACCGCCACGTCCATGGCCAGCTTCCTGCGCACGCCGCGCAGGGCGAACTGCCCCGTCAGCCGGTAGTTGGGGGTGGTGGCCGTGGCCCCGCGCAGGGGCGTCAGGACCATGTCCTCCAGCGTGGCCTGGGGAAACAGGGTGACGAAGAAGAAGTCGTCCGAGGCCAGGTGGGCTTCCAGCACCGGCCGCAGGGCGTCGTCGGCGATGTCCCGGTCCCGGATGGAGCGCATGTCGATGCGCAGCCCGCCCTGCCCGCGCCCGTCGGAGAAGGCCAGCGCGCCCCCGGCGCAGTCCACGGTGCCGGTGTGCGCGCCGTTGTCGTTGCGGCCGGTCCAGCGGATGACGGAGGCCGCCGCGTCCAGCGCGTGGCGGCCGTCGGGCATGACCACCGGCGGATGGGCGTCCGGCCGGGCATGGGGGGCGCTGCCCTCCAGCGGCAGCCCGGCGGCGCACCACGCCTCCAGCCCGCCCGCGAACCAGCGCACGTCGGTGTGCCCCTGTCGCAGCAGCTTTTCCGCCGCCATGCGCCCGTCCAGCGAGCCCGCGCCCGCGCCGCAGACCAGCACCGGCACCGAGCGGTCCGGGGCCAGCGCGGCCACGGCGTCGCAGAACACCACCTCGTGCACGCAGGCCTGCACCGCGCCGGGAATGTGCCGCTGCTCGAAATGCTCGGGCACCATCACGTCCAGCACGATGCCCGCGCGCGCCTCCACGAAGGCCCGCGCCGCCGCGAGCCCCACCTTGCGTACCTTGTGAACCGTGGTCATGCCGCCTCCTTGCGCGTGCCGTCCCCCCACTCTGCCATGGTGGTGGGGCGGGTCGTGGCCATGGAACCCGAATGCGCCGTGAAATCCCCTACCGGTCCAGCCCGGCGGATGCCGGGTGGCGGATGAAGGTGCCTGCCCGTACCTCGCGGAACGCGGTTTCCAGTTCCGCGTCGGTGTTCATGACGATGGGGCCGCGCCAGGCCACGGGCTCGCCCATCGGGCGGCCGGTGAACAGCAGCAGGCGCAGGCCGTCCCCGCCCGCGCGGAAGGCCACGGAGTCCTCCCCCTCCGCGCGTTCCGCCCCGTCCGGCCGCCGGAACAGCACCAGTGTGCGGTCGGCCACGGCGGTATCGCCGGTGTTGCCCGCAGCCGTCCCCGCAACCGCCCCCGCTCCCCCGATGACATAGGCGATGGCGGTGTGGCCGCGCGGCACGGGGTGCTCGTGCGTCACGCCCGCCGGAACGGTCAGGTCCAGGTAGCCCGGATCGGTGACGATGTCCGCCGCAGGCCCCGTCACCGGTCCCGCCGCGCCATGCACCGTCCCGGCGATGACCCTGGCCGTCACCCCCTGCGCCAGTTGCGCCACGGGGATTTCCGCCGCCGTGATGCTGCGGTAGCGCGGCTCCATCATCTTGTGGCTGGCGGGCAGGTTGGCCCACAACTGGAAGCCGTGCATGGCCCCGTGCGCGTCGCCCTTGGGCATTTCCTGGTGGATGATGCCGCTGCCCGCCGTCATCCACTGCACGTCGCCGGAGGAGATGACCCCCTTGTTGCCCATGCTGTCGCCGTGCTCCACGTCGCCGCGCAGGATGTAGGTGATGGTCTCGATGCCCCGGTGCGGGTGCCACGGAAAGCCCTTGATGAAGTCTTCCGGCCGGTCGGAGCGGAAGTCGTCCAGCAGCAGGAACGGGTCGAACATGGGGGCCTCGAAGTAGCCGAACATGCGGCGCAGCCGTACGCCCGCGCCCTCGGTGACCGGTTCCCCGTGCAGGACGAGTTCGACGTCTCTCGGCATGGCGTGCCTCCCTTCTTGCGGTGATGGCGGGTGCGCCGTGGGTCGTGGCCGCCGCCACACGGTCGTCAGACGGCCGCCGGACAATGGGGCGGGCTCCACGGACCCTGCGCCATCTTGGCACACCGGGCACGCGGGGGCAAGGCGCGGGGGAAAGATTGGCGGGTGGTGGGAAGGGGGAGCGGGCGCGGGCGCGAGGCGGACGGACGATGGCAGGGCGGTGGAGGCGGGACCGGCAGGGCGTCCGCCGCGCCCCGTCCATCCTGCTAATGCCCGGAATACGCCAGCACGTGGTTCAGTCCGGCGCTGGACTTCTTGATGTCCGTTCCTTCGATGCGGTAGCGGGTCAGCCGCCAGGCGTCCATGTCGATGTGGTCGATGCGGCCCTGGCAGGCCGGGGTCAGGTGCGGGGCGATGGCGTCGGCCAGTTTCTGCGCGTCGCAGTACGGGCCTTCGTAGGCGATGCGCAGAAGGTCGCCCTCCAGTTCCACCCATTCCTCGCCGATGGCCCCGGCCGCCGCGCGCAGCATGTCCTGACCGGCGGGCCACACCGCGCCGTAGACCTTTTCCTGAATCATGTCGCGGGCCATGCGTGTTTCCTTTACGGGTGTCCTGCTGCCGGTGGATGATTTTTGTGCGCCTTCGGCGAGCGGGATATCCGTATTTTTTTGTATGCCTCCGGCGGGCAGGGGGCTATCGCCCCCTGCACCCCGTATTTGTATTGGCTCTAGACCATCAGGTCTTTGTTTTTTGCTACCAGCCGTTTCATTTCGGCAATGAGTTGGGGCAGGGGCTTGTTGTAGCGCCATTCACATTCTTTGAGGTGTAATTCGAAGTTCCTCTTCACC
>NZ_JBAIYT010000047.1:0-23054 GCF_036763125.1 Nitratidesulfovibrio sp. 1201_IL3209
ACTTCGAATTACACCTCAAAGAATGTGAATGGCGCTACAACAAGCCCCTGCCCCAACTCATTGCCGAAATGAAACGGCTGGTAGCAAAAAACAAAGACCTGATGGTCTAGAGCCTTAGGATTTTCGTTCGTTGGCGAGGAAAACGAGCCTGCCATGAGGGAGTATACTCTTATCGTATTCGACCGACATGGCAGGCGAAGTTTGACGATGCCAACGGGCGAAAGGACAATTTAGAAACAGCCCCTAGCGCAGCTTGCGCAACAACCGGTAGAACTGCGCGCGCGAAAGGCCGGAAAGCTGCTGGGCCTTGCCCATGTCGCCGCCCGCGTAGGCCAGCAGGTTCTGGAAATAGTCCACGGCGGCGCGTTCCAGCGCCACGTCGCGGTAGGTCATCCAGGTGGGAATGGACAGCCCGGCCAGGGGCAGGCCCGGGGAATCGGCCTCGGCCTGCTCCGCCCGGATGCTTCCGGCCGTGGCGCGCACGTGGCGCACCCGGATATGCTCCGGCAGGTGCACCGGGTACAGGGTGCGCACGTCGCCCGCGAAGGCGATCATGGTTTCCAGGGTGTTGCGCAACTCGCGCACGTTGCCCGGCCAATGGTGCGCGCCAAGGGCCCGCAGCAGTTCGGGCGTCAGGATGCGCGAGGGCAGGTTGTTGCGCTCGCAGTACTGGTGCACGAAATGCTCGGCCAGCGGGCGCAGGTCGTCCTCCCGCTGGCGCAGCGGGGGCAGGGGGATGTGCATGGCCCGCACCCGGTACAGCAGGTCCTCGCGGAACTCGCCCCGCTTGGCCATCACCGAAAGGTCGCGGTTGGTGGCGGCCAGCAGCCGGAAGTCGCACTCCACCTCCTGTCGGCCCCCCACGGGGCGGAAGCGCCGTTCCTGCAATACCCGCAGGAAGGTCTTCTGCAGGACGGGGGGCAGTTCGCCGATCTCGTCCAGGAACAGGGTGCCGCCCGACGCCTGGCGGACCAGCCCTTCGGCGTCGCGGTCGGCCCCGGTGAAGGCCCCGCGCACGTGGCCGAACAGCACGCTTTCGGCCAGGTTTTCGGGCATGGCGGCACAGTCCACCACCACGAAGGGGTGGCCCGCCCGGTCGCTGTTCTCGTGAATGGCCCGCGCGGCCAGTTCCTTGCCGGTGCCCGTTTCTCCGGTGATCAGCACCGGCACGTCGCTCTGCGCCGCCTTGGCCACCAGGTCCAGGCAGTCCGTGAAGGCCGGGCTGGTGCCCACGAGGCCGGTGGGGTTGAACTGCCGCCCCTGCTGGGCCGTGCGGGCCAGCTTTTCGCCGCGGAATTCCAGTGCCCGCAGGATGGCCAGGCGGACGGCGCTGACCGGCGCGCCCTTGGTGATGTAGTCCCAGGCGCCGTTGCGCACGGCCATCTCGGCCGACTGCGCGGCGTCGGTGCCGGTGATGATGACCACCTCGGGCCGCGCGGGGGACGCCACGAAGCGCGGCAGCGCTTCCAGCCCGTTGCCGTCGGGCATCATCACGTCCAGCAGCACCACGTCGCCGAAGCCCGCGTCCGCATGGGCCAGTCCGTCGGCCAGCGACGCCGCGCGCAACGGGACGTGGCCCATGTCCTCGGCCAGGTCGGCCAGGGTTTCCGCCACCAGCGGATCGTCGTCGATGATGAGGATTTCAGGCATCCCCTAGTCTTTACGCCTTTTTCAACGATGCATGCAAGTGTTTCGATAATTCTTCGCCCGTGAACGGTTTGCCGATCAGGGTCAGGCCGGCCTGCTCCAGCTCTTCCGGGGTGATGTCGCATTGGTTGCCGGTACACAGCACCAGCGGCAGGGTGAACCCCCGCGCGCGGATGGCCCGCGCCAGTTCCGGGCCGGACCGGCCGGGCATGCGCAGGTCCAGCAGGGCCACGTCGTAGCGCCCTGCCGCCAGCAGGCGCAGGGCGTCCTCCGCGTCGCCGGTGCCGGTGGAGCGGTGCCCGTGGGCGTGCAGCATTTCCGCCACGGACTGGCGGAAGTCGTGCTCGTCGTCCACCACCAGCACGTGCAGCGGCTGCCGGCCGGGCGTGCCCGGCACGTCGGCGAAATCCGGGCCATGGGCGCCGCCGGGGCCGGACGGCGCGCCGCCCGCCGGGTCCAGCAGGGGCAACAGCACGTCGAAGCGCGCCCCCTGTCCGGGCTGCGAATGAGCGCGCACCGTGCCGCCGTGCTTGCGGACGATGCCGTGCACCATGCTGAGCCCCAGGCCCGACCCGATGCCCTGCGGCTTGGTGGTGAAGAACGGCTCGAACACCCGTTCCAGCTGGGCGGCGGTCATGCCCAGGCCGGAATCGGCCACCGAAAGGCGCACGTACCGGCCCGGCGACAGCTCCGGGTAGCTGCGCAGCACTTCGTCGCCGCCAAGGTCCAGCGTTTCCAGGGTCACGTCCAGCAGCCCGCCGTCGGGCATGGCGTGCACGGCGTTGGTGCTCAGGTTCAGCAGCACTTGGTGGATCTGGGTGGCGTCGCCGTATACGGGCAGGGCGTCCGCGGGCAGCAGGGTGCGCAGGGTGACGCTGGGCGGGATGGACGGTTTGACCAGTTGCAGGGCGTCGTCCACGGTGCGGCACAGGTCAAGGGGCGCGTAGGGTTCGTCGGCCGGGCGGCCGAAGGACAGCAACTGGCGCACCACCTCGCGCGCCCGCAGCGCGGCGCGCAGGATGCGGTCGGCCCGGGCGGCGGCCCTGCCGGTGAGGCCCGTGTCGCGCAGCATTTCGATGTTGCTCATGACCACGCCGAGGATGTTGTTGAAGTCGTGCGCGATGCCGCCGGCCAGGGTGCCCACGGCCTCCATCTTCTGGGCCTGGCGCAGTTGCCGTTCCAGGGCCACCTCGTGGGCCACGTCCTCGGCCAGCCAGGCCACCCGGTGCACCCGGCCCGACTCGTCGGTGATGGGGTACAGGGAGTGGTCGAAGATGTAGATGTCCCGCGTGTCCCGGAACGCGGCCGGGGTTGCCGTGGCCACCACGCTGGCCAGGACGGCGAGCCGCCTCTGCATGATTTCCGGCGCACTGCATTCCAGCAGGGAGTGGCCTTCCAGTTCGTCCGGGGTCATGCCCAGGCGTCCGGCTCCGGTGGCGTTGCAGGCCAGCACGCGGCCCGTGGCGTCGAGCAGGAAGGCGCTGAGGCGCGGCGCGTTGAGCAGGGCGCGCAGGTTGGCCTCGCTTTCGCGCAGCGACTGCTGCTGCATGATCCGGGCAAAGGCGCTGCCGCCCTGGGCGGCCACGGCCTCCGCGTGGTGGCGGGCGGCCTTGTGGACGGGGCCGGGGCCGCGCGTTCCCACCAGCAGGCAGGCCACGGCCCGGCCTTCGTGCACCACGGGCAGCAGGTGCGCGCAGCAGATGGACGAGGCGGCGGCCAGCGCGTCCAGTTCCACGTCGCCGGTAAGGACGCAGTGCGATTCCTGCTCCGGCGGCGTCTCCGGCACGGGGCGTCCGGCCTCCATCAGGCGCGCGGCAGGCGTGCCCGAGGGCAGGCGGCGCACCCTGGCCAGCACCGCCGGGTCGAACCCCTGTGCCGCCACCAGCCGCCATTCGCATGGTTCCGGGGCCTCCCCGCCGAGCGGGGGGACGCCCGGCCCGCGGGACGGCGGCACGCGCAGCCATGCCGCGCCCGCGTCCACGCTTTCGGCGCGCAGGGCGGTGCGCAGGCACAGCCCCAGGCAGTCCTCCACCGAGGTGGTGATGCCGAGGGCCAGCAGCAGGTCGCGTTGCAGGCGCAGCAGTTCGTCGCGCTGGCGCTGGTCGTTGATGTCCTGGACCATGCCGTGCATCACCACCGGGGCCTTGTGCCCGGTGCGGGCCGTGGTGTCGAAGGTCACCTGCTGCCGGGCGTGCCGGTATTGGCCGGATGGCCCCCGGTAGCGGTATTCCACCAGGGTGTCGGTCTTCTGGTCCATGGCAAGGTACAGCTGCCCGGCCACCCTGGCCCGGTCGTCGGGGTGGATGCGCTCGAAGAACCGCGCGAACGAGGGGGCCTCCGCCGCCAGGGGGAACCCGAACATGCGGAACAGGTTGTCCGACCACTGGCCGTACCCGGTGTCCACGTCGCGCCAGTAGCTGCCCAGGTGGCCGATGCGCTCGCCGTGTTCCAGCAGGTCGCGGCTGCGGCGCAGGGCGGATTCCGCCCGGCGCCGCTCGGCCACCTCGCGCCGCAGCAGCTGGTTGGCGCGCCGCAACTGGGCGGTGCGTTTGCGGATGCGGTTGTCCAGCCCGCGCAGCGCCCGGCGCGTGGCCTCGGCGGTGCGGGCCGTCTGCAAGAGGTGCGCGGCGGTGTGGGCCAGCCCTTCGAGCTGCATGTCGGTGATGGGGTCCAGCGTGGGCAGGGTCACCCCCAGCACGCCGCCGGAAATGCCCTGGCCGATGCGGATGGCGTACGCGGCGAACACCCCGCAGTCGCAGGTCAGGGGGGCGTCGGCCTCTGGCGTTGCGTGCAGCACCGGCCGCCGGGTGCTGGCCGAGGCGGCTCGCCCCACCGGGCCGTGCCGGAAGGGAATGCGCGCGATGCGGGGGTCGGGCCGGGGCTGGCCCGGCTGCCCGGACTGGCAGGGCTGGCAGGAAGGGGTGCCCGGCGTGGCCGCTTCCTCCACCGCCAGGTGCAGGCAGACCGGTGCGCTGCGTGCGGTCACGGCGCACCGTACCCCCGCATGGGGGCACTGGCCGCAGCGGTCGCCAGGGCGGGCCAGCCAGATGCGGCAGGCTCCGGCATCGAAGATGGACAGGATGTCCCGCGCCATCAGGCGCAGCTTTTCCTCGGCCGGGCCGCCGTGGATCAGGGCGGCCCGCAGGTCGTTGAGCCGCTGCACCCGGTCCACGCGCCGCATGGAGTCGTGCAGGGCCGACACGTCGTGCACCACCGAATGCAGCAGGGCCCGGCCGTTCAGCCACACCGGGCCGCTGTGCACCTCCACCTCGCGTTCCAGGCCCGACGCGGTGCGATGGCGGAACCGGAAGGCCGAACGGTGGCAGCGGAAGGCCTCGTCCATGCGCTCGGCCAGTTCGTGCTCGTCCAGGGTGTTGATGGCGGAGATGGGCATGCCCGCCATGCGTTCACGGGGGTGCCCGTAGAAGCGGCAGGCGGCGGGGTTGGCGTCCACTATGGTGCCGCTGGCCGGGTCCACCAGCAGCATGGGGGCCACGCTGTGCTCGAACAGCGGGATGGGCCCGGCCAGTGGTCCGGCCAGTGGTCCGGACTGCTGTTCGGACTGCTGTTCGGACGGCGCGCGGTCCGTGGGGCCGGGAGCGTGCCCGGGCGGAGGCTGCTGGCGCGGCATGGGAAACCTCGCGGGTGGCGGGGGTGTCCGTCAGGCGTCCTTTGGACCGGGAATCCGCCGTGACCTGCCGTGATCGGGCGCGGCCCGGCGCATCCGGTGACGCGGCGGGGAACAGGGTATGTCTCGTTTGGCGAGACGCGGTCTCATTTCATGAGACGCGATTCTCACCTTCGGATACAGCATGAGAGATAGCGTTCCCGGCTGAAAAGAGCAACCACAGCAGATACAAGGTGTTGCACGCGCAGGGCGAGGCGGCGTGCCCGCTTGCCCCGGCCCACGGCGCGGCATGCTTCTTGATATTCCTCCGGCAGGCCGACGGACGACGGCCGCAGGAGGGAACATGTCGGAGAAGTGGATCACCCGGATGGTGCAGGGGGCGGTGCTCAGCAGCAGAAGCCAGGCGCGCGAGGTGGCGCGCAGCATCGGCAAGCCCTATCCCACCCTGATGCGCGAACTGAATCCGTTCGACCTCGGGGCCAAGCTGGGCGTGGAGACGTTTTTCCAGATACTGCGCACCACCCGCGACGTGACGCCGCTGGAGCAGATCGCGCAGGAACTGGGCTATCGGCTGGCCCCGGTGGATGGCGGCGAGGAGGACCACGGCCACGGCGCGCACCCCGGACGGTAGGCATGCCGTCCCTGGGGAACAACACGGCGGCGGGGCGGCGGCGAAGCTCCCGGCCCGTCCCGTCCCGTCCCACCGGCCTGGCGGGTCTGGCGGGCCTGGCGGGGCTGCTGGCGCGGTGCGTGCTGGCCGCCGTGCCGGTGCTGCTGCTTCTGCTGCTGCCGCATGAACCGGGCGGTCCCGGCGGCTCCGGCAGCCCCGGCAGCCCCATTGGATGGTCCGGGCCGGTGGCCCGGATATTTCCGGCAGAAGCCTGGGCCATGCAGGACGGCTGGCTGCGCACCGGTCCGGAATCTCCGGCCGGGCCGGGCACTCCCGACGGCGCGCGCGCGCCGTCCCCGCCGCAGCCCCGCGACGGGCTGCCCCCCGGCGCGCCGGAACTGCGCGTGGGCCTGCTGACCACCTATCCGCCGCTCAGCTACATGGTCGAGGGCGTGCCCGCAGGCTTCGCACGCGACCTGGCCGAGGCCGTGGCCCGGGCGGCGGGACGGCACGCGGTATTCCACGACTACGACAGCGGGGCGGCCCTGCTGGACGACCTGCGCGACGGCGGGCTGGACATGCTGTCACTGGTGGCGGAAACGCCGGAACGCCTGCTGCGGATGGAGTTCAGCGAACCGGCCCTGGAAATGTCCGAACGCATCTACGTGCGGCGCGACAGCGCCACGCATCCGCGTGGCGTGGCCGACCTTTCGGGCATGCTGGTGGCCGTGGTGGAAGGCCATGCCAGCCACCAGTTCCTGCGGGGCATGCCGGGGCAGCGCCTGCTGGCGGTGCCCACCCCGCTGGACGGAGTGATGGCCGTGGCCTGGGGCCGGGCCGACGCCCTGGTGGGGCCGGAACCGGTGATGGAGCACATCATCCGCCGCCTGCCCACCGAGGCTCCGCTGGAAATGTCGGGCACGCAGTTGCGCATGCTGCGGTATTCGTTCGGGGTGCCCAAGGGTGAGACGCACCGCGTCGCCGACATCAACGAAGCCCTGAACCGGGTGCGCGCCTCGGGCGAGTACGACGTGCTGTACCGCCGCTGGTTCGGCGGCAACGTGCTGTCGCGCTACACCGACCGCGAACTGCTGCTAGCCGGGGCCGCCGTCATGCTGCTGATGGTGTTTCTGGGGGCATCGGTGGTGCTGCTGGGGCGCACCACGCGCCTGCGCCGCGACGTGGAGGCGGGCACGGTGGCCACGCGCGAGGCGCGGGCCTCCATGCTGCGCGAGGCCATCAGCAGGCAGCGGGCCGAGCAGGAGGCGGAACGCTTCTTCGCCCTGTCGCTGGACCCGGTGGCCATCGTCACCCAGCAGGGGGCGCTGCACAGGGTGAACCCGGCCTGGGAGCGGTTGTCCGGCTACCAGGCGGAAGAGGTGGCGGGCCACCCGTTCCTGGATTTCGTGCACCCGGACGACGCGGCGGCCAGCCGGGCGGTGCTGGCGGGGAGCATGGGCGGCACGGTGGTGGAAAACCGCTTCCGCTGCAAGGAGGGGGTGTACCGCTGGCTGGCCTGGACCTCGGTGGCCCTGCCCGAGGAAGGGCTGGTCTACGTGTCCGGGCGCGACGTGACCCAGCGCAAGGAGGCGGAACTGCACCTGGAGCGCCAGGCCGAGGAATTGCGCCGCTCCAACGCGGAACTCGAGCAGTTCGCCTACATCGCCTCGCACGACCTGCAGGAGCCGTTGCGCAAGATCGCCAGCTTTCTGGACCTGCTGGCCAAGCGCTACGTGGGGCGGCTGGACAGCGACGCCGACGAGTTCATCGGCTTTGCCGTGGACGCCGCCCGCCGCATGAAGGACATGATCGAGGACTTGCTGGCCTATTCGCGGGTCAGCACGCAGGGGCGGGAGTTCGAGGACACGGACATGGAGAAGGTGGTGGACACCGTGCTCTCGGACCTTGGCCTGCTGTTCGAGGAGACCGGGGCCACCGTGGAGCGGGGGCCGCTGCCCATGATCCGCGCCGACCGGGTGCAGATGGAACAACTGCTGCGCAACCTGGTGGGCAATGCCGTGAAATACCGGTCGGAGGCGCCCCCGGTCATCTCCATAGGCGCGGAGCGGGGCACGGCGGCGGAAGGCGCCGGGGGGGCGTGGAGCTTTTACGTGCGCGACAACGGCATCGGCATGAAGCCGGAGCATTTCGAGCGCATTTTCCGGGTGTTCCAGCGGCTGCACGGGCCCGGCCGCTATGCGGGCACCGGCATCGGCCTTGCGGTGTGCAAGAAGATCGTGGAACGGCACGGCGGGGCCATCGGCGTGGAATCGGCCCCGGGCCGGGGCAGCACGTTCCGGTTTGCCATTCCTGATGGGCCCGACAGGCCGGACAGGCCGGACAGGCCCGACCGGCAAGACAGGTCCGACGGGTCCGACGGACGCGACCGGCCCGGCAGGCCGGAGAGGAAGAACAGGGAGGAGGGGACATGAGCGGCATGCATCAGGCAAGACTCATCGACATCCTGCTGGTGGAGGACGACCCCGGCGACGTGCGCCTGACGCGCGAAGCGCTGAAGGGCAACCGCGTGTCCAACCGGCTGTTCGTGGTGGAGGACGGCGAGGAGGCCATGTCCTTCCTCCGGCGCGAGGGGCAGTACACCGACGCGCCCCGCCCCGACCTCGTGCTGCTGGACCTGAACCTGCCGCGCAAGAACGGGCGCGAGGTGCTGGAGGAGATCAAGAGGACGCCGGAGTTGCGCACCATCCCGGTGGTGGTGCTGACCACCTCGCGGCAGGAGCGCGACATCCTGAACGCCTACGACCTCAACGCCAACTGCTACATCACCAAGCCCGTGGGCTGGGAGCAGTTCCTGGAGGTGGTGGGGCAGATCGAGCACTTCTGGATGGGCATCGTGACCCTGCCCCAGAAGGGGGATTGACGGGGGATTGGCAGGCGGCGGAAGGAAGCTGGCGGAGACCGGCCGCCACGCCCGCCGGGGCGCGGCATGACGGAACGGGACGCGGCGTGCCCGCTGCACGCCGCATGAAGTCCGGAACAACCCCGGAGTACTCATGAACCAGGGGCTGGTGCGCATTCTGCTGTTCGAGGACGACTCCGGCGACGCCAGGCTGTTCAGCCTGCTGCTGGCCGGGTCGGGCCTGCGCCATGCCATCGAGCGGGCGGAAACGCTGGCCGACGGCCTGGCCCTGCTGGATGGCGGGGAATTCGACGTGGCCCTGCTGGACCTCAGCCTGCCCGACAGCCAGGGCTGGGACACCCTGGGCAGCCTGGTCTCCCACGCCCCGGAACTGCCGGTCATCGTGCTGACCGGGCTTTCCAGCCCTTCCTTCGCCGAAGAGGCCGTGGCGCGCGGCGCCCAGGACTACCTGCGCAAGGGCGAGGTGGCCGAGGGCCTCATCGGGCGCACCATCCGCTACGCCATCGACCGCAAGAGGGCGGAAGGCGCCCTGCGCCAGCACCGCCAGCGGCTGGAGACCATCATCAGCGCCAACCCGGACGGCATGCTGGTGGTGGACGCGGGAGCCCTGGTGCGCTTCGCCAACCCGGCGGCCCTGGCCATGCTGGGGCGCGACCTGCCTGACCTGGCTGACCGGCCCGACCGGCCCGATCTGCCCGATTTGTCCGACATGCTGGGCCAGCCGTCGCCCGTGCCGGTGCGCGACGACGAACTGGACCTGTGCGGCAACGGCGACACTCCCTGTCTGGTGGAGGTGCGCACCGCCCCGGTGACCTGGGACGACGGCCCGGCCACCCTGGTGGCCCTGCGCGACATCACCGCCCAGCGCCTGGCGGAACGCGCCCTGCGCGAGGCGGAACTGCGCTACCGGACCATCTTCGAGCATTCGCTGGACGGCATTTCGGTCTACGAGCACTACGAGGACGGCCGCCCGCCCCGGCTGGTGGACTGCAACCGGGGCTACGAACGCATGGCCGGGCGCACTCGCGACCAACTGCGCGAGGTGGACGACGTGCGCGAACTCCAGGCGTACCTGGGCGGGCGCAGGGCTCCCGACCCCTTCCGCCCGCTTCGCGAGGAAGGCGGACTGCGCGGGCCGCAGAGCGCCGTGTATTCGTGGCTGCGGCCCGACGGGCGCGAGAACTGGATAGAGTCGGTCTCCGTGCCCGTGCGCGACGGCGACAAGGTGCTGGTCTTCGGCATCGGGCGCGACGTCAGCCGCCGCCGCAAGCAGGAAGAGGCGTTGCAGCAGAGCGAGGCGCGCTTCCGCGCCGTGTTCGAGCACGCCCCGCTGGGGGTGTTCATCAGCGACCAGGACGGCAGCCTCGTCAAGACCAACCGGCTGTTCAACGTGCTGCACGGCTTTGCCGCGGCGGAACTGCCCCTGGGGCACTTTTCGGAGCTGGTGCACGGCCACGAGGCGGGCGACGTGCGCGCCCTGTTCGCGGAACTGCACCGGGGAGAGCGCAACGGCTTCTTTCTGGAAACGCAGCACCTGCGGCGCGACGGCGCGGTGTTTCCCGTGCGCCTGGCCGTGGCGGCCATCCGGGGGCGCAAGGGCGACCTGCAGTACGCCGTGGGCATGCTGGAGGACATCAGCGAGCGCCGCGCCGCCGAGGCGGAGTTGCAGGGCTACCGCGCCCGGCTCGAGAACATGGTGCTGGAGCGCACCCGCGACCTGGAGCAGGCCCTGCGCACGGCGGAATCCCATCGCGAGAAGATCGACCTCATCCTGCGTTCCGTGTCCGAAGGGCTGCTGGTCACCGACCCCGGGCACCGGGTGGTGCTGACCAACCCGGCGGCCGAGGACATCCTGGGCCTTGCCTCCCCCGGCGACCTGGAGGGCGAGGCGGTGGCCGATCTCATCGAGGACGAGCCCCTGCGCAGGCGGCTGGTGCACTGCCTGGACGACACCATGGGCGGGGCGCCCTGCCAGTTCGGCTTTTCGCGCCCCACGGAGGCGGGCGGCGTGCACCACTACACGGCCAGCACTTCGGAGGTGCGCGACGCGCGCGGCGGGCGGACCGAACGGACCGAACGCGCCGGCGTGGTCACCGTGCTGCACGACGTGACCAACGAACGCGAACTGGACCGCATGAAGAACGAATTCCTGACCACCGCCGCGCACGAGCTGCGCACCCCGCTCACCACCATCCTGGGGTTCTCGGAACTGCTGGTCATGGGAAACGACATCGCCCCGGCCGAGCAGCGTCAATACCTCGGCTACATCAACGAGCAGGCCGCGCTGGTCACCGGCATCGTGGCGGACCTGCTGGACATTTCCCGCATCGAGATGGGCCAGGGCTTCAGCCTCAAGCGCAGGCCGTGCGACCTGGTGGCGCTGATCCGCCGCAAGGTCGCCGCGCACATCGTGGGCACGCGCCGGCATTCGTTCCGGCTGCTGCTGCCGGAAACGCCGGTGACCGCCGTGGTGGACGCGGACAAGGTGGCCCAGGTGCTCGACAACGTGCTCAGCAACGCCGTCAAGTATTCCCCCGGCGGCGGCGTGGTGGAGGTGCGGCTGCGGCCCGGCCAGGGCGCGCACGAGGTCAGCGTGCGCGACAACGGCATGGGCATGAGCCCGGAACAGCTTTCGCGGGTGTTCGAGAAATTCTACCGGGGCGACGCCTCGAACACCGGCATACCCGGCACGGGCCTTGGCATGAGCATCGTGAAGTACCTCATCGAGGCGCACGGCGGCGAGGTGGCGGTGGAAAGCGCCAAGGACGTGGGCACCACGGTGCGCTTCACCCTGCCGGCCGGGGCATGACCCCGGCATGGGAACCGGTGCCCCGGTGCGCTGATGGGTTGATGCCCTGATGATGTGGATGAGCGGACGAGCGGATGCGCGAATGAGTTGACGAGTTGGTGAGCCGGGGCCGCGCGGCCCGAAGGAGACGCCATGACCGGCGAGCGTGGAAAGCGTGGAGCATTCGGCATCAAGGCCAAGATCATGGCCATCGCCGTCCTGGGGCCGGTGTGCATCGCGGGCGTCATGGCCGCGCAGCGCATCGGCGACATCCGCGAGGGCGCGCACGAGGCCATCCTGCAACAGAGCCGCGCCGTGGTGCTCATGGCCGAGGCCGCGCGCGACGAGATGTCGCGCAAGCTCGAAGCGGGGCTGATCCGCCCCTTCGCGGAACTGCCGCCCGACAAGGTGGTGGACGCGGTGCCGGTGATCACCGCCATCAAGATGGCCAGGGTCAACGCGGAAAAGCTGGGCTACGAGTTCCGCGTGCCCAAGCGGCAGCCGCGCAACCCGGCCAACGAGCCCACGGACCTGGAACGCGGGGTGCTGGAGCAGCTTTCGTCCTCGGGCCAGCAGGAACTGATCCTGCGCGAGGCGGACCGCATCCGCTATTTCCGGGCCATCCGGCTGACCCGCGAATGCCTGTTCTGCCACGGCGACCCCAAGGGCGAGCAGGATGTCGTCGGCGGCATCAAGGAAGGCTGGCGCGAGGGCGAGGTGCACGGCGCGTTCGAGATCATCTCGTCGCTGGACGTGGTGAACGCGCAGGTGCGCCTGGCCGCCCTGACGGTGGCCGGCTGGGCGCTGGGCATCGTGGCCGTGGTGGTGGCCTGCGCATGGCTGCTGGCCAGCCGGTCCATCGCCCGGCCGCTCCAGCGCATCCGCGACGTGGCCGGGCAGGTGGCCTCGGGCGACCTGACGGCCGACGTCGAGGTATCCAGCCGGGACGAGGTGGGCAGCGTGGCCGAGGCCATCCGCGTCATGACCGCCAACCTGCGCCGGGTCATCGGCGAGGTGATGGAAACCACCCATGGCGTCACCTCCGGCAGCCGCGAACTGTCGGAGACGGCGGTGAACATGGCCCAGGGCGCCACGGAGCAGGCCAGCGCGGTGGAAGAGGTGTCCGCCTCGGTGGAGCAGATGACCTCGAACATCCAGCAGAACGCCGAGAACGCGGCCGAGACCGACCGCATCGCCCTGCGCTCGGCAGAGGACGCCCGCGAGGGCGGAACGGCCGTGGCCCAGACCGTGCGGGCCATGAAGACCATCGCGGAAAAGATATCCATCGTGCAGGAAATCGCGCGGCAGACCAACCTGCTGGCGCTGAACGCCGCCATCGAGGCGGCCCGCGCGGGCGAGCACGGCAAGGGGTTCGCGGTGGTGGCGTCCGAGGTGCGCAAGCTGGCCGAGCGCAGCGGCACGGCGGCCGCCGAAATCGGCGAGCTGTCTTCGTCCAGCGTGGCCCTGGCCGAGCGCGCGGGCAACATGCTGGGCACGCTGGTGCCCAGCATCCAGAAGACGGCGGAACTGGTGCAGGAAATCGCGGCGGGCAGCAAGGAGCAGAGCGTGGGCGCGGAACAGATCAACAAGGCCGTGCAGCAGCTGGATTCGGTGATCCAGCAGAACGCCTCGGCCTCGGAAATGATGGCCGCCACGTCGGAACAACTGGCCGGGCAGGCCACGCAACTGGCCCGGACCGTGGCGTTCTTCCGGCTGTCTCCGGGCGGCGGCCTGCCGCCAGGGTCAGTGGGCCAGGGGGCTCCGTCGGCCCCGTCGGGCGGGCTGGGCGGACTGGAAACACGCCGCCAGCCGCGCGGGCGTCCGTCCGCCGCCGTTTCCGATGGCGCGCTCCATGGCGACCGGGCCGCCAGGGCCGGAAAGCCCGGCGTGACCCTTGACCTGGACGACGCGGCCTCGTCCGACGCCGACTTCGAACGATACTGACGCACTCCGGACCGGAATGGGATGCGCTCCGCCGGACGGGTCCCGATTCCGCCGCATGCAAGGGGGAGACACCATGAAGCGGATACTCATCGCCGAAGACCAGTACGAGGTGCGCGAACTGGTGCAGGCCACGTTGCGCATCGGCAACTATCAGATATTGCAGGCAGAAAACGGCATGCAGGCGGTGGAGATGGCCCGCCTGCACCGCCCGGACCTGATCCTGATGGACGTGATGATGCCCGGCGAGATCGACGGCCTGGAGGCCACCCGGCGCATCCGGGACGACCCGGCCACGGCGGGCTGCCGGATCATCATGCTGACCGCCAAGGGCCAGGCCCTGGACCGCGAGGAGGGCTTGCGCGCCGGGGCCGACGACTACTTCCCCAAGCCGTTCAGCCCGCTGGCGCTGATCCGCAAGATCGAGGAGTTTCTGGGATGACCCGTCCGCTGGATGAACCGCGCCCGGATGTGGGGCCGGACGCGGGGCCGGACCCGCCGGACCCGCCGGAACTGGCCGAGTGCGGCGAGGTGTCCATGCAGACGGTGCGCTACGCCGAGGATTTGGCGGCGCTGTATACCGTGGAACGGGCCCAGCATGCCGAACTCCAGGCCGTCAACCAGCGGTTGCGCGCGGTCATTGATTCCATGGCCGACGGCATGCTCACGGTGGACGCGACGGGCATGGCCGTCAGCGTGAACAAGGCGGCCTGCGCCATGCTGGACCGCCCCCCGCCGGACGTGCAGGGCCGCCCCCTGCGCGAACTGCTGGGCGAGGCGGGGGCGGAGGCCGTGCTGCCCGGCGTGCCCGGTGACTTCGCACCGGGCACCGGTCCGGCGTTGGGACAATTCCCGGACATGGACGGTGCGCGGGTGGTGGAACTGGAACTGCCCTCGCCCGAAGGGGTGCCCCGGCGGGTGGTGCGGGTGGCCACCTCGCCCATGAGCGACGGCGGCCGGGTGCTGGTGCTGCACGACATCAGCATGCAGCGCCGGGTGCAGCACCTGAAGCAGGATTTTCTGGCCATCATCTCGCACGAGATGCGCACCCCGCTCAACGGCATCCTGGGATTGGGCGACGTCCTGCTGGACGAGGCGCGCCGCCGGGGCGATTCCGACGCCGAGGAATTGCTGGGCCACCTGTTGCAGGCCGCGCGGCGCATGCATGCCATGGTGCGCGAGGTGGTGCGCTTCGCGGAGGTGCAGGGCGGCCGGGTGGAGTCCTCCGACGCGCCGGTGGACGTGCACCGGGTGCTGGCCGGGGTGCTGGAGGAGTTGTCCGCATTTGCCGCCGCGCACGGGGTGGTGCTGGGGCCGGTGCCCGCGGGGGCCGCGCCGGTGACGGTGCGCGGCAACGCCGGGCTGCTGCGCGAACTGTTCCTGCACGTGGTGCACAACGCCATCCGTTTCAACAGGCAGGGGGGCATGGTGACCCTGCGTTGCCGCCCGCCGCGCGGCACGGCCGGGGCGGGGGCAGGACCGGATGCCGGAGTGGCGGACGTGGCGGAAGGCGCGGCGGACGACGCGGGCTGCATGGCCTGCGAGGTGGTGGTGGAGGTGGCGGACACCGGCATCGGCATCGGCGCGCAGGAGCGCGAGCGGGTGTTCGAAAGTTTCTACCAGGCGCAGGGGTACATGACGCGCAACCGCGAAGGGCTGGGCATCGGGCTCACCCTGGCGCGGGCCATCGCCCGGCTGCACGGCGGCGAGGTGACCCTGGCCAGCGAGGTGGGCCGGGGCACGACGGTGGCGGTGCGCCTGCCCGCCTGCGTGGGCGTGCCGGGCGCGGGCGCGCGGGAAATGGTGGCAGGCTGACGTTTCGGGCGCGGTACGCGGCGCGCGGGTGCCCCCCCGTGCGCACGGGCCGTTCGCCCGCTCCGGGGCAGGACGGCGGATGGGGGGTCCGCCGTGCGGCCCACCCGCTCCGGAGCTGCGCACACCCCCACCCCAGGCCGCGCCGGGTCCCGCACGGGCACAAGCCCGAAACCCGGCGCGGCCGCAGGGGAGAGGCGGGAGGCGTCGCGGTGCCGCACGGCGCGGCCGTCATGGTTGGTCACGCCGGGTCCCGCACGGACGAAAGCCCGAAACCCGGCGCGGCCGCAGGGGAGAGGCGGGAGGCGTCGCGGTGCCGCACGGCGCGGCCGTCATGGTTGGTCACGCCGGGTCCCGCACGGGCACAAGCCCGAAACCCGGCGCGGCCGCAGGGGAGAGGCGGGATGCATCACGACGCCGCACGGCGCGACGGCAGGGCACACAGCACGGGAGGACAGCATGGCGCGGGACACCACGCGCGATCCACGGCATCCCGGCAGGGATCACCTTGAAGAGGCTGCGGAAAACACCTGTTCGGCCATGGAGGAGACGCGCGAGCAACTCCGCATGGCCCATGGCCAGTTGCGCGCCTTCGCCGACGACCTGGGGCGCACCGTGCTCGACCTGCGCGCCTCGCGCGCGGAACTGGAGCGCTCGTACCTCGACACCCTGAACCGGCTCACCCTGGCGGCCGCCTACAAGGACGACGATACCGGGGACCACATCCTGCGCATGGCCTTCTACAGCGAAGGCATCGCCGCCGCGCTGGGCATGCCCGCCGACGGGCTGCGCGACCTGCGCGTGGCCGCGCCCATGCACGACGTGGGCAAGATCGGCACGCCGGACGCCATCCTGCTGAAGCCGGGCAGGCTCACGCCGGAGGAGTTTTCGGTGATGAAGCAGCACGCCACCATCGGCGAGAAGATCCTGGCGGCCTCGTCGTCGCGGGTGGTGCGCATCGCCGCCACCATCGCGGGCACCCACCACGAACGCTGGGACGGCAGCGGCTACCCGCGCGGCCTTTCGGGCGAGGGCATTCCGCTGGAGGGCCGCATCGTGGCCGTGGCCGACGTGTTCGACGCCCTGACCAGCAAGCGGCCCTACAAGCCCGCCTTCGAGTTCGACAAGGCCATGGCCATCATGCGCGAGGGACGGGGCGCCCATTTCGACCCTCGGCCGCTGGACGCCTTCCTGGAAATAGCAGGCGACCTGTGGGCCGCGCGGGACCAGGTGAGTTCCGGCCTGCGCACCGGCGAACCCCACCAGTGACCGCCAGCCGCCGCAGGGCGGGCAGGCCGGGGCCAGGGGAAGGGGTCTGCGGACACGCCCTGACTGTTTCATGAAGTCTCGTGGGTGGAACGTTGTTCCGGATTGAAAACATCCTGGATGGAAGTGGTCCGATACAAGAGTCCTCGGGTGCGCACGCCGCAGTGCCAGAGTGTGCCAATCCTGACTAATGGTGTTGAATGCCGTGCACGCATGGTGTAGGTGTACCGCAGTGGACGGGGCGCAACGTCGCGCGCCGCCGCAACGGGAGACCCGGAAACGGCATGAAGCTCACCGCCAGAACGCGCTATGCGGCGCGGGTGCTGGTGGCCCTTGCGGTGCATGGCACCGAGGGGCCGCTGACCACCACCGCGCTGTCGCGGTACACGGACATCAGCGTCCAGTTCCTGGAGCAGATACTGAAGGATCTGCGCCGCGGCGGGCTTACGGCCAGCGCGCGGGGGGCCATGGGCGGCCACCGGCTGGCCCTGCCGCCCGTCAGGATCACCCTGGGCACGGTGGTGCGGCTCATGGAGGGCGGCATCCGCATCGCGGAACACTGCGCCCCGGCCGGCACCCCCGGCGACAGGCTGACCTGCCTCGGCTGGACCCGCGCCGCCGACGCCGTGGAATCGGCGCTGGACGCCATCACCCTGGAAGATCTGGCCAAGGGCCTGCCCGACGTGCCCGAGCACGACCTGCCTCCCGACGGGAACATCCTGCCCGACAGGCCGGGTGCCTGACGCCCCGGCTCCCCGCCTTCTCCGTTTTCTTCGTCTCCGTCGCCTCCCCCGGCCCGCGCCCGCGCGCCGTCCGCCTTGCACGCGCACTCTACCTTTCCGCCTTTCCGCTCCACCTTTCCTCAATGACACTGGCGTCCGGCCCATGCAGGGCAGGACGCCTTCATGTTGCATGCTGCATCGTGCGCATGTTGCGTCGTGTTCCATTGCAGCGTCGTTCCGTGCGCGCAAAGTGGATTTGCAGCGTGGCAATCCGTTCAATCCGGATTGTCCCGATGTGGAGTGAATGTGTTAGCCGTGCGGCGTTGTTGAATATACCATTGCGGTATGGTATGTCGGCAGGGTGTGCATGGAACGTCGGTTTTCGTCCGGCATGCATGCGCGCTGCGTGGCATGGAACGGGGGTGTGGGTTCCCGCCAATGGCTGCGGCGTGACCGTCAACCGAGGGGGCAGGCATGCGTTTGTTGACCAACAGCCGCTACGGCACGCGGATGATGCTGGACATCGCCCAGCACAGCCGCCTTGGCCCGGTGCTGATGCGCGACGTGGCGCGTCGGCTGGACGTATCGCAGAAGTACCTGGAAAAGATCAGTCGTTCGCTGAAGGAGGCGGGCCTGCTGGTGAGTCAGCGCGGTCCCAACGGCGGCCATCGCCTGGGCCGTCCGCCGGACGGGATTTCCGTGGGCGACGTGGTGCGCGTGCTGGAAGGCGGGGCGGAGATGGTGGGGTGCGGCCGCGACGAGGAGCACTGTTCCCACGCCCCCGGCTGCCTCACGCGCATGGTCTGGAAGGAGTGCAGCCGGGCCATGTTCGACCGGCTGGATGCCATCACCTTCGGCGAGTTGTTGCGCTACGTGGACCAGGGAGTGAAGTTCGGCGACTGGTGCCCCGGCACCATGGCCGAGCGTCGCCACGAGGCGGAGCGGGAACTGCGCGCGTTGGCCGGGCTTGCGGAGCCGGTCGGCTTCGCCGCGCCGGGAAAACCCGCGCGCCCGGCGGGTTCGGCGCATCTGGCGAATCCGGCGAATCCGGCGGGTTTGGCAGGTCCGGCAGATATGGGGACGTCCGCCGGGCCTGTGCCAGGCTGCTGCCCCGCCCGCGCAACGCCCGCGCGGCCACGTGTGTCCGAGCCGTGCCAACCGGAAGGCCCGGCAGGTCTGGACGGTCTGGAAGGGCTGGAAGGGCTGGACGAGCAGGGCGACGCGGCCAGATCGGACGATGCGGACGGACCCGGCATCCCGCGCAACCGCCCGGCCACCGTGTCCTGACCGTGGCTGGGCGGGGCGCGGCGCCGCAGGAGGTCGCCATGACCGCCATGATCGCAATGACCGCAATGACCGCCGGAACGGGCGGCACATCCGCTCAGGGCCATGGCGGGGGACCCCGCAGGGCCGGGCAGGGCCGTCGCGTGCGCGGGCTGCCGGGCGGCAGCCTGGCCGCCAAGGTGGTGGCGGGCAGCGGCGCGGCGCTGTTCCTGGGGGTGCTGGTGCTGTCGCTGGGCAGCATCCGCTACCAGCGCGAACACCTGCACGACGAACTGGCCGCCGGGGGCGACCGTCTGGGCACCACCATCCGCCTTGGCGCGCGCTTCGCCATGATGCTGAACGCCCGCGACGAGATCAACCAGATCATCAGCGACGTGGCCCGCCAGAAGGACATCGTCTCCATCCGCATCTACAACAAGGAAGGCGTCATCAAGTTCTCGGGCGACCCGGACGAGGTGGAACGCCGCACCAACATCCGCGACGAGGCCTGCGCCGCCTGCCACCGCACGCCCGAACCGCGCAAGTGGCTGGCCCTGCGCGAGCGCACCCGCGTGTTCACCGACCCGGATGGCCGCCGCCTGCTGGGCAGCCTTACCCCCATCATGAACGAGCCCGGCTGCTCGGGCGAGCCCTGCCACTTCCACCCGGCGGACAAGCTGGTGCTGGGCGCGCTGGAGGTGGTGCTTTCGTTGCAGGACGCGGAAACCGAAGTGCTGTCCTTCCAGACCCGGGTGGTCACCCTGGCGGCGGCGGTGTTCCTGCTGGGGGCCACGGCGGTGCACCTGTTTCTGCGGCGCTTCCTGACGCGGCCCGTGGCCCGACTCATCGCGGGCACCCGCGCCGTGGCGCGCGGCGAACCGGTGGACCTTTCCGACGTGCGCCAGCAGGACGAAATCGGCGAACTGGCCGGGGCCATCACCCGCATGGACCGCGACATCGCCCAGAAGCAGGCGGAACTGAACCGCCAGCGCGACGAGTACCAGCGGCTGTTCGACCAGGTGCCCTGCGCCATCACCGTGCAGGACCGCAACCTGCGGCTGCTGCGCTACAACCGCATGTTCCGCGAGAACTTCACGCCCAGGCCCGGCGACTTCTGCTTCCAGGCCTACAAGGGCCGCACCGGCAAGTGCCCCAACTGCGCGGTGGAAATGACCATGCAGACCGGCCTTGCCCATTGCAGCGAGGAAAGCGGCTTCCACACCGACGGCAGCCGGGCGCACTGGATAGTGCACACCTCGCCCGTGTTCGACGCGGAAGGCCGGGTCACCGCGGCCATGGAAATGACCCTGGACATCACCGACCGCAGGGAACTGGAGGAAAAGCTGCGCCGCTCCGAGTTGAAGTACCACGCCATCTTCAACCACATTCCCAGCGCCGTGTTCGTGCTGGACCAGCAGACCCTGGAGGTGGTGGACTGCAACTCCACGGCCGAGAAGGTGTACGGCTGGCCGCGCGAGGAAATGAAGGGCCGCTCGTTCCTGGACTTGTTCCCGCCCGACGAGCGCGAGCGCTACGCCTCGCAGTTGCGGGCCTTCACCGTGCTGAACCGCGCCCGCAACGTGGCCCGCGACGGCAGGCCCTTTCACGTGGACATCATGCTTTCCCCGGCGGAATACCTGGCCCGGCAGGTGCTGCTGGTGACCACCACCGACATCACCGAGCGGCTGGAGGCCGAGCAGAAGGTGATCCAGGCGGGCAAGATGGCCACCCTGGGCGAGATGGCTACGGGCGTGGCCCACGAACTGAACCAGCCGCTGACGGTCATCAAGACCGCCGGGGGCTTCCTGCTGCGCAAGGTGACGCGCGGCGAGCCCATCGACCCGGACATCCTGGCCACCATGGCCCGCGAGATCGACGGCCACGTGGACCGGGCCAGCCGGATCATCGGGCACATGCGCGACTTCGGCCGCCGCTCGGACCTGGCCCTGGAACGGGTGGACGTGAACGCGGTGCTGCGCGGCGCCACGGAATTCTTCAGCCGCCAGCTGTCGCTGCGCGGCATCGACATCGACTGGCGGCTGGCCGAGCCGTTGCCCCCGGTTATGGCCGTGTCCAACCGGCTGGAGCAGGTGTTCATCAACCTGCTGCTCAACGCCCGCGACGCCATAGAGGAACGCAGCGAACGGGAACCGGGCGCGCCGCGCCGCATCACCGTGGAGACGGTGGCCGACGACCGCCGGGTGACGGCACGGGTGTGCGACACCGGCGGCGGCATCCCCCCGGCGCTGCTGCCGCGCATCTTCGAGCCGTTCTTCACCACCAAGAAGGTGGGCAAGGGCACGGGGCTGGGGTTGTCCATCAGCTACGGGCTGGTCAAGGAGTTCGGCGGGTCCATCCAGGCGTCCAACCTGGCGGAGGGCGGGGCGTGCTTCACGCTGCATTTTCCGATGACTTCGGGAGCGGTGGGAGCGGTGGGGACTATGGGAACAGGGGAAACGGCGCCGGGGCCGGATGCGGCCGGTGAAGGAGACGCGGCATGAGCGCACAGCCGCCGCAGCCCCGTGTGCCGCCCCTTCCGTTGCCCCCCCTGCTGCCCCTTCTCCTGGTTGACGACGAGGAGGGCATCCGCACCGTGCTCGTGCTGCTGCTCACGGACATGGGCTGCGCGGTGCGCACGGCGGCGTCCGGGGCCGAGGCGTTGTCCATGGTCCGCGCGGACCCGCCCGCCGTGGTGCTGACCGACGTGCGCATGCCCGGCATGGACGGCATCGACCTCTTGCGCGCGGTGAAGACGGAATTTCCCGGCGTGGAAGTGCTGGTGCTGACCGGGCACGGCGACATGGAGCTTGCCGTGTCCAGCCTGCGCTTCGGCGCGGGCGACTTCCTGACCAAGCCGGTGGCTCCGGAGGCATTGGAAGTGGCGCTGGACCGCGCCCGCCAGCGCATGGCCCTGCGCGAGGCCCTTCGCCGCCATACCGAGGAACTGGAACTGCTGGTGGCCCAACGCACCCGCCAACTGCTGCACGCCGAACGGCTGGCCGCCGTGGGCGAGACGGCGGCGGGCCTGGCCCACGCCATCAAGAACATGGCGGGCGGGCTGGAAGGGGCCATGTTCGTGCTGGAAAAGGGGCTGGAACTGGACCGGCGCGACTATCTGGAACAGGGCTGGCGCATGGTGCGCGACGACGTGGCGCGGGTGCGCGACCTTGCCGTGCGCCTGCTGGACATGGGACGGGCGGCGGAGCTTTCCCCGCGCCCGTGCGACCCGGACGGTCCCCTGCGCGACGTGGCCCGCCTGCTGGCCCCGCGCGCGGCGGCGGCCGGGGTGACGCTGGCGGTGCGGGCGGGGGCCGGGCCGGAGCCGGTCATGCTGGACCCGGACGCGGTGCACCGCTGCCTGATGGACCTGGCGGTCAACTCCATCGAGGCGTTCGAGGCCATTGGGGCGTTCGCGGAACGGGGAACGGAGGGGGACACGGGCGCGCGACGGCAGGTGACCCTGCGCAGCCGCCGTGTGGCGTTGCCCGGCCCTGCGGACGGGGGGACGGAAGCTTCCGGCGCACCCGACGTCGAATACGTGGTGGAGGACAACGGCCCCGGCCTGCCGTCCCAAGGGGACGGGCAGGACGGGGAAGACGCGGACGGGTTTACCGTCTTCCTCTCCGCCAAGCCGGGCGGCAGCGGCGTGGGCCTCATGGCCACGCGCAAGCTGGCCCGCGAGATGGGCGGCGAACTGGAACTGGGCCCCGCGTCGCCGGAGGGCGGCGTGCGGGCCGTGCTGCGGATACGGGGGTAAGCTTCAGGTGCACCCAAAGCGCCGTGTGGCTACACCACACGACGCTTTGGGTGCAAGTTTATTTGATATTATTTCAACTTGATGAATTCTGAAAGCCCCTCGATCTCGGATCCGAAATCCTCAATTAAGAATTGAATGGATTTTTTTACTAGTTTCCAACATGGGATGACAGACTTTGTCTTGTTCAACTCTGTAATATCCATGAGTGGAATATATATAAAATTCTCTTTTTCGCGCGTATCAGAAAATTCGTATCTACGTTTGTCTTTCTTGCGCTCAAAGATATTGCATATTTTTTGATGGAGTTTATTTGTCTTTCCGTACTTCAGTTCAATCCTCAAGTCGCCGGGCAATGCGTCATCGTCCTCCGATCTCACAACAATAAAGAGAGAAAACCCATTGGAAATGCTGATGTGAATGTTTGTTCCTGATGATTTGAAGGCAAAGCCCTGTTCAAGAAACAACCTTCTTAATTCTTCACGGTAGGCGCGGGCCAGTGGGAAATTGTTAGTCATGATGCGTTCCTCTGGTTGGAGGGAAGTTGGGATTCATCCCCATTATACCCGGAGCCTTCGGAAGCCATAGGATCACATAAAGCGTATTAAACTTAACAGGTTCCTCGACGCGAGACGTGGAAATCAGCTTTCTTGACTCTCCTTCCTGACGCATCGTAGCCTTTCCCTTTGCCCAGGAGGGAAGGAGCCGTGGAAGCTAACGATTTACTGACGTTGGGCCTTGG
>NZ_JBAIYT010000048.1:0-18279 GCF_036763125.1 Nitratidesulfovibrio sp. 1201_IL3209
CTCCGCCCCTGCCCCTGCCGGACAGTGGCGCACCGCGTTTTCCGCGCCGCCCCGTTTTTCACCGGCCCTCCCGGCTTTCCTGTCTTTTCCCGTCCTCCCTCCACCGGCTTTCCCCCAGCTTTTCCCTCAATGTTTCCCGCCCCACCTTTTTTTCGCAACTTCGCGCCTTCTGTCGGCTAGCCGACATACTCCACCGCCCTGCCGCGTTACATTCGCGCCATACAGTGCCGCCCGCGCGCAGGAGAGGACGCGCGAGGGCGGCGGATGCGTCCGCACGCGTCGCGGGAAACGGCAGCGGACGTGGTGCAACCGCAGCGGCCCCGTGCGGGGCCCCGGCCCAGGGAGGGCATGGCATGAATCTCGGAACACCCGACAACGAGCGCACCCTGTGGGAAGACGCGCGGCAGATGCTGCGCAAGGCGGAAATCGAGAACATTCCCACCGCGTGGGACCGCCTGCGCGAGCAGACGCCCCACTGCAAGTTCTGCGAACTGGGCACCACCTGCCGCAACTGTGTCATGGGCCCCTGCCGCATCGCCAACCGCAAGGACGGCAAGATGCGCTACGGCGTGTGCGGGGCGGACGCCGACGTCATCGTGGCCCGCAACTTCGGGCGGTTCATCGCGGGCGGGGCCGCCGGGCACTCGGACCACGGCCGCGACCTCATCGAAACGCTGGAAGCCGTGGTGGAAGGCCGCGCCCCCGGCTACGCCATCCGCGACGAGGCCAAGCTGCGCCGCATCGCCGGGGAACTGGGCGTGGCCGACGCGGACACCCGCCCCACCCTGGACGTTGCCCGCGACCTTGTTGACGTCTGCTACGCCGACTTCGGCAGCCGCCGCAGCGAACTGGCCTTCCTGAAGCGCGCGCCCAAGGCCCGCCGCGAACTGTGGGCCAGGCTGGGCATGACCCCGCGCGGCGTGGACCGCGAAATCGCCGAAATGATGCACCGCACCCACATGGGCTGCGACAACGACCCCGCCAGCCTGCTGACCCACGCCGCGCGCACCGCGCTGGCCGACGGCTGGGGCGGGTCCATGATCGGCACCGAGCTTTCGGACATCCTGTTCGGCACCCCCATGCCCCGGCAGGCCACCGTGAACCTGGGCGTGCTGCGCGAGGACGCCGTGAACATCCTGGTGCACGGCCACAACCCCGTGGTGTCGGAAATGATCCTGGCCGCCGCGCGCGAGCCGGAAGTGCAGCAGGCCGCCCGCGACGCCGGGGCCGCCGCCGTCAACGTGGCCGGGCTGTGCTGCACCGGCAACGAACTGCTGATGCGCCAGGGCATCCCCATGGCGGGCAACCACCTGATGACGGAACTGGCCATCGTCACCGGCGCGGCCGACGCCATCGTGGCCGACTACCAGTGCATCATGCCGAGCCTGGTGCGCATCGCCGCCTGCTACCACACCCGTTTCGTGACCACCTCGCCCAAGGGCCGGTTCACCGGGGCCACGCACATCGAGGTGCACCCCCACAACGCGCAGGAAAAGTGCCGCGACATCGTGCTGCTGGCCATCGAGGCGTTCACCCGGCGCGACCCCGCGCGGGTGAGCATTCCCGTGCAGCCGGTGCCCGTCACCACCGGCTTCTCCAACGAGGCCATCCTGGCCGCCCTGGGCGGCACCCCGGCCCCGCTGCTGGACGCCGTGAAGGCCGGGCAGATTCGCGGGTTCGTGGGCATCGTGGGCTGCAACAACCCCAAGATCATGCAGGATTCCGGCAACGTGGGGCTGGCCAAGGAACTCATCCGCCGCGACATCATGGTGCTGGCCACCGGCTGCGTGACCACGGCGGCGGGCAAGGCCGGGCTGCTCATGCCGGAAGCCGCCGACATGGCCGGGCCGGGCCTTTCCGCCGTGTGCAGGGCCCTGGGCGTGCCGCCGGTGCTGCACATGGGCAGCTGCGTGGACAATTCGCGCATCCTGCAATTGTGCGGCCTGCTGGCCGACGCGCTGGGCGTGGACATCAGCGACCTGCCCGTGGGGGCCTCGTCGCCGGAGTGGTACTCGGAAAAGGCGGCGGCCATCGGCCTGTACGCCGTGGCCAGCGGCATTCCCACCCACCTCGGCCTGCCGCCCCACATCCTGGGCAGCGACGTGGTCACCGGCATGGCCGTGGACGGCCTGAACGGGCTGGTGGGCGCGGCGTTCATGGTGGAGCCGGACCCGGTGAAGGCGGCGGACCTGCTGGAGGCGCATATCGTGGAGCGGCGCAAGAAGCTGGGCCTTTCGGCATAGCCGGGCACCGCGCACGGCACATCGACATACCGGGCGCGCGTCCGCAGCATCGGGCATCATTCCGGCGCGCGCCGTTCCCATTTCCCGGCGGCGCGGTCACCGGCCCGTGGCCGCGCCTTCCCGCACCGGGACGGGCCGGGGCAGGCACACCCTGCCCCGGCCCTGCACCGGGCGGGGCCGCCGACATTTCCTCCCGCATCACGGAGGCACGCATGAAACTGGCATTCGCGGGCAAGGGCGGCGCGGGCAAGACCACGCTGGCGGCCTGGACGGCGGACTATCTGGCCCGGCACGGGCACGACGTGTGGATGATCGACGCGGACACGGCCCTGTCACTGGGGCGGGCGTCGGGCCTGCCGCGCGACGGGCTGCCGGTGCCGCTGGTGGAACGGCACGACCTGATCATGCAGCGCATCGGCACGGGCATGATCAGCCTCACCCCGGAGGTGGGCGACCTGCCCGAGGCGCTGGCGGTGGACGTGCCTATCGGCGGCCCCGCCACGCCGGGCGTGGCACCGGGGCGCAAACGGCTGCTGGTCATGGGATCGGTGGCCGGGGCCGGGGGCGGCTGCGCGTGCGAGGCCAACGCCCTGCTGAAAGCGCTGCTGGCCCATCTGGTGCACGACCGGCGCGAATGGGTGCTGGTGGACCTGGAAGCCGGGGTGGAACACCTTGGCCGGGGCACCGTGGCGGCAGTGGACGGACTGGCGGTGGTCAGCGAACCGGGGCTGCGCAGCCTGGAAACGGCGGCGGACATCGCCTGGCTGGCGCACGGCCTAGGCCTGCACCGGCAGGTGCTGGCCCTGAACCGGCTGCCACTCTCCCCACAGGAACCGTGCGCCGCCTGCGCGGAGGACGATCGCCTGCCCCGATTGCCGAATCTTCCCGATACCCCGGAACTGTCCGGGCTGCCCGCCGCGCGGGTGGGCGTGCCCGCCCTGCCCGGCCTTGCGGCGCGCATGCTGGACAACGCCTGCGTCACCGGCCTGCCGGAGCAGGCGCTGGTGGACCGGTTCATCGCGCGGCTGCTGGAAGGCTTCGGGCACACGTCGGGGATCACGGACTGAGCGGGCCTGAGCGGGCCGGAAAAGGGGCGATACCGAACGCGGCCCCGCGCAACTCCCCATCGAAAATGACCAACGCCGGGCACTCGCGTGTCCGGCGTTTTCGTTGTCCGCCACTCAGCCCGCCCGCCGCACGCGCGGCAGCAATTCCTTCCATCGCTCCGCGTCCAGCCGCTGGCCCGGCGGCAATGCGGCCAGCGCGGCGCGCAGGCGCAGGGCTTCGTCGCTCAGGGTCGCCAGATCCACCCCGAACCGCGCGGGCAGGAACGGGACAAGATGCCCGGCCCCGCGTTCCAGCAAACGCAGCGCCCCGGCGTGGTTGCCGTTCTCCGCGTGCAGCAGGCCCACGGCAATCTGCAAAATGCCCTTGTACACGTCGCGCTCGGGCCGGGTCTCGTCCAGCCACAGATGTTCCAACACCTCGTGGCAGGTGAACCACGCCCCGGCCTCGAACAGGGCCAGCGCCCGGTCGAAGCGGCGGATTTCGTCAGGAGTGCGGCCGTCTGGGGTGCGACTGTCCGAGGTGTCACCGGTTGGGGTGCGGCCGTCCGGGGTGTCACCGATTGGGGGGCGGTCACCGTCCCGTTGCGGATCATGGTCCATGGAGCCTCCCCGGCGGCGGTGCGCCGTCACAAAGGTCCGGGCATCCCGGAACGCGGCAAGCGGCTGTGGGCCCCGCTATACCCCGAAAAACCGCCGGGCGTTCTCCCCGGCCACCGTCCACAGTTCGGCGGTGTCCATGCCCCGCGCCAGGGCCACGGCCTGGGCGGTGAACACCATGTACGCGGGCTCGTTGCGCTTGCCGCGATACGGCACCGGCGACAGGTACGGGCAGTCGGTTTCCAGCAGCAGCCGGTCCAGCGGCAGCGCGCGCGCGGCCTCGCGCAGGGGTTCGTTGGCCGGGTAGCTGACCGGGCCGGGCAGCGAGACGTGCCAGCCGTGCGCCACGATGCGCGCGGCCTGCGCCGCGTCGCCGCCGAAGCAGTGCCACAGCAGCGGATAGCCGGCAAAGCCCTCCTCCTCCAGCACCCGCATGGTGTCGTCGAAGGCGTCGCGCGAATGGATGACCACCGGCCGCCCCACGTCGCGGGCCATGGCCAGTTGGGCGCGGAAGGCCGCGCGCTGCACGTCGGGCGGGCAGTCGTCCCAGTAGAAATCCAGGCCGATCTCGCCCACGGCGCGCAGGCGATCGTCCCGCGCAAAGGCGTCGCGCATGGCGGCCAGTGCCGCAGCGTCGCAGGCCTGCGCCTCGCAGGGATGGATGCCGAGCAAAAAGAACACCTCGGGCCGGTGCGCGAACAGGTGGCGGTTGGCCGCCCATCGTTCCGGCCCCAGGAACACGTTGCCGAGCAGCGCCACCCCGGCGGCGCGGGCACGGTCCAGCATGGCCTCGCGGTCGGCGTCGAACTCGTCGCCGTCGAGGTGGGCGTGCGACTCCACGCCGGTACAGGGCAGCCCCAGGCTTTCCGGCGCGGGGCGCTCCGGTTTCTTCTTGGACATGATGCGGATTCCTTATGGTGATGACGCGCACGCGGGCGGCGCGGCGGGCGGCCTGGGCCGGACACGGGCGCGCGTCACGAAACGTTCGTCGGATGCACGGGATAGATGCGCCCTCGCGGGGCGCCTGTCCAGTGGCAGAGGCGGGCGGAAAGCACGCCGCGCCGAAGCTGGCGACGACAGCGCGGAAAGGGATGGTTCGCCCGGCGGCGCGTTCAGTTCCGCGCCGGGGGGAACAACTCCCCTGCGGCCGCCCGCGCCCACAGGGCCAGCACCGCCTCGCGCTGGCGTTCCAGCGAGCAGGCCCGCGCCGTGGTCAGGCCAGCCCGGCGCAGCGCGGCCAGTTCCGGCCCGCCCGTGGCCGCAAGGCGCACGGCCCGTTCCAGGGCCAGCCCGGCGGCCACCACGTCGGCGTCGGCGGCGATGTAGCCGTTGGGGGGCAAGTCCATGCCGCCAGCGCCCGCCCCATGGGCATGACCGCCCGCCGGTCCTTCTCCGGGGGTGGTCGCCGTCCACCACGGGGTCACCCCGCCGGGCAGGGCCTGGTGCATGTAGTCCCACCCGCCGAACCCGGCGAAGCCCACCAGCAGGCAGCCGCTGGCCATGGCCTCCAGCGGGGGCAGGGGGCAGCCCTCGGGAAAGCCCGTGGCCAGGAACACGTGCGAAGCTCGCAACAGTTCCGCCACCTCGGCCTGGGTGCGGCCGTGGATCTCGCGCCACTCCACGTCAACGGAGGGTTCGCCGCGCGACGTGGCAAGCGCCAGCCGGGCGGCCAGCAGGTCGCGCACCTGCTGGGCCAGGGCGCGATTCTTGCGCGGCATCCAGGCGATGCGCACCGGCCCCTGCGCGGGGCCATCGGGTACGGCCCCGTCGCCCTCGCCGTCTCTTCCATCCTCTCCATCCGTCCACGCCGGACGGAACAGCGCAAGGTCGATGCCGGGGCGCAGCACCGGGGCCTCACGCCCGGTCACCTCGCGGGTGTACCAGGCCACCGGGTCGGACACGGCCAGGAACGACACGTCCAGTTGCGGCCAGGCCACGCCCGGCGGCAGCGCGGACAGCAGGTACGCCCAGTTCTGCACGTACACCACGCAGCGCGCCCCCGCGCGCAAGCCGGGGGCCAGCGCGTTGACCCAGCCTTCCGGCACCAGCCACACGTCGCGCGGGGTCAGCGTGGCCGCCGCCTCGTCCCAGCCCATCACCGGAGCAGGGGGCGCGGAGGGCGCGGGAGGACCAGCCTGATCAGCCGGGTCGAGCCCCGGCGCGCCCCCTTCGCGCGGGACGAGAAACACCGGGTACCCGGCGGCATGCAGGTGCGCGGCCACGCGGTACAGCACGGCGAGGCCCCCGGTCATGCGGGGCAGCGGCGGAACGAACAGGAAGGTGCGCATGGGCGATGCTCCGTTGTTGCGCGGAGCAAAGCAGATACCGGGGTGAAGGGCAAGGGGGGCGGGGAAACGGGGACGCACGCCACGCAGGCAGGAAAAAGGCCGCCGGACGGGACGGCCGCGCGCCCGCAAATGCGAACGCCGGGGACGGAAGGCTCTCCCTCCATCCCCGGCGCACGAAATCAAACGGTGATCAGTTTACTTGCCGCAGCACTTCTTGAACTTCCTGCCGCTGCCGCAGGGACAGGGCTCGTTGCGGCCCACCTTGGGGGCCTCGCGGCGGAAGGGCTCCTGCCCGTGCACCAGGCCGTCGGCGTAGTACCACACCCCGTCCTCGCTGCGGAAGAAGCTGTCCTCGCGCAGTTCCTGAGGCACGCCGCCCAGCACGTAATGGGCCACGAACGAGACCTCGCCGGTCTCGTCGCCGGGCTGGCCGCCCTTCACGGAAAGGACTTCCAGGCCCTTCCATTCCACGGCTTCGGACCAGGCGCGCATCTCGTCGACGCTGACTTCCTCGCGCATGGCCGGGTGGGTGGAGGTGTCCAGATAGTCGAAGGCGTGCAGGCAGTGGGCGGAGTAGCGCGAACGCATCAGCGCTTCCGCCGTGGGCGCGGGCTTTTCGCCGCGCACGTAGGGGCCGCAGCAGGCGTCCAGCGCAAGGCCGGAGCCGCAGGGGCAAAGCGTGGTCTCGGACATGTGGGTCGATCCTTCGGCCCGCCGCCCGACGCTTCGCCCCGCGAAGCCCGTCGGCGTGCCGCTAATGGTTACCGCAGCCGTGATGGCCGTGGGATGTGCACAGTTCCTGCCGGTCGGCCAGGCGGCCCTCCAGCCAGCTCCGGGCGGCTTCATGCACCGGGCCGGACGCCCCGCGCACCACGTCGATGCCGTGGCGGCGCAGCGTCATCACGGCGCCTTCGCCCATGTTGCCGCCCACCAGGACGCTGACGCCAAGGTCCACCAGAATGGGCACGATGTTCGACTTGCACCCGCAGCCGGGGGGCGGCGTCAGGCGCTCTTCTTTCACAATGTTGCGGGTCTCGTCCACCGTCAGCAGGGTATAATACTCGCAGTGGCCGAAATGTTCGTCAATGACGCCGTCTCGCGAGGGCAGGGCGATCTTGAGCATGGACAGAATTCCTCCGTAACGGGTGTGGTTTCCGCCCTGATAATCCTTTGCCCCGGAAAGTCAATGACCGCTTACTTCTTTGTGCACGGGTGGTCACCACACGGATCTGCACCATGTTCCGGCCCGGCATGGCGCGGGGTGGCGCGGTACCCCCGCGTGTGCTACCCTTGCCGCATGGCTCGGGCCGGAGACCCACAGGAGCATCGCCGCCCGCCTGCAAGGGCGGCGGCAGGAACCGCGCGCCCCGGCCTCATTTCCACCCCCGCCAGGAGACTTCGGGACCATGACAGACTCCACCAGCGACCGGCGCAAGCATTGCAGGCTTCCCAAGCCCTTTCCCGTCGAGGCCAGCGAGATCAGGTTTCCCCCTTCCAGCCAGGGCCGGTTCGAGACGCAGTGCTGCGACATCAGCGCCGGCGGCCTCAGCGTGCACAGTCCCCGCAAGTTCGAGCCGGGGGCCAAGTTGCAGGTGCGCGTGCACATTCCCACGCTGAACAAGTATTCGCCGGGGTTCTTCAAGGTGTACGAAAACGACGCCGACCAGTACCTCCAGGCCATCGCGGAGGTGATCCGGGTGGAATACTCCGCCGGGGGCTACCTGCTGGGCCTGAAGTACGTGGACGTGGACGAGGACGCGGCGCGCGCCGTGGCCAACCTGGTCAACAAGGCCGTGCTGCGCTGACGCCCCCGCGCCGCAGGGCGCGAGCCGTCCCCTGTGCCGCACGGCACGGCCCGCTGTCCGGAAACGTCCCGCCACAACGCAGAACGGCTTGCGGACCGCCCGCAAGCCGTTCTGGAGGAAAAGCTGTCTGCAAAAGAAAGGAAGGTATCCGGGTTATAGCAACCCGCGTGCCAACACCGCCCCGCCGGGCGGTGTTTCATTTTTATCCAGCAAGCCTACAACGTTACGGCTCCATCCCACTGGTTCGCCGGGCAAAAGGGCGCCTTTCGCAGTTTAAAAAATTGAACCCCGCCCGCCCGACACTACATACACTGTTTGCTCAGACATTTTTTCCGACCATTCCGCTCCGACCCGCCAGGCACGAGCGACCCATCCCGGACTTGCTGATAATTCCTTATTTCACAAGACATTGGGCGAGCGCTCATCCAGCCGGAGCAGGCCCGCAGGGGCCGAATTCAAAAAATTCTACCCCCACCCCGCCTCACTGAGCTTCCACTCTCACCATTGACATGGGCCATCTCAACTCCCATAGTGAAGATAATGATTGACAGCGCAACCATGTAGGCTGTTCAATCAAACAGCGCCCGGAACCAGCCGGGACGGATACACTCTCTGATGGAGGTTTCACAAATGCCCGCCCGTCATTCCAGCATCCCCGTGACGCGGCAGGACATCCAGCCTCGCAAGGACAGCGAGGCGGCCCTGTTCCGCAACCGGCTGAAGAAGATCGGCCGCATCCAGGACTCTCGCACCCGCGCCCACCGCATCCTGCTGGCGCTGGGCTACGTCATCGCGCTGACCCCGCGCGGCGTGCCCGCGTTCACCCGTGCCATGGTCCGCAAGGGCGCCAACGTGGTGGTGTGGCTTACCGACGAATCGCGCGAAGGCCTGCCCGCCTCGCTGCGCGGTCCCGCCTGGGCGGGTTTCTACGCCCGGGACGACAGCGACGAGATGGTCTACGACGAGGACTACCCCACCCTCATCGACTACCTGCGCGAACTGCATCCCGAACAGATGCGCGCCGCCACCGAGGTCATGTCCGACAACTGACCGGCGTCCGCCCCCGCGCGCACGCCGGTCGGACGTCCGGCTTCAGGCCATCCGGCCCGGCGCACGGGGACAGCCTGACGGCAGGGTCTCGCCGCCCTCCGTCGGGGTGGCCCGAAAAGCGCCGCCCTCTGGAAAGAGCCGCACGGTTCCGCTTTTTCCGGCCACCAGTGGGCGCGACCCGCAGCGTTCCCCCGCCATCGTCCGCCAACGTCCGCCAGCGCCGCCGGTACGTCACCGGGCGCTCCGGCACATCCCCCGACATCATCACCCGCCTTCCTTCCCGCACGACCGGCCCCAGCCACCTGCCGCCCCGCCGCCCCACCCGTCAGGACGCGCGTGTTGACGCCCTTCGCGGGATGCGGGTATTCTCCGTCGTCTTTTTTCCACAAGGAGAACCCCCGCATGCTCGATCTCAAGCTGCTCCAGCGCAGCCCCGAAGTGGTGGCCAAGGCCCTGGCCGACCGGGGCTCGTCGCTCGACATGGCCGAATTCACCGCCCTGGACGAACGCCGCCGCGCCCTGCTGGCCGAGGTGGAAGCCCTGAAGGGCGAACGCAACAAGGCTTCGGGCGAGGTGGCCCGCATGAAGCGCGCGGGCGAAGACGCCGCCCCGCTGCTGGAACGTCTGTCCGCGCTGTCCGACCGCATCAAGGACCTGGACCGCGAGACCGAAGAGGTGAAGGCCGCCGTCAACGACTGGCTGCTGGCCGTGCCCAATATTCCCGACGCCTCCGTGCCCTTCGGCCGCAGCGAGGCCGACAACCCCGAAGTGCTGCGCTGGGGCGAACCCCGCGCCTTCTCCTTCACCCCGAAGGAACACTGGGAGATCGGCACCGCCCTTGGCGGGCTGGACTTCGAGCGCGCGGGCAAGCTGGCGGGCAGCCGCTTTGCCGTGTACCGCACCTGGGCGGCCCGGCTGGAACGCGCCCTGGCCAACTTCTTCCTGGACACCCACGTCACCGAGCACGGCTACGTGGAAATCATCCCGCCGTTCATGGTCAACCGCAAGACCATGACTGGCACCGGCCAGCTGCCCAAGTTCGAGGAAGACCTGTTCAAGCTCGAAGGGTGGGACTACTTCCTGATTCCCACGGCCGAAGTGCCGCTGACCAACCTGCACGCGGACGAAATGCTGGACGAGGCGCAACTGCCCATGGGCTACGCGGCCATGACCCCGTGCTTCCGCTCCGAGGCGGGCAGCTACGGCAAGGACACGCGCGGCCTGATCCGCCAGCACCAGTTCACCAAGGTGGAGATGGTGCGCTTTGCCCATCCGGAGCGTTCGTTCGACGAACTGGAAAGGATGCGCGGCCACGCCGAAGTGTTGTTGCAGCGCCTGGGCCTGCCCTACCGGGTGATCACCCTGTGCACCGGCGACATGGGCTTCTCGGCGGCCAAGACCTACGACATCGAGGTCTGGCTGCCCGGCCAGAACGCCTACCGCGAGATCTCGTCGTGCTCCAACTGCGGCGACTTCCAGGCGCGCCGCGCGGGCATCCGCTTCCGCCCGGCGGGCGGCGGCAAGCCCGAGTTCGCGCACACCCTGAACGGCTCGGGCCTGGCCGTGGGCCGCGCCCTGGTGGCCGTCATCGAAAACTACCAGCAGGAAGACGGCTCGGTGGTTATTCCCGAAGTGCTGCGCCCGTACATGGGCGGCATGGAGCGGGTGGCGGCCGGGTAGCCCCGGCGGCCGGCGCAACGTTGGGCGCGGCGCACGGCGGGACGCCCCGGCAATCTTGACACGAGGCCGTCACAGGTCGTATAGGACCGTTCCCTTTCGGGTCGTTAACTCAGCCGGTAGAGTATCTGCCTTTTAAGCAGAGAGTCGCAGGTTCGATCCCCGCACGACCCACCATATGAATACGGGCAGTTATGGACAATACCATAGCTGCCCGTTTCGCTTCGTGCAAAGTTTTTGAAAAGTCGCTTGTCCGGTTTGGCGTGGCGAAGTATGCGTGAGCACCTTCTCCGTTCATAGCGGGTCTCCTCGTTACGCTTTCGGTGCCCCCTCCACGCAAAAAGGGGCACAAGGTTTGCGTACGCTTTGAAGAGCGCCCCCGCACCTCACGGTACAGGGAACCTTGTGGCCCGGACTGCCGCCCGATGGATGCACCACGGGTGTCAATTCACGGGTATGGTCATGATCGTCGCCAGAGACGACGAACCCTCCGATAGGGGCGGAGAGTTCCCCGCGAATGCACGCAGGGCCAGCATTGCCCTACGGGGCGGGGGGTATCAAATTTTCCCCTTGCGGTTCGTCCCGCTTGGGGATGCACTTCACCTGCACGGCGATGACCCGGTCTATCTGGTCATCCAGCCGCTTCGCCGCGCCGCGCACCGCGCTGATGATGCCCACCCCGGCCAGCGCGCAGACGAACGCAACCCCCCACAGCGCCGCATAAATCTGGTGCATGGCGGATTGGGCCGCCATGCCGATGGTGACGGCCTCCAGTCCCGCAACCCCCGCGCAAAGAACCAGCAATACCGCGAAAATGATGTCCATACGGAAACCTTCCCAAGGTTATTGATATCTCTCCATACTTCCGCCCAATACCTCATATGCATCCAGTGCTTCCTGAAGCGCCTTCTTGAAGGCAGGCGTCATCTTTCTATCGTTGTGGTATTGCTTTCCATAAAATCTGATTATGGTTTCCTTTGATTTTATGATCTCGCGCAGTACGTATAAATCAACACTTGTCGGAGATACGTCAGACACCTCCCATATTGTTCCACCTGTATGATCCCGTTCGAACATATCCCCGGATATCGCATGCTTCACGCCGTCAATATATGCGATGGCCTTGTCCACAAAAAGCCAATTGTCCGACTTGTAAAAAAGCTTCATTCTCAACCACGGTTCAGACTTCTTTCCGACATACAAGATCAAGGGCGACAACGTTTCACCGTAGCCTCCAAGGGCCTTCTTTGGGGTATACCACGTTATCCCCTCGACCTTGTCCGTTGTGACCCGCATGAAATCAAGGGAGTTGTTGATTCTTTCCGCCTTCTCCCGCTCCTGTCGCTCCCTGTCTTCGGATATCTTCTTGAGATGCGCCCTGGCGACATCGGCTTCCTTCGACGTCGGGTGCTTCCCCAGAATGTAGGAAAAGGCTTTTTCCGCATCGGAGATGTTCTTGTCCGAAAGATGGCGTTCCCCATCCGAAAGAAGCCTTCCCGCGCCATGCTTGATTTCATCCAGTTCCGACCTGAGCGCCGACAGTTCCTTTCCCAGTTCGGATACCCGCTCCGCAAGACTATCGCGTTCGGACGTCAATGCGCTCAACTCCTGCGTGAGACGGGCGTTTTCCTGCGCCACGTCACTTGTATTGCAACCCAAAAGCATCACTGAAAAAAACAGCAACACACAACACCTGAACGTCTTCACGGCACGCCTCCTTTTCGGCAAGCCGTTATCAGCCGTCCGGCATTCCGGCAACTACCTCCCCTGCACGCTCTTGAAGGTGTGTCCGCACCTGCACTTGTGCATACGTTCCCGCGCCGCGTCCGACCACGGCCGGAGGGAGGTGACGCGGCAACTGCGCTGCCCGCACACCGAGTATTCACCAAGGTGCATGGCCCCCCACGGCTCCAGCAAGGGCGGGGCGTCCTTGTGGCCGGGGTCGTACACCTTGCAGCCGTGATGGGTGTCCTTGCCGCGCACGCAGTCCCATGCCCATTGGCGTTCGGTGGCGATGTCGTCGCGGGCCATGTCGGCCAGGAAGTCGTAGTCCGGCGCGTCGTCGGCGGTGCGGGGAATGACGTCCTTGTGGCGCGGGGGAACGGGAGCGACTCGAACCGCGGGCGCGGGGTTTTGGCGGAGGCGGAGCCAGACGCGGGGGAGGCCGTGTCCTCATGCCGCCACCCCGAGTGTAAAGTGGCGTGCAAAGTTCGCGGCAGGTTCATGCCGCAACACACCGTTTCGAGACGATACGGTGAGTCCCGATGAATCAAGGAATGCCGGGAAATACCCGGCTATACCGGAGATAACCGCTTAGCCTTTTAAGCAGAGAGTCGCAGGTTCGATCCCCGCACGACCCACCACGAGGACGAAGGCCCCACGGAGACATCCGTGGGGCCTTTTCCGTTTCCGGCTCGGCGCGCCGGACGGCGTTCTTTCCTGCTCGTTCCGCCTACTCGTTCCGCAAATACGACGCGGGCTTCTCCTTCAGAGCGCGCGCCGTGCCCGCCAGGCCGAACACCAAGGCAAAGGCCACGCACGCGGCCACCGTGCCCGCCACCACGCCGGGGTACACGGCAAAGGGCAGTTTCAGCAGACCGCGCACGGCGGCCCATGCGGCCAGGGTGCCCGTGCCCGCGCTGAACAGCCCGGTGACCAGGCCGGTGGTCAGGAATTCCGTGACCAGGGCCAGCAGGATGTCGCGCCGGGTGGCCCCGCACACCTTGTAGATCACCGCGTCGTAGATGCGCCGCTGCCGGTCGGCCAGGATGGCCCCGGCCACCACCATCAGGCCCGTGGCCAGCATCACCCCGGCCATGGCCCGGAACATTACCCCCATGCGTTCCATGAGCACGCGCACCTCGGCCAGAATCTCGCGCATGCTGATGGCCGTGACGTTGGGATGCGCCGCCGTCACCGTGCGGTACAGGCCGTCCATGCCCGCGCCGGTGCCGTAGGCCGTCACCACCCAGGTGGCCGGGGCGCGGTCCAGCAGGCCGGGCGCGAACAGCACGGCGAACTGCAACTGGAAGGTCATCCAGTCCACCTTGCGCACGTTGGCGATGGTGGCGGTCACCTCGCGGCCCAGGATGTTGAAGGTCAGGCTGTCGCCCACGGTGACGCCGAAGCCGCGCGCCAGGTCGTCCGACAGCGAGAGGATCGGCGGCCCGCTGTAGTCGGGCGGCCACCACGCCCCCGCCGTCAGTTCCGTGTCCGGCGGGGGCGTGGCCGCGTGGCTCAGGCCCCGGTCGCCGCGCACGGCCCACTGGGCGTCGGGGGCCACGGCCACCTCCTGCACCGGCACCCCCTTGATGCGCACGATGCGCCCGCGCACCATGGGGGCGCGGTCGATGCGGGTGACGCCCATCGTGACGCCGGACGCGTGGCCCAATTCCTCGAATTCCGCCACCTGGCCGGGCAGCACGTTGATGAAGAAGAACGCCGGGGCGTCGCGCGACAGGTCGCGGGCCAGGGACGCGCTGAGGTTGCGCTCCACCTGGGCGATGCCCACCAGCGCGGTGAGCCCCAGCCCCAGGGCGAAGACCATGTTCACCGTGGGCGCGCCCGGCCGGTGGATGGACGCCAGCCCTAGCCGCACGCTGGGATTGCCCGCGTGGGGCGCGCGGCGCGCCCCGGCCCGCAGGCCCCAGGCCACCACGCGGAACACCGCGAAGCACCCCGCGCACCCGGCCATGAAGCCCCAGGCCAGCCGCGCGTCGGGCGTGAACAGCCACACCAGCCAGGCCAGCACGGTAAAGCCCAGCCCCACCAGCACCCGCCCGGCCGGAGTCAGCCCGTTGCCGCCGCCCGCCACATAGCCCCGGAACAGGGTGGCCGGGCGCACCGCCCCGGCCAGCAGCAGCGGCCGCAGCGAAAAGGCCAGCAGGATGGCCAGGCCCAGCAGGGCCGCGCGCAGCAGGGGCGCGGCATGGACGGACGCGTCCAACGGCACGGGAATCAGCTGCCCGGTCAGCCCGGCGGCCAGCGGCGGCACGGCCGCGCCCAGGGCGCACCCGGCCGCGATGCCCGCGCCGCCGATGAGCAGGATCTGGAACAGGTAGGTCCACAGCACCGTGGCCACGCCGCCGCCCACGCACTTCAGCGTGGCGATGGAGGCCATGCGGCTGGCAAGGTACCCGCGCACCGCCTCCGCGATGCCAAGGCCGCCCACCAGCAGCGCGGCGATGCCGATGAGCATGAGGTCGGTGTCCACCCGGTCCAGCAGGTTGCGGATGCGCGGCACGGCGCGGCTGTACGATTCCACGCGCCACCCGGCGTCGGGAAAGGCCGTCCGGGCCGCCGCGACGAAGCCGGCCACCGTGGCCTCGTCGGCGGAGCGAAGCAGCGCGCCGGAGGTAGAAGCGCCGGGCGTCGCGGCGGGGCCGGGCAGGCGCACCCGCGCCCCGCTGGTCAGCAGGGTGCCGGGCACCAGCAGGCCGGTGCGGTCCAGCCCCTGCAAGGACATGAGCACGCGCGGCCCGTAGGTGATGCCCTGCACCACCCGGTCCGGCTCGCCCAGCAGCGCGGCGGCGATGCGGAAGCGCTGCGTCCCCACGGTGATCACGTCTCCCACCCGCACGCCGAAGCGTTCCAGCAGCAGCGGGTCCACCACGACACCAGGCAGGAGAGTGCCGTCGCCGGACTGGCCATTAACCGCCGGGCCGTCGCCCAGCGCCGTGGCCAGCGGCAGGGGCGGGTCCAGGGTCACCGCGCCGTACAGGGGATAGGCCCCGTCCACGCCCTTCAGCGCCACCATGGCGGTGTCGTCCGATACGGACCGGGCCATGCCGCGCAGCGAGATCACCCGGCTCACCGTGCCGCGCGCGGACAGCCAGGCCAGTTCATCGTCCGAGGGCTGCTGCGTGGCAAATTCCACCGACGCGTCGCCGCCCAGCAGCGCCCGCGCGTCGCGCGCAAGTCCCGCCCGCACCGCCTCGGACACCGAACCCACGGCGGCAATGGCGAACACCCCCAGGAACATGCACCCCAGAAACACCGCCAGCCGCCGCTGGCCCGAGCGCAGTTCGCGCAGGGCCAGCCGAAAGGCCAGGCCAAGGTCGCGCGCGGTGATCATGCGCGCCCCGCGTCGCCGGGGATGGCGCTCGGCGACCCGTCCGGCATGTGCGCGGCTGGGGACACGGCCGCCCCGTCCTCGCGCAGCCGCCCGTCCTCCATGCGCACCTGGCGCCCGCACTGGGCGGCCAGTTCCCGGTCGTGGGTGATGAGCACCAGCGTGGTGGCCTGCTCCTCGCGTAGGCGGAACAAATGCTCGATGACCCGGCGCCCGGTTTCGGTGTCCAGGTTGCCGGTGGGCTCGTCGGCCAGGATCACGCGCGGGGCGGAGGCAAAGGCCCGCGCCAGGGCCACGCGCTGCTGCTCGCCGCCGGAAAGCTCGGCCGGATAGTGCCGGGCTCGGCCCTCCAGCCCCACGGCGGCCAGGGCGGCCAGGGCCCGGTCGCGGGCGTCCGGGGCATGGGAAAATTCCAGCGGCAGGGCGGCGTTTTCCAGCGCGGTCATGGTGGGCACCAGATGGAACGACTGGAACACGATGCCCAGATGCGCCCGGCGGAACCGGGCCAGCGCGTCCTCGTCCATGGCGTTCAGGTCGTGCCCGGCCACCTGTACCGCACCGCTGCTGGGCCGCTCCAGTCCGGCCATGATCATCAGGGTGGTGGTCTTGCCCGAGCCGGACGGCCCCACGATGGCCACGGTTTCCCCGGCGTCCACGGAAAGATTCACCCCCCGCAGGATGTTGACCTGGCCGGAACCGCCCACTAGGTTGAGATGTATGTCGGAGAGCACAATGATCGGATCTGTCACGCGAATCACCTTTGGCGGCTGGGGTAGGGGCCGGGCTCTGGCCCCGGCGCGGTGGATGGTTCTGGCGCTTGCGCTGTGCGCCCTGCCGGTGCTTGCGCCCGCGACGTCGGCACGGGCCGCAAACGACGGCGGCAACTCCTCCATACCGCATATCCTCGTGCTGGGCGACAGTCTGGTGGCGGGCTACGGCCTGGGGCCGGGCGAGGCCTTCCCGGAGATGCTCGGAGCCGCGCTGCACGCCAAGGGGCGGCCGGTGCGCGTCACCAACGCCGGGGTGTCCGGCGACACCTCCGCCGGCGGGCTCGCCCGCGTGGAGTGGTCGCTGGACGACAAGCCGGACCTGCTGATCCTGGAACTGGGCGCCAACGACGCCCTGCGCGGCCTGCCGGTGGACGACCTGCGCCGCAACCTGGCCGCCATCATCGAGGCCTGCCGCAAACGCGGCGTGCGGGTACTGCTGGCGGGCATGCGTGCCCCCCGCAACCTCGGCCCCGACTACATCCGCCGCTTCGACGCGGTGTACCCGGAACTGGCGAAGCAGTACGGCCTGACGCTGTACCCGTTCTTTCTGGACGGGGTGGCCCTGGACCGTTCGCTGAACCTGCCCGACGGCATGCACCCCAACCCCAAGGGAGTGCAGGTCATCGTGGAGCGCATGCTGCCAGTGGTGGAGCGCGAACTGGACGTCTTGCGGGCCGGAAACTGATCCGCATGCGCCTGCCCGCGTCCTTTCCGTCCCGACGGCCCCGGAGGTCCGGACGCTCTTCCTTCCCGCGCCTGCCGCGCAGCGTCCCGTGGCGCATGCTGGTCCGCCCACGCGCGCTGTTGGGCCTGCTGCTTGTGCTGGTCGTCTGGACACTGGCCGGGCTGGAACCCTGGCAGGGCCGGGTGGTCGCCGTGCCCGACGGCGACACCATCGTGGTGCGCGACGGGCAGGACAACGACGTGCGCGTGCGGCTGTACGGCATCGATGCCCCGGAACTGCACCAGCGCGGCGGCGAACAGGCCCGCTCCGTGCTGATGCGCATGGTCATGGGGCGCACGGTGTACCTCGTGACCATCGACCGCGATGCCTACGACCGCGACGTGGCCCACGTGCGCACGTCCCCTTTTCCGTGGAGCAAGGGTGACACCGGCAGGGCGACGGATGCAGGCAAGGCCGCAGGCGATGCCGCATCTTCCTCGGGGGGCAGGTCCCGCCTGAATGCGGCCGGAAACCGATCCGACGCAACCCTGCCGCCGGAGCTTGCCCCCACCGCCACCAGCAGCATCAGCAACGACGTCAGCAACGATGTCAGCAACGACATCAATGGCGACATGCTGCGCGCCGGACAGGCCTGGTTCTATGGCGAATACTGCCGCCTACCCTACCCCTGCCTTTCCTGGTACCTGACCGCCAGCAAGGCCCGAGAGACCAACATCGGCCTGTGGAAGACCCGCAACCCCACCCCACCGTGGGAATGGCGCAGGAAGAACCGGTAGGACGCCGTTCCGCCCTTTCCGCCAAGGTACGCCCCCCCATCCCCGCAAACGCACGCAGGCCCCGATGTTTTCACATCGGGGCCTTGCGTGGGGAAGCGGTTGGGAGCGTGCGGTTGACGCAGTTCCCGGAAAGAAAAAGTGCTGGCATCGGCCTACTTTCCCACGCACGAATACGCAGTATCATCGGCGATGGAGGGCTTAACTTCCGAGTTCGGAATGGGATCGGGTGTACCCCCTCCTCCATGGATGC
>NZ_JBAIYT010000049.1:0-17204 GCF_036763125.1 Nitratidesulfovibrio sp. 1201_IL3209
GTGCTGGACGCCACGGGTACCCCCGTGGCGGGAACCATCGACGCCCGCGTGCGTGGCGTGCGCGGCGCGGCGGCATGACAGAGAGGATAACCCCATGGTGACGACATGGCCTGACAAGAGCGACCTGGCTCCTGGATACGGGGACAACCCCACTTGGGGGCAGGTTTACGGCGGACACGTGGAAATGCTGGTGGCCGCCCAAGAGCTTCCCGGCGCGGTGCCCCCTGCGGCCCTGACCATCGCGTCGGGCGCCATCACTCCTACCACTGCCGAGGTGATCGTGGATACCGAGGGCGGCGCTGCTGCCGACGACCTGACCACCATCAACACCACCACCCTGCACGACGGTGCGTACCTGCTTCTGCGCGCCGCCGATGCCTCTCGCGTCATCACGGTCAAGCACGGGGTCGGCGTTGGGGCCATCGCGCTTGATGGCGATGCGGACGTGGACCTGTCTCCGGACGCCGCGCTGGTGCTGCGCCGCGACGGCACCAGTTGGCGCGAAGTGCGCATGCTGCGTGCGGCCATTGCCGCAGACCTTGTCTCCGGTCACGTACTGCACGGCGCGGACACGGCAGCCGAAGTGCGAGCTGCAATCGGGATGGATATAGGCTTCAGCGCAGGCAAGGCGGCTGACCAGAACGCCATTGCAACGGGAGCATACGTCAAAGTCGATTTCGGCTCGGAACAATGGGACACCCATGGCGCGTACGACCATTCGACAAGCGTTTTTACGACGCCTGTTGCTGGTACGTACATGGTAACTGCGGCAGTGCGGTTGACCGGAGCACTCACGACGGGCGCATACTATGGAATCAGCATTTATATAAACGGGGTATCCACAAAGGCAGCCTCAGGATATCCTTCGGTAACTGGCGGCTTCAACCTACAAATTGCGACTGCAGTCAATCTTGCTGCCGGGGACACGCTGGAATTATATGTCTACGCGCCCAGCGGCACGGTCAACCTGGAGAATTTGCAGCCCACCTTTTTCCAGGCGCATCGCATCTAGGGGGGAGCCATGGGCGTTCAGTGCGTACAGTGGATACACAGCAAACTCGTTCCGGCTGCGAGCGAGGTTTCTTTGGCCGGTGCGAACCCTTTCACGTGGTGCACGGAACTGTTCCCATACACCGTGCCCACCGGATTTTGGCTTGGCATAACCGGCATGAGCATCGGCAGCAAGTTTACGGACGGCGGTCCGAATCTTCGAGCGTCCATGCTGGTGTTGGCTAACGTCCACAGTGTTCCCGATAATGTAGGATGCATGCATTTCAAGGTGCCGCTTGTCGTGCCCGAGACGCGCACCATCACCGCGTCCCTGATCAACAACGACGCTGAAGATCAATGGATTAACAGCACCGTTACTGGGCTGCTTGTTCCCAGGGTTGCCGGTCAGACGTGGCACGACGCTTTTGCGTTCTTGTTCGACGTTCCGCCAGCGCCGCAAGTGTCCGTTACTGTCCCGCCCATCGAAGTACCCGATGTCAACGTGGTGTTGCCGAGCATGTCGGGCACGATAACCCTCGTACCGCAGGAGGATGCATGACGCGCAACCTGGGCGAAATATTGGCTTGGAAATATCCTGACGGCGGATTCGTCGTGCAGGATGACGGGAATGGGCCGAACATTAAGGCATGGACGCGCAAAGACGCCAAGCCCAGCGCTGCACAGATCGAGGCGTGGGCGACGGCATATGCAGCGCATCAACGCCGGTTGGCTATCCTGCGCGAACTGGCGGAGCTCGATATCCAGTCCATCCGGGCGGTACGCGCCAAGCAGGCGGGGAACGCCACCGAGCAGGACGACGCAAGGCTCGCCAGCATCGAAAGCCAGGCGCAGGCCCTGCGACAGGAAATGTGCAGCATCAACGAATCGTTGGCATAGCGGAGTGTGCATGCCCGACATCTTCGACCAGGCAACAGCAATAGAGGAGATGGACCGGCCCGCCGCCATTGCGCGTGCGGCGGGCCGGTCCGGCTGGTCAGGCCCTGATCCGGTGTGGATCGACGGGGTGGCCTGCTGCGCCGAATGCGGCGATGCCATCCCGCAGGCCCGGCGCGCAGCCCTGCCCGGCGTGGGGGTGTGCGCGGCCTGCGCCAGCGAGGGCGAGCGGGCCTGACAACGCATGACACGCGCGCCACCGGCGCGCAGGAGGAACCATGGGCGCAACAACCACCGCCAAGAACGCCATGCTCGACGCCATCACCGTGACAAAGATGTCGCTGCACAGCGGTGATCCCGGTGCGGCAGGAACCAGCAATGAAATCAGCGGGGGTAGCCCTGCCTATGCGCGCAAGGACGTCACGCTGGGCGCGGCAGCCACAGCAGTTCCCACCCCGCAGGAGGTCGCCGCGTCCGAATCTGCTTAGCCGACACCACCGATGACGAAGCCCCCGAAAGGGGGCTTTTTCAGTAAAACAGTTGTACCTCATGTGCGATGTCCGCTGGCACAACCATGAATATCGGTGCCTTGTCGCCGAGTGCAGTCTCATCCATCACGTCGAGCGTGACTGTTAGCCCAGCCTCGCCAGCCTAGCGCAGGACAACCGAAAAGGTGTCCGCAGCCTTGCGCACATAACTCCAGGTCCATCGCGTCCAGCGTGACCGAGTATACCCGCTCCGACACGCGCACGTCCACTACCTCGTCGTTGCCGCTCGTGCGGCTCGTGATCGTGATGCTCATGGGCCTCCACCGTGTGCCAAATCGTGTGCCAAACAGGTGCCAAAAGGCACATAAAAACGGCCACACGACAAACTGCAACACCGCTAAATTATTAAATTCAAGCCCTAGGCGCGTGGACATGAACGCCCCGTTGCCCTCGGTGGAGGTGACCAGCAACCTGCGCAAGGTGGACCTGTCCATCCTGGGCGGCGAGATCGAGGTGCCCGAGGACACCGCCCGCATGTTCGGCGGCAAGGAGAAGTACTTCTCCAAGAAGATGCCCGCGGGTTCCAGCGCCCCGGACGGTTCTTTGGTGTGCGATGGTTCCGCCCGCTCCCGCACGGCGTATGCCGCGCTGTTCGCCGTCGTCGGCACCACCTACGGTGCAGGCGACGGCAGCACCACGTTCAACCTGCCCGACCTGCGCGGCGAGTTCCGGCGCGGCGCGGACCTTGGGCGCGGCGTGGATACCGGGCGCGTGGTGGGGAGTGCGCAGGGGGATGCATTTCAGGGGCACTGGCATGCGGGATGGGTGGGTCTGCTGAATGTGTCCGCAGGCGGAAGTGAAGTGGTTAGGTCCAATGGTGTACAGGCAAGCGCAAATGCCGTGCGAGGACCACAGAGTGACGGCACCAACGGGTCTCCCCGCATCGCGTCAGAGACCCGCCCCCGCAACGTGGCCGTGGTGACCTGCATCAAATATTGAGGAGATGACATGATCGACATCTACCACTACAACGCCCAGACCGGGGAGTTTGTATCCCCCGGCGTGGCTCACGAGGACCCGCTCTTGCCAGGCCAGCACCCCCTTCCCGCCCACTCCACGGCGGTCCAGCCGCCTGCCGCGCAGGAAGGGCGCACCTCTGTGTGGAATGGCGTGGAGTGGCAGTCCGTCGAGGATCATCGCGGCGCGTCCGGCTGGCTGCCCGACGGAACCCCGCACACCGTGACGGTGCTGGGGCCGTTGCCCGAGGGGTGGAGCGATACGGCACCGGAGCCGTCCGAAGAAGAGGCGCTTGAGGCCGCGCTTGCCGCCATCGAGGCCAGGTACACCGCGAAGGCTGCCGTGTTGCGCGAAAGGATGGAGATTGTACTGTTGGTCAACGGTTCCATCGAACTGGCGAACCGCGCCGCGCTTGCCGCAGAGTGGCAGGCGACGCAGGACGCGCGCGATGCCGAAATCCTTGGACTCTTGGGGGGAATGTAAGATGCCGACCCTGTATTGCTCCGCGTGCGCGCATACGCCGCCCAACCTGACCCAGGAAGGATTGTCAGACCTTGCCATCCGCCTCGGCTACTGGCGGTGCCTGGACTGCGGCCGGACCATCAAGCCGCTGATCATGCCGGACCTCGTGGCGCAGGATGATGGCATGGACATGCCCGCAGGCGGCGAGGCCGACGAGGGCGGATAGCCTTTGCATGTTTTTATCGGCGGACCATGTTGCGGGCATGCGCAACATGGTCCGCCGCAATGTACGGCATGGATGTGTGCCGGTGGGCAGCACGGCCGTGGATCGTGCCGCACGCATCGCGCCAGGCGTGCGCCCCGCCCAGGGGAGGCCAGCCCACCGGCGACCGCATCGGGGCGCACGCCCACATCCAGCCCGCCAACGTCCACGCCGCCGCCTCCCCCCTCCCCTCCCAAAAGGAGGAGGAGCCCGCCAACGTCCATAACACAACAATTTCGGCATGTTGCGCACACCGATTGCCCCCCACGGGGAGGGGCACCCCCCCCGTGGGGGGGTCCTCCCGCGCCCCTCGTCGCACAGGGGTCGGCATTGCCGCGATGTTCGCGGGGATGTGGGTGCGGATTTTTTTTGAAAATATGAAAATCGTGCGTAATGGCAGGTGTTTCACGATGTTTCGCGCGACGGGGAGAGGCCGGGAGTTTTCAGGGGGGAGCCGGATGGTTTTCAGGGGGGCGCCCTGGGCGCCGGAGCCCATGCGGACGGGGAAATCCGGGCTCCGGTTGCGCTACCGGCGTGCTGCAAGGCAACCGTACATGCCTTGCGGAACGGCTGGATGTCGCGGCCAGATCGGGAGGGGGGCGTGACCGCGACCGATGTTGCGGGCCCCGACACCCGGGGCTACCAGCCAAGCCCCGCCGGGCGGGCACAGACGGCCCGAGCCGGGAGCGATCCTGCGGCGGGGACGCACCGAAACTTCACGCGCGGCCACGAAACGGGACGGAACTTGAAATGGTGCAAAAACGTGAGCAAGAACGAGGCGCGCGGGGATGTGCAGGTTGGTGCAAGAACGAAAGCAAGAGGCGAAAATTGAGCGGTGAGTCAGGGACTATGGGGTGACTGTCGGGGGACGATTTAGGGGAGGGAGGTGTTGCCATTATCTCTTTATATTTCTTATCTCTTTTTTCTTTTTGTAGACCAAGGGACTGTAAAGAGAAGAATAGGGAATAAAGAAGAGAAAAAAGTGAGGAGAAGGGAACAGGAAATTAATGTGACATAGTAACGGAAATGTGTGGGAGAGAAAAAACGTGTAGTTAAAGAGAAGGGGGGCCGAAAATAGTCCCCATAGTCACTTTTGTTGGAATGATTGATGATTTTCCGAAAAATCGTCTACTTTTCGGTCTACCGACAGTCCCGGACAGTCCCCTGCGTTTTTGCCGTCAGGCATCTGTGGGGTGACTTCCGGATTTCGGGCGCGGATTTCCGCTGCGCGTTGGGGGGGTGGTGAAGGGTTGCAGCGCGCGGCGGGCTGGCGGCGCGGCCGGGGGACGGCGCGCGGCGGCCTTGCAAGGTGTGCGTGGCTATGGCGGGGAGCGGCGAGGAAGGAGTGGGCATGCCTGGTGGCCGTGACATGCGCGGCCCGGTTTAAGCGTCTTGCGCGTCTTTGCTGTACTTGCTACCCGATGGCATGGAGGTGCACATGGCCCTGATCAAGTGCCCGGAGTGTCAAAAGGACGTGTCGGATGCTGCGTACGATTGCCCTGGGTGCGGGGCACCACTTAGGCGGCGTTTCCCTCGCAACGAACGTGCGCCGGAACGCCCGCGTGGCCCCAGTGGCAAGCCTTTCGGAGCGAAACGTTGGTTTGTCGTTTTTGCTTTTGTGGCCGTGGCGGTCGCCCTGACCAAGATGTTTGGCGGTTGCTTTGGAAACTCCGCACCATCGGGTACGCCTTCCGCTCGATCGTCTTCTGCCAACGACATGAGCGCGGAAAAGGCGGCCGCACTGATGCTGAACCTGAACGGGCACCTGTGCGCGGAGGCCGTGCGGATCACGCCGCTGAAACAGCCCAAGGTGTACGAGGTGCGGTGCATCGAATACCGGGGCGGACGCGGAACAGTGGACTACGTGCTGGACATGAACACCGGCGTCGGTTGGCGACGGTAGCGCGAAAAAGCGAACAGGAAGGGGCCTTGCGGCCCCTTTTTCGTTTCAGATGCGGCGGCGCACGTAGAGCACGGGCGCCAGGGTGGTGATTTGGGTTTCCAGTTCTTCCACGGTGAATTCTTCGCGCTTGCCCGCCTTGTCAGGGGGGAGCCACCCCTTGAGCCTGATGTACCCGTCCCGCGCCCCCCGGCCCAGAAAAAGCTTGATGGTCCCCGTTCCATCGCGGCGGGCGACGTAGACGGCATCTCCTTTTCCCGCCGCCTGGTCCGGATCGGCGTAGCAGATCATGCCGCTGAAGATGCCCGCGGGCACCATGGACTCGCCGGCGGCCACGACGGCCAGCGCGCGCGGCCCCAACGTGATGGGCTGCGCGGTTGCCGCGTAGTTGTCCACCTGCGCCCATCCGTTGATGCCGCAGCTGGCCAGCCCGACCATGGGCAGGGGCCGGGCGATGTGCACGGCGGAATCCGGGTGCGGGGCCGGTGCGGGCGCGACCGGCGGCTGCTGCGCTGGCCGGGACGCCATGGCGTAGGGTTCGCCTTCGCCAAGGATCAGCCAATCAAGCGAAAGACCAAGCGTTTTCGCTATCTTGCCCATGTCTTCCGTGCTGGGGACTTGCCCGCCAGCCCATGCATGCCACTTCTTGGACGATAACCCAAGGGACTCCTCGAATGTCTTCGGGGAGAATTTGCCACTCGCTGACGAAAATTTTTTCGCTGCGAGTTTTTTTATTATCTCAAAACGTTGGTCCCAATTTTTCATTATTTTGCTGCGCATCGGTGGAAAAAACCACTTGCGCGGGTTGAAAAATCTACCTAGATGGAAATCGTGAGCGCGGGAAACATCAATACGACCACCGCGTATCAACGCGACCATGGCGCATCAATGAGCGCCGCGCGCAACGATGAGAACAGGACGCATCAATGCGCGCATGTAGCATTAACGCGACGAGGTGACATCAATGAACGCCATAGCCCACGTCAATCCCGGCAGGCAAGACATGCTGCGCATCTTTCTGCGGGAGGGCGGCATTTCGCGGAACGACATCGCCGACCTGCTCGGCGTGCACCCGCAAAGCGTGTCCCGCATCCTGAACGGCGATCGCGCCCTTCCCGAACACGTGCTGCGCCTGCGGGAACTCGGCATTCCCGCCGAACTTCTGCCCATTCCCGAACGCATTGCCCCCGGCCCCAAGCCGCGCGGCGAATGCGGCGCGTCCGGCGCCACCGGCCAGGCCGTGGCGGGCGCGGCGTAGGGATTCCTGCGACCGTAGCACAATTTTCTGCGCGCGCAACTGCCCACCAAACATACGTTTTTCGAGGTTTCGCATGCCTGCCGTCCTTGACCTTTCGCAGTTGACCCTGCCGAGCGCGTTCCAACTGGCCGTGCGTCTGTCCGGCCTCTCGCACGACGAGATCGCCACGGCCATGGGATGGGCCCCGGACAAGGCTACCCGCATCTTCAATCCCGGCGACAGCTATTGGCCCGCGCTGGCCTCGGTCCCGGCCCTGTGCCGGGTGCTGGGCAACACGGTGCTGGCCCGGTGGATCGTGGAGGCGTCCGGGGTGCCCGCCGGCGGATGCGGCACGGGCGACGGGCACATGCCCATGGTGCGGGTGGCCTCGGTGATGGAGCGCGCCGGAGCGGTGTGCCGCGAGGCCGGGGCTTCGCTGGAAGACGGGGTGATCGAACCGGTGGAGGCCCGACGGGTGCTGCGCACGTCCATGGCGCTGGCCAAGGACCTGACCGCGCTGGTGGCGGACATGCAGCGGGTGCTGGACGAGGGCGGCGCCTGCAGTGGCCGGGAGAGCAGCCGATGACCCTGGCCGACGCGGCGCACGCGCTGGCGCAGGGCGCAATTTTCGTCACCGGGGCCGCCGCCGTGTGGATGGTGGGCCGCCCGGTGGGGCACCCGGCCCGGCGCTGGGGCTTTCTGGTGGGACTGGCGGGCCAGCCGTTGTGGCTGTGGGAGACGATCCGCGCGGGGCAGCCGGGAATGCTGGCCCTGTCCGCCTGGTACTGCTGGGCGTGGTGGAGCGGATGGCGGAACAACGCGCCCAGGGGCGCGGAGGAGAACGGGAAGTGAACGGGAACACGATCACGGAACGGAACGAGGCCCAGGGCATGGCCGCGCTGCGCTCGGAACTGAACCACGAGGCCGGACGGTACAGGCTGCGCGCGGCGCTGCGGGACGTGCTGGCCGTGCTGGAACGCGAGGACCGGGCCGTGCGGCTGCTGCGCTTCGGCGTGCATGCCACCGCATGGAATGTGCTGCGGTCGCGCCCGGCGGACGGCGACCTTGCCCCCATGGACCGGCGCTTCGTCTACGAGGCCCTTGGCGCGGTGATGGAGGACGTGGTGCGGTGCGATCTGATCCCGCCCACGGACGCGGCGTACGTCAACGCCATGGAGGCCATGGCCAGCGTGGAAGGGGGACGGTCATGATCGTGCGGGTGGCGGATGCCGAGAAGATGCTGTGCGGCCGCTACAACCAGGCGTGCCGGGGCACGCGGTGCATGCAGTTCCGGGTGATGGTGCCCGGTACGGTGCCCGACGCCGAGGAGCGAGAATCGACGGGCTACTGCGGCCTTGGCGGGATGCCCACGGTGAAGGCACTGCATGTGCCCGAGGCGCGCGGCCAGCGGGGCATGCCGGAGGTGGAACCGTATCGTGGCGGCATGGTCCATGCCGGGGCTGCGGTGCCCACCATCATTCACACGGTCACCCCGTTGACCGCCAGCCACATCACGCCGCGCACGCGGGCCATGGAACGGCTGATTCTGCAGGGCCCCGACGGCGGCAAGTTTTTCGAGGCGGCGGAAGCGTCGCGGGACAACGGCGGGCGGCCCGTGGTTGTCGTCACCCCGTCCGAGGCGGCGGTGCTGCACGGATCGTGCGGCGAATGCGCCGGGGAAGACTGCCCCGGCTGCGTGGGGGGTTAGGTCATGCCGAACTGCCATTCCCTTGGGTACAACCCGTCCGGATCCGTTCCCCCCGTGCGAGTTCCGTGCGGAAGGCATCTTGTCGAGGTCGATGCCTGCGTAGCCGATACCGTGAAGGTGCTGCTTGAAGAGCGCTGGCCCATCACCGGCTCGTGCTGCGGGCACGGACGTGGGCCCGTCGTTCTTTCTCTTGCGGTACATGCCCCGGAAAATGCCGAACAAGAGTTGGCCGCGCGGTTTCGTGAAATCGACAGCCGCGACGTGTCCGTATTCCGGGTGTCAAAGATCGTCTTTCCGGATTTCGTGATGTGCGCTCGTTGCGAAGTGCCGCTTCGCGCGGACGGTACGTGCCCGATGTGCGGGGGTGCGTCATGATGCCGAACATGCTTACCGCGCCTGCTCACGACGTGCTTCATCGACTGCGCAGGACAGGCAATTCCCCATCTCGTCAGTCCAAGGCCATGTCCAAGGCCGCATCCCGCGAATCCGCCATCCAGGCCGCCCGCCAGCGCACCGCCTGCCTGGCCGTGGCCTGGGGCGTGCACAAGACCGTCGAGGTGCTGCGCGAGGTGTTCGAAGTGTCGTTCGAGCCCGGCGCGCCGGAGCGCCGCCTGCTGGACGACGTGGCCGCGCGGCTGGCCGACGTGGTGGCGGACCTGCGCATCGCCAGTTGGGACGACATGTCCGCAGGTGCACGCCGCGAGATGGAGGACATCACCACCCGGTGGCTGGACCTGCGCGAGGAACACCTGGGCGACCTGTGGGCGGCGGCGCCCGGCGAGACGGACGGCTGCAACCCGTCGCTGTCGCCCGCCGGGTGGTCCGCGTGGATCGGCGCGCTGACGGTGCTGGTGCACGACGTGTGCGCCGTGCAGCGCCGCAACCGGCGCGACGCCTGGTCCAAGCTGCGCACGAGCCTTGAACGGCTGTGGTGGCCGTGGGTGGAGGGCTGCGGCCACTGCCACGACATGGTCAGGATGACGGCGCTGTACTGCGCCATGGCGGGGGTGCTGCCTCCGCTGGGCGGGTCGCAGGTCGGGAAGGGGAGGTAGCATGGGCACCAGGACCGTCATCTTCTGCGATCTGTGCGGTTGCGAATCCAGCGACGTGAAGACGCGCAACCTGGCCTACGGGCGCGAAACATGCCCTGCGGAAGGGCGCACGCACGACGTGTTCGCTTCGGCGGACCTGTGCCCGGAGTGCGTCAAGGAAATCGACTGGATCGTGCGCGCCATCAGCGGCACCGCCAAAAAGGACGCATCGCCGGAGGTCATCGCTAGAGCGACCCTGTTCCACGCAACGGCAAAAGGCCGGTTCCGTGTGCCTTCGAGGAGGGAAAAATAGCCATGCCCGCCCATATCTCCCATCCGTGGGTACACCCCTGCGACGCCGACACGGCGGACCCCTCCGACGCGCGCCCCGGCAGCGTGGAGCCGGTGGCGTCGCAGCCGTCCGCCGTCATCGTGCGGCGGGTGGACAGGCTGCGCCACGAGATACGGCGGTTCCGCCTGACGCCCGGCCTGACATCCGGAGACCACGGACGCATCGCCGAGATCATGCGGCGTCTGGACGACATCGAGGATGTCCACCGCAACCTGCTGGGCTTTACCCAGCGACAGGTGGCCCCCCTTCACACCGGAATCAAGCCGGGCACGCCCGGCAGGAGGTAGCCCATGCTGAATCTGGCCGTGCTTTTCGATCATCCCGGCCTGTGTCTTGTTCTGCTGCTCATCTGCATCATGGCGGCTGGCTCATTCACTATGGCGTGGCTGACGTGGCCAAACGGCGACTGTGCGTTCAGTCGTCGTCGCCGCCCTGCCCGGCGCATGCCCAGGGTGCGGTACCGGGCATACCGGGCCACCCGGACCATGGCCGCAGAAATTTCAGCCTAACCGCCCCTCCACCCAGCCAGCTGCGGCGACCGGCGGGCGTCCTGCTCGTCATCGTCAACCCGGCGCATCCCCCCTGCCATCCCCCATGGGCCGGGCCGTTCGCCGCAGCGAATCGGGGCGCGCCACGGGGCGCACCCCGCACGGGAACGGAACGGGAACGAAGAAGCAGAGGAGAACGGGAATGCCGAAGGTCAAGCGCTACTACTGCCCCATCTGCGACACGTCGTATGATGATTGGTCCAGCGCCAAAGATTGCCTGGACGAATGCCGTAGCGAACTTTGGGTGCGCGAAGGCATAGCCTATGCCTGCGAGTTTTGCGGAGAGGAGTTCCTCGCGCAGGAATTTCTTACGCAGCACGAGTTGGGATGCATCCCGACTCACATCAACGACGGATGTTTGGCATGCGAACGCAGGACTTCCGACGGATATACAGATCCTGATTGCAAGCGGAAGTATTCCGATATTCCCCGCGTGAACTGCCCCGGATACCAGCCCGAGCGGGCGTAGGGAGGATGGGCATGCAATCGAACGACACCCCCAAGAACGGCGCGGAGCGCATCGCGGCCGAACGGCTGCGGCAGGTCGTGGAAGAAGGATGGACCCCTGCGCATGACGCGGAACATCACTCTCCGGAAGCCCTTGAACTCGCGGCGGCCTGCTACGCCATGCCTCCGGATGCGCGCGGGTCCAAGGTCGTGCCGCACCACTACGACGTGACGCGGACGGACGTGGTACTGCCGGACGTGCTGCCCTTTGAAGTGGTGGAAGTCCCCGCCCTGTGGCCGTTCGAGGGCAGATGGTGGAAGCCGTCCACGCGCAAACGTGATCTGGAGAAGGCCGGAGCCCTGTGCGCGGCGGCCATGGACCTGCGCGTGCTGCTGGGCGGAGGCAAGGCCACGCCGCAGGGCATGGAATGGCGCGAATTTCACGAGGACTGCCCGCGCTGCGGAAGCCGCGTCGAAGTGCTTGTGCCCTCCACGCGCATGCCCAACTGGTGGACGGAAGGCGACATGGTGCGCTGCGCGGATGGATGCGGTGTGGAAATGGCCGTGAGTTGCGACCATGAAGGCGCATGGCTGGAGCACGGAGAGTAGCCATGACCACCACCCAACAGACCCGCCCCCTGAAGCTGCGCATCCCGCGCCCGGCCTTCGAAGCTATTGAGGCGACGGCGCACCGCCAGAAGATCACCGTGGACGAGGTGGCTAGCCGCATGCTGGTCGAGGCGATGGAAGACGACGGCGTGTGGACGTGCAGCGCCTGCGGCGACGTGCTGGGCAAGGGCACTCCGCGCACCTACGGCGCGGACGTGACCCGCCCGGTGTGCCCCGGTTGCGCCGACGTGGGCATTGTGGAGCACGCCGACGGCGCTGTGGAGCGCTGCGAGTGCGCGGGCGCGGCGCAGGCCGTCCCGGTCATCGTGGAAGAGCATGACGGGGAGGCGGACTAGCCATGGCCACCAACACCCGCATCGAATGGGCGGACGCCACCATCAACCCGCTAGTGGGCTGCTCCAAGGTAAGCCCGGCCTGCGACCACTGCTATGCAGAGCGCATGGCCGCGCGCATGGTGCACAACCCCGCCGTGGCGCAGCGCTACGCGGGCACCGTGGCCGCGCACGGAAAGTGGACGGGCAAGATCAACCTGCGGGCGTCGGAGATGGAAAAGGCCCTGCGCTGGCGCAAGCCGCAGCGCATCTTTGTGGGGTCCATGTCCGACCTGTTCCATCCCAGCGTGCCGGATGAGCACCTTGACCAGGTATTTGCGTGCATTCTGGCGTCTCACACGCTGGCAAACTGCGCCAACCACACGTTCATGCTGCTTACCAAGCGACCCGACAGGATGCGCGAGTACCTGTCTGCTGGTCCCTCCGCGCTGATTGAGCGGTGGGCCAAGGCCGGTGACGGGTGGATCATTCTGGACAACGAAGACGTGTGCTTTTCGGAAACGATTGAAAGCATCGTCAGTTGGGGGCCGCAGCTTGATTACAAGCCGTGGGCGTACACGTATCAGTTGTTCCCCCTGCCCAACGTCTGGCTGGGCACCACGGTGGAAGACCAGGCGCGCGCCGACGAGCGGATTCCGGAGCTGCTGGCCACGCCGGGTGCGCTGCACTTCGTCTCGTGCGAACCGCTGCTGGGGCCGGTGGACTTGTCGCCATGGCTCCAAGAAATCCTGCACGAAGACGAAGTTGGCGTTGAGAACGGCAACCAAACCCTGCCTATGGAACTGGGCATGCCGTGCATGCACGATCCGTGGATTTTCGGCCTGCGCTGGGTCATCGCGGGCGGAGAGACGGGCCCCGGCGCGCGCCCGTCGCATCCGGACTGGTTCCGCAGCCTGCGCGACCAGTGCAAGGCGCATGGCGTGCCGTTCTTCTTCAAGTCGTGGGGTGAGTGGGGATTCAACGGATGGGACGGGACGCACGCCCTTTCGTCATCGGGAGCCCTGCGGACTATCGGAAGGACGGAAGACACCCACGGTGATTGGCCCTGCGCAAAGATGGGCAAGGCCCGCTCCGGTCGCCTGCTCGACGGCGTGGAGCAAAACGCCATTCCGGCGCGGGTGGATGCGCGGGAACTGCCGCTGTTGGGGGCGATGGGATGAGCAGCGCACCCGCCATCACCGCATCCATGTTCGTGGGTGACTGCATGGACGGCTTGCGGGCCATGCCTGACCAGTCCGTGCATTGCTGCGTGACCAGCCCGCCGTACTATGGCCTGCGCGACTATGGCATGGCCGGGCAGATCGGGCTGGAAGACACGCCGGACGCCTACGTGGCCCGTCTGGTTGACGTTTTCCGCGAGGTGCGCCGGGTGCTGCACCACACCGGCACCCTGTGGCTGAACATCGCAGACAGCTACGCCGGTAGCTGCAAGGGCGCGTGGAAGAACAAGGACGCGCCCAAGGAAACGTACTCCCCGGATTACGAAAGCCCGCAACTTCAGATGGCGCGGGTGTTTCCCGGCATCAAGCCCAAGGACCTGATCGGCATCCCGTGGATGCTGGCCTTCTCCCTGCGCGCGGATGGCTGGTACCTGCGTCAGGATATCATCTGGGCAAAGCCCAACTGCATGCCGGAGTCCGTGCGCGACAGATGCACCAAGTCCCACGAGTACGTGTTCCTGCTGTCAAAGTCGCCCCGGTATTTCTTCGACGCGGATGCGGTGAAGGAGCCTGCGGCAGCAAGCTCCATCTCAAGGTGGGCGCAAGACATTGAGGCCCAAGAGGGCAGCACGCGTGTGCCAGGAAAAAGCAACGGGAAAATGAAGGCCGTTGGCGGTGGTGCTTTCCGCAACCGGCGCAGCGTCTGGTCCGTACCGACAGCCAAGTTCGATGGCGCGCACTTCGCGGTATTCCCGCCCGCGCTAGTTGAACCGTGCGTGCTGGCCGGAACGTCGTCGCACGGGGTGTGTCCTGCCTGCGGCAATCCGTGGGCGCGCGTGATCGAGCGCACCGGCCACGAGAACATGCGCGAACAGGCCCACCAGCCGGGTAACCGAACCACCAAGACAGACAGCACCGGATGGGCACCCCTGACGCGCGCCACCGACAAATGGTCGCCCACGTGCGATTGCGGCAAGTCCCCTGTCCCGGCCACGGTGCTGGACCCGTTTTCCGGTACCGGAACCACCGGAGAGGTTGCCGTACTTGCGGGTCGCTGCTTTGTCGGCTGCGAACTGAACCCCGCATATGTCGCGGATGCCCGCGCGCGGATAGCCCTGGCCCTGCAGGGTGCCAAGGAACGGCCTGTTACCCTGCTGGAGGCCTGCCATGCGTGATCACACCGCCCTGACCGAAGCCTTGCGGCGTCACGGACTGCCGCGCATCCCCGATATGGACTGCCCTTGCGGCGGGCGCATGCAGGCCACCCTGCACGTGGTCAATTCCACGTGGGAAGTGCGCTGCGCCAGCTGCGGCAAAAGTTCGTCCCTTGGCGACCTGCCAGCAGCCCTGTTCGTGTACCGGATGGAGGACGACTGCCATGAGCAGCCGTGCCCGGCCACCATGTAAAATCACGGGAAAAAGCACCATGCAGGAAATGACGCCCGACGAGCGCGAGATACACGATCTGCTGTTGAACTCGCTTCCCCCCGTGGTGGCGCGGCAGGCAGTGCCGGAGTACTTCGGCAGGATCGTCAGCGCGCAGACCCTGGCGAACATGGACTGCCAGGGGCAGGGGCCGGAAGGTTCGTTCAAGTTCGGGGAGAAGGTCATGTACCGCACCGACAAACTGGTGCCGTGGCTGATCACCCGTTACGGCGTGCGCCGTCTGCGGCCGGGGCTTTAGCCATGGTCATCCAGTTGCAGGACGGCGCTGCGGGTGGAATCCGGCAGCAGGTGGGCATAGCGCATGGTCATTGCCAGCGTCTTGTGCCGCATCAGGGCCTTGATGCGGTAGATGTCCGTCCCCGCCAGCGCCAGCCACGAGGCGAAGGTGTGCCGCAGCGAATGGAACACAAGGCGTTGGGCGATGTCCGTCACGCCGTCGTTATAGCCCAGCGCGTTGACGGCATCGCGAAAGGCGCGCGAAAGCGTGGCCTCCGCGCTGACGCCCCACGCCGGGGGGAACACGCGCGGGTCGGTGGAAATCTGGGCGCGGCGGGTGAAAATCTCGGATGCCGTCCTGTTCAGCGGCACCATGCCCCCCGGCTTGTTGGTGGACTTGGCGCGCACGTAGAGCTGGCCGTGGACGGGATCGGCGTCAGCGTGTTGCAGGCGGCCAATCTCGCCCAGACGCAGGCCGGTGTGCAGCGACACCAGCGCGGCGTCCCGCGCGTCGTCGTGCCCCTCGCTGGCCAACCGCGTGCAGACGGCCTCGATCTGCTCCCGCGAGAAGAAACGGAAGCGCACGGACGGGTCCGGCGTGAAATCAACGTCGTCGCAGGGGTTGGTCCCGCTGAACAGCGCAACGCCGTCCACGTAGGTGTTGGATGCCTGACCGATGGCATGGCGCACCATGGCGTAGTACTGGTACAGGGTGCCGTCGCGCTTGTCCGCATCGCGCAGGTCGTCCAGCAGGTTCACCACGTCCGCGCTGGTGATGGCGTACACGGGCAGCCTTCCTATCGGCATGGCGGCCAGCATGTTGGCCCGGCTGGTGTCCTTGCGCACGGTGCTTTCCGACTTTCGGCCCCGGCGAGACGGGATGTAGGATTCGGTCAGCCACTGGCCGAAGGTGGTCGGGCACGGCGCCATGTTGGCGGCGGCCAGCGCCGCGCGTTCCGCCTGGCGGGCCAGTTCGGCATGCTCGCGCATCTCGCGCAGGTTCTGCGGGCCTGTGCCGGTGGCATGGTTGACGCGCAGTTGCTGCATCAGGGTGTCGCAGGCCTTGGCCGTCCAGCCGTCGCCGGACCAGCCCACGGGTTCTTCGTGCACCTTGCCGCCCAGCTTGTAGCGCAGGCCGTAGTACCGTTCCGTGCTTCCCGTTGCGCCGCGCGTCCTTTCCCAGTAAACCACGCCCCGGTACTTGGTTGTCGTGCGTCCTGCCATGGTGCCCTCCGTGCGTCCAAATGCTGCCCCACCCCTGCCCCACCGACGTGGTATTTCATGGTATGCGCAGGGAATGGCGGCACGACGCAACCTAGCGGAATATCATGCGCTGGTAAAGCGTGGTATACGGCTTCGTGCGGGCTGGAACGGACTCAAAATCCGCCGGTGGCGACACCTTGCGAGTTCGAGTCTCGCTCCCGGTACCAGAATGAAAACAACGGCCTGCGTACGCATCGAGAGATGTGTGCACAGGCCGCTGCGCTGTTTCTGCCTGTCTCCTGCCCCGCTCCTGCCCTAGGGGCTGTTTCCAAATTAGGACTTTCGTTCGTTGGCAAGGAAAACGAGCCTGCCATGAGGGAGTATACTCTTACCGTATTCGACCGACATGGCAGACGAAGTTTGACGCAGCCAACGGGCGAAAGGACAATTTAGAAACAGCCCCTAGCGGTTCTCCGCTTCCTTCCGGATGGCGGAAATAAGCGCGGCGGCGTTGGTCACGTCGGTGACCTGCCAGTTGCCCGCCTCGCGCCGGATCAGGGCCAGGTCCACCGGGTAGGCGCGCTCGCTGCCGTGGTCGAACAGCATCACCGAGGCGGTGGCCTTGTCGCCGTCGCGGGCGACCGACTTCACGCCGCGCAGTTCCTTGCGGCCCACGGAGGCGTCGGCGAACAGGGGCGAGAACAGGCCGCCGTCGGTGGCCTTGCGTTCCTTCTTCACCGGCTTGCCGGAAAAGTTTGGGTCTTCGACGTTAGCTGTGGAATTCACGCCTCCAAGAGTTGGGTGATGGGCGCTCCGATCAGGTAGATCATGGTGATGAAGGTTGTTACGTTCCGATACCCTCTGGCCCGCGAGCGAGCAGC
>NZ_JBAIYT010000050.1:0-15991 GCF_036763125.1 Nitratidesulfovibrio sp. 1201_IL3209
ATCATCCACGCGTTACTCACCCGTGCGCCGCTTTACTCAGGCCGAAGCCCTTTCACGCACGACTTGCATGTGTTAGGCACGCCGCCAGCGTTCAATCTGAGCCAGAATCAAACTCTCCAGTTGAAAACTGAAGTCGCACGAACGCCCCGTACTTGGGACACCCGCACGATTGATTACTTATCGTAAAGGCTGATTCCTTCCCGACTCGCTATTTACTTGTCAAAGAACCCGTCATGAACCCGGCCCCTTAGGACCGCCGCCCCGCCGGGGCTTCCCGTCGCGGCGAGGAGCATGTATGCCCCAGCGCCCCGCCAGGTGTCAACCGCTTTTTTCGTTTTCTTCGTTTTTTCCCGAAGACCCCGTGGACCCCATCAAAGGAATCCGGAAAGCGGCAACCTGTTGATCCGGCTGAAAGAGCGGTGCCGTGTCCGTTTGCCTCTGCCCGAAGTGGCCGGGGCAATCGGTCGCGGCGAAGGGGGTATCTAGGGCATGAGGCGGGCAGGTGTCAACACGGTTTTTGCGCGACGCCCGAAATATCCTCACAACCATTCAACTTATCAAGGATTAATTATGCGCAATCGGTGCGACAATTGTCCCCTTTCCGCCCCGCCTCTTGCCGGAAGCGCCTCGCGCGGGTAACACTGCCCACCTGACCGGACCGCGCGGACCGCCTGTCCTGCCGCCCCCGGCCGCCCCCGGCCGCACACTTTCCCTACATATGAACGGAGCATCCATGTCGCAGACACACCGGGCGCAAGGCCGCCAGCAGCAGGACGGCGCGTACGTCCGCAAGTCCACCATGTACATGGCCGTGGCCGTGGCGCTGATCGTCGGCGCGTTCCTTGGCGTGCAGGCGGCGAGCATGTATTCTCCCGCGCCCGCGCAGGAAAAGCGCGCCGTGTCCGCCCCCAGCCAGCAGGCCCAGAACGGCGCGGCCAGCCAGATATCGCCCGAGATCATGGGGCGCATCCTGGAAATGGAGCAGGCCGTGCTGAAGGACCCCAACGACGTGGCCGCGTGGACCAAGCTGGGGCACCTGTACTTCGACACCGACCAGCCCAGGAAGGCCATCCCCGCCTACGAGAAGTCGCTGGCGCTCAAGCCCGATGACCCCGACGTGCTGACCGACCTTGGCGTGATGTACCGCGAGGACCACCAGCACGACCGCGCCCTGGCCACCTTCGAGAAGGCCATCGCCGCCAATCCCAAGCACCAGATCGCCCGCTTCAACAAGGGCATCGTGCTGTACTTCGACCTGGAGCGGAAGGACGAGGCCATGAAGGCGTGGCGCGAACTGCTGGCCATCAACCCCGACGCCAAGGCCCCCAACGGCCAGCCGCTGAAGGAGATGATGCAGTCGCTGCAACAGCAGAGCAAGTAGGACGGGCACCCGCCCGTCACACCGTGCGGATGCGCGCGGCGGCCAGGTGCCGTCGCGCGCTTTTCGCTTGCGGCCGGATACGCGTCACAGGCCCCGATCACTGACGTTCCCGCGCGCGGCCATCCCCCTTACGCCCGGCCAACCGCGCGGTCCAGCCTGCCGTTCCGGGCCCTGATTTCCACTCGCCCCCCATGCCGAAGTGCGCTATGGTCCGACGGGGCGCGGCCCTGGCGCCGCGCCGCGCACGGTCAACACGCAACCCGCGCGCCCCGCGCGCCCACGGAACCATGCCGCACGCCCCGACCATCGCTTCGGCCCCACGCTCGCCCCGCGTCCCCGCGCCCCGCGTCCCGTCGTTCCGCCCGCATTTCTCCGGCCCCCGTGCCATCCTGCCCCGCGTGGCCGCCTGGCTGTTGCTGGCCTGCTGCCTTGCGGCATGGCCGGTCACGTCCACGCTGGCCGCCACGGCCGCGCCCGGCGCCCCCCAGGCCGGGGCCAACCAGACAGGGGCCGGCCAGACCAGCGCCGCGCCCGCGTCTTCCAACGCCACCCGCTCGCTGGACACCTCGTCGCTGCTGGCCACCCAGCCGCTGGCCCCGTTCATCGAATTCCTGGTGGACCCCACCGGCGCGCTCAGCGTGGACGAACTGCTCTCGCCCTCGCATCAGGCCGGGTTCACCCCGCTGGGCAACGGTCTGCCTTTGTTCCGCTCCGGCTCCACCTGGCTGCGCCTGACCCTGGCCCCCCGCCCCGCCGACGGGCAAAACCGTCAGTTGCTGCTGGATCTGGGCCGCGACCTGCCCGGCCGCGCCACGCTGTTCCTGGCCAAACGCAACCAGCCAGGCGAACCCAACGAATGGCAGCCGCAAGACCCCGAGGGCGGCAACGTGTTCACCCTGCCCGACCCCGTGGGCAAGCCCGTGCCGGTGTACGTGAAGCTGGACGGCGTGCCGGGGCCGTGGTTCGCGCCCATGCTGCGCACCGCCCAGAACGCCGCAGCCAACAACGACGCCCTGGCCCGTCCCCTGGTGATCGGGGCGCTGGTGGCCGTGCTGGCCCTGTGCCTGCTGCGCGGCGTCTTCGAACGGGGTGAATGGCGGCTGTGGACCAGCCTGTTCGCCGCCGCCGTGCTGATCCAGGCCGTGGCCGGGCAGCCGCCCACGCCCGCCGGATACGTGCCGCTGCGCGGGCTGCCCGGCGTGCTGGCGCCCGGTTTGGCCCTGATGCTGCTGCCCCACGTGGGACGGCACCTGCTGCGCACCCGCGAGCAGGCGCCCAGCGCCGACACGCAACTGCGCGTGGTCTCGCTGGCCGGGGCCGTGCTGGCCCTGCTGCCGCTGGTGCCGGGCATGGCCTGGGCCTCGCGGCTGCTGGCGCTGTGGCCGCTGCTGCTGGTGCTGGTGCTGCCCGCCGCCCTGGCCTGCAAGTTCCGCAAGCTGCCCGGTTCGCGCCGGTTCCTCACCGGGTGCCTGGCCGCGCTGGCCGGGGCCGGGGTGGGCGTCGCGGGGCTGGCGTCTCCGGCTCCCGCCGTGTGGCTTTCCACGGCCCCGCTGTGGGGCCTGGCCCTGCTGGCCCTGCTGGTGGCGGGCACCGGCACCCCGCGCCCGGCCGAGGCCGAGGGCGCCCTGACCGGCGGGCGCGGCTACCGCGTGCGCAAAAGCCCGGCGGCGGAGCGCCCCGACCTGGACGACCCGCTGGCCGACGAGCCCGCCCTGCGCCTGATCTCGCCCGAGGAACTGCGCGGCGGGGCGGCCCCGTCCCCGCGCACGCCGGCCATGCCGAACGAGGCTGCCTTCATGGGCAACGACGGTGGCGACAGCGGCGATGACGGCAACGGCGGCGGGTCTGCGCCCGAGGAACCGCTGGAACTTTCCCTTGGCGACGTATTGCCCGAACTGGGCGATACCCCCGCGCCGCGCGGCTCGCGCCGCCTTGCCCGCGCCGCCGCCGCGGCGGAGTCCGCCGGTTTCGCCACCGGCTTCGGGCCGGACGGGGACCACATGCCCCGCGCCGGTTCCGGCCTGTCCCCCGATGCGGCCTTCGACCCGCTGGCCCTGGCCCGCATGGAAGAAGCCCTGCTGGCGCCCATCGACGCCATGTTGCAGGAACTGGACGGCCTGGAGAACTGCGCGCTGCCCCCGGCCGCCCGCAGCCACGCCGAGGCCGTGGCCGCCACCGGACGCCAGTTGGCGTCCATCGCCGGGGACCTGGGCCGGGTGGCCGCGCCGCAGCGCACCGCGCCGCGCCGGGCCGTGTTCGACCTGCAACGCATGCTGCGCGACGCCCACGACGCCGTGGCCGACCGCGCGGAACGCAAGGGTCTGGCCATCTCGTGGTTCATGGCGCCCCATCTTTCGCAATTGTATGAGGGAGATGCCGCCCAACTTGGCGAACTGCTGCGCCTGCTGGCGGAAAGCTCGGTGCGGTCCACGGACAAGGGCTCGGTGCACATGTCGGTGCGCCGCGTGCCCGACAGCACCGACCCCGGCCACCTGCTGTTCACCGTCAGCGATTCCGGCGCGGGAGCGCCGCCGCACAAGCGCAGCGTCAGCGCGCTGGCCCGCGCCTGGGAGATGGCCGACGCCGCCGGGGGCACCCTGACCGTGGAAAGCGGCCGGGGCCAGGGCACCACCATTTCGTTTACCGCGCGGCTGGTGGCCCTTTCGGGCGACGCCACCGCCCCGCGCCCCTTCGTGGGCGTGGACCTGACCGACGACCTGCGCGTGGCCCGGCCCGCGCCCGACGCCGTCACGGCGGCGGACCACCTGCATCTGGGGCCGGTGGTGCCCCGCCGCCCGTTGCAGGTCATCGTGGCCGACGACGTGCCCAGCAACCGCCAGTTGCTGGCCTTCTTCCTGGAAGGGCTGCCGCATGCGCCGCTGGAGGCGCGCGGCGCCACCGAGGCGGGCATCCTGTACCGGCGCGCGCCCTCGGGCCTCGTCATCATGGACGGCGACATGCCCGAGGACGACATCGTGGCGGCCGTGGCCTCCATCCGTGGCTTCGAGCAGGAGCACGACCTGGCTCCCGTGCCGGTGCTGGCGCTGGTGGCGAACGAGGCCCAGGCCGAGCGCATGCTGGCCGCCGGGTGCACCGAAACGCTGGAAAAACCCCTGACCCGCAGCGGCCTGCGCGCCGCCGTGGAACGGCTGGCCCCGCCCCATGCCGAGCCGGAGCCGTCACTGTCCGCATACGCGGGATACGGCCCTGCCGCTGCCGCCATGCCGTACGATGACCTGGACGACGCCCACGCCGCGCCGCCGGACTTCGCGGAACTGCCCGACCTGTTCCTGGCCGGCGCGGAAGACGGCGCGCTGCCGGAACTGCCCGACGAGGCCGACGCCAGGGCCGAAGCGGGCGGGGCATTGGATCCCCTGGAACCGGTGGTGGGCGAACCCACCGCCTGGCACCCGTGGGACCGCCCCGTGGAGAGCGGACCGGAGCAGCCCCCCGCAGATTTGCCCGGACTTGACCTGCCCGACCTGCCCGACCTGACTGACCTGCCTGACGGGCCCGACGGGGCGGACGGCACGGGCGGCGCGGCAACGCACGACGCCACCGGCCATGGCGACCCCGGTGGGGAACCCGGCGCATCCCTCGAACCAGCGCCGGGGACGGCGGAAGACGCGGCCGTGGAACTGCCCGACCTGTTCGGTGCGGACATCTTCGCCGTGCCGCACGTCGATCCCGCCGCCCGGAACGAATCCCCGGCATCCGTCGCCGCACCGGCGACCGGGGCGCCGCACGGGGGCGAACCGCTGCCCGAAGGCGGGTCGCTTCTGGACCTCATCGTCACCGACACAGCGGATTTCGAGTCCGCCGGTGATACTGGCGATGCCACGGCTCCGTCCCTTGCCGTGCCGGGCGCTCCGGCGGACGCTGCGATGGCGAGCCCGATCAGCGCCCCCGCCGCCGCCCCGGCCTGGGATGACGATTTCGAGGAGTCGGTGGGCGAGCCCATGCCCGTGGCATCCTCCCCCGCATCGCAGGCGACTGCGGGCGGTGCCATCGCCACGCCACGGCAGGAGCGCACCGGCCTGAGCACCGGCGGCAGCCCCGAGGGTGCAGCCGCCGTGGTGCGCAAGCCCTCCGCCGCCGACGGCGAATGGGTGGGCGAGCCCATGCCCATGGAACCGCACCGGGCCTCCACGCACGCCGGTCCCAGCGCTTCGTCGTCCTACGGGGCGGCGGCGCGGCTGGAGCGCTGGGAACGCGCCCAGCGTGCCCAGCAGCACGGCCAGCGCGCCGCGCCCCAGGCCCCCGCGACGGAGCGCACGCCGGACGGAACCCCGGACAAAAATCAGGACAGGCGCCAGCCGCAACCGCACGATCCCAGGCCCATCCGCGACCTGTCGGCCGAAGTGCGCCCCGGCTACCGGCCCAAGCAGCCCGTCCAGCCTGCCGCGTCCGCCCCGGCCGCACAGGCCGCACAAGTCACACCGCCCGCGCAGACTGCACAGGCCGCGTCTGCCCCGACTGGCACGACTGGCACGGCAGCCACAGGACCGGCGGTTTCCGCGCAGCCCCAAGCGGCCCCGGCATGGCCCACCGAGCAACCGGCCCCAACCGCGCAGCCCCTGCCGCCGCAGATGCAGTACACCAGGCCCCAGCCGGGGCAGGCCCCCATGGTGGGGCAGACGCCGCCCCGCCCCGCTCAGGAGCAGGCCCCGCCCGGCCAATCGTACGCCCCATCATACGCTCAGTCCGCCACGCCTCAGCAGGCCGCGCCCGCCAAGAGCTTTGCCGAGCGCATCGCGGAACGCATCGCCGTGCATCTGGGGCGCAGCGCGGACCGCGCCAAGACGCCGGATGACGACACGAGGCGGCGTGCCCCGGCCCAGCCCGCACGGGACGATCGCGCGGTGCGGGCCGACGCCGCCCCCGCCCGCCCCTTCCCGCCGCAACGGCCCGAACCGCACGGCCACATGGGCGACGACATCGAGCCGTTCATCCCCGGCCTGCTGGAAACCCTGGACGCGGCGCTGGACGACGCCCGGCGCGGCCGGGCCGACGGCAGCACCTTTGCCGTGCAGGAAGCGGCGGCGCGCATCGCGGGCAAGGCGGAGAGCTTCGGTCTGCGGGTGCTGGAACGCATCGCCCGCTGCGTGGAGCGGGCCGCCACCGCCGACGACATGGAGGCCGTGCGCGACCTGCTGCCCGAACTGGAAGCCGCCGTGGAACGCAACCGCATCGCCCTGGCCTCGCGCGGCGGGCACGGCGGCCGACGTTCCTGAGCCCGGCCGTCCGTTCCGGACCGGCCCGGCACAGGGCATCGCCCCCGTCCGCCCATGGGCCGGGGTAGTGCATTGCCCCGGACTCCCTGCTTCCGCCGGATATCCGCGTAGCGGGCAGGGGGTAGAACACCCCTGAATACCACGCAATCCTCCATCGATTGCCCGTGCGCCCCACACCGGCGTTGACACCGCTCGGGAGTGGAGTTAGCCTTCTCTCGTTTGAGCGTTCACTCCTCGCTTCTGCCGTATCGCGGCAGACACTGAAAGGATTCCGACATGAAGCGCGACACCATCCTGCTCACCGCCGCCAAGCTGTTTGCCGAGCGCGGGTTCAACAACACCCCCACCAGCCTCCTCGCCAAGGAGGCGGGCGTGGCGGAAGGCACCATCTTCCGCCATTTCAAGACCAAGGACGACATCTTCCTCACCCTGATCCGCAACGTGAAGGATCAGCTCATCAGCGACATCGAGAAGTACCTCGAGGTGCGCGCGCCCGAGACCAGCGTGGAGAAGGTGGTCTCCATCATCAAGTCGTTCTACGTGTTCGTGAAGAAGAACCGCATGGAGTTCTGCCTGATCTTCCGCGACGCGCCCACCCGCTACGGCGAGCGGAACGACGACGTGTTCCTGGCCATCAAGGAAATCTACACCTACCTCAACGAATACCTGCTGGTGGCCCTGCGCGACGGCCAGAAGGACGGCTCGGTGCGCGCCGACATCAACGTCGAGGACACCGCGTGCATGATCGTGGGCATCATGGTGGGCATCGTGCGCACCATCCACTTCCAGTTCGTGGAACCCACCGACGACCTGCTGCGCAACGTCATCGACAACGTCAGCCGCTTCCTGAAGCCGTAGCGGAACCTCCGCGCCGTTTTCCACGGGGCCGTTCCGCGCATACGGGGCGGCCCTTCGTCATGCGGCGGCCTCCGCCCGGTTTCCGACCACGGCCCAAGCCGCCGCCCAGCGCCACGCCCCGACGGGAGGTGTCCCCCATGTCCGCCATATCCACCATGTCCGCCATGTTCGCCATGTTCGCGTCCATCCTCCACCATCCCGCTGCCCTGCTGCTTCTGCTGCTTCTGGCGGCGGGCGCCTGGCCCGCATGGCCCCTGTGGCCAGCCCGCCCCGCCCATGCGGCGCAGCCGGATCGGCCTGTCCAGCCGGTGCGCCTGCCCGCCTGCCCCGACCGGCCCAACTGCGTCATCACCCAGGCCGAAGGGGCGGTGCGCGACGGGCAGTACATCGAACCCCTGCCCTTCACCGGCGAGGCCGCGCCCGCCATGCGCCGCCTGGCCGTGGCCCTGGGCGCCCTGCCCGGCTGCACCGTGGTGGAGATGGACGGCCTGACCGTGCGCGCCCAGTGCCGCAGCAAGGTCTTCGGCTTCATCGACGACGTGGTCTGCGTGGCCGACCCGGAAGCCTCGGTGGTGCATCTGCGCTCGGCCGCCCGTTCCGGCTGGTGGGACTTCGGCGTCAACCGGGACCGGGCGGAGCAGTTGCGGCGGCGTTTTCTGGGCCTGCCGCGTTAGGGGCTGTTTCTAAATTGTCTTTTCGCCCGTTGGCTGACCGACCCGAAGGGCGCGAAGCGTGCCCGTTGGGCGAGCTTGCGAGCCCTACGGGCATCGTGCGCAACGCGGTCAAACTTCGCCTGCCATAGCTCTGCTGTCCTTATCCGTAAGACTCGCGCTACGCGCTCGCCTAACGGCTAAGGCTCGGTCGAATACGATAAGAGTATGCGCTGCGGTCGCCATCCGTAAGGCTCGCAAGCTCGCCTAACGGCTGCCGCACTCCCTCATGGCAGGCTCGTTTTCCTTGCCAACGAACGAAAATCCTGATTTGGAAACAGCCCCTAGGGGTCGTCTTGCCCGCTGCCTCCATCGTATTTCCCATTGCCAAGCGGCCCGCACGGGCGTAAAGCAGACCCCGCGACGTGCCACGGCACACGCAGGCGGCGGCCATACGGCCCGCCCGCACCCCCAACAGGAGCACAGACGTGGATTCCGGCGACAGTAGTAGATGCCCCGTCGCATCGCACCGTCTCGCAACGACGCACCCGCGCCGCTGCCGCCGTCACGTCCGGGCCTGATCCCCTCCCGGTCCGCCCGGCGGCGCTGCGCGCCCCCGGAGGTGGACCATGTTCCGCACACCGCTTTCCCTGCTTTCCGCATCTTCCGTGCTTTCCGACCGTTCCATCCGGCGCGCCCGCTGCCGGATGCACCGTCGCATGCTTTCCGTGGCCCGCTCCGCGGACCCGTACTCGTGATGCTCCATTGCTTCCGCCGCCGCGCCCTGCCCTGATCCCCCCGCATCGGGTCATGACGCGGCGCGCGGCTGTTCCCGGCACGCGCGGCATGCGCCGCGCGCCAGACCGCACCCCGGAACGGACGCAAGGAGCCTTGCCGTGTTCACCATTCACAAGACCATCGACGGCGTGCTGACGCCCGTGGACCACATCGAACCCGACTGCTGGGTGAACCTCTCCAACCCCTCGGACGAGGAATTGCGCCGCGCCTCGGTGCTGCTGGGCATTCCCCTGGACCACCTGACCGACCCGCTGGACGCCGACGAACGCGCCCGGCTGGAGCACGAGGACGGCGTGCTGCTGCTGGTCATCCGCGTGCCCATGGAAAACGCCGCCGATGCGCGCGTGCCCTACGTGACGCTGCCCATCGGCATCGTGATCACCCGTACCGCCGTGGTCACCGTGTGCCGGGCGCCGCGCGACATCGTCACCGAACTGATCAATGGTCGCGTGCGCACCATGGACACGGCACGCCGCCTGTGCCTGGCCATCCACCTGTTGCAGCGAACCGCCATCGCCTATCTGAACGACCTGAAGGACATCAACCGGCGCAGCGCATTCATCGAGCAGCGGTTGCAGCAGTCCACGCGCAACCAGGAACTGATCGAGTTGCTGAACATCGAAAAGAGCCTCGTGTACTTCGCCACGTCGCTCAAGGCCAACGACATCATCATGGAAAAGCTGCTGCGCGCCCGCACGCTGCGCATCAGCGAAGAGGAAAGCGACCTGCTGGAAGACGCCATCACCGAGAACCGCCAGGCCATCGGCATGACCAACATCTACAGCGACATCCTTTCCAGCACCATGGACGCCTTCGCCTCCATCATTTCCAACAACATGAACACGGTGATGAAGTTCCTGACCGGGTTCACCATCATCCTGATGATCCCCAACATCATCACCGGCATCTACGGCATGAACATAGACACCCCCCTGCACGATTCGCCCTATGCCTTCGGCATCGTCTCCGGGGGGACGGTGGGGCTGTGCCTGGCAGCCTGGCTGGTGTTCATCAAGAAGCGCTGGCTGTAGCCGCGCGCCGCCCGCCCGAAACGGCGAAACGCCCCGCCTGGCCGGTCCGACCGGTCCGTGCGGGGCGTCGTTCGTTTGCGGCGAAAGGGGAAACGCGGCGAAAGGGAAACAGCCCCTAGGGGTTGTTTCTAACTTAGGGTTTTCGTTCGTTGGCAAGGAAAACGAGCCTGCCATGAGGGAACATACTCTTATCGTATTTGACAGAAATGGCAGGCGAAGTTTGACGCAGCCAACGGGCGAAAGGACAAGTTAGAAATAGCCCCTAGCGCTTGCCGTCCTTATGCCGGGTTTTGGCCTCGGTGCGCTCCGGGTTGCCAGCCAAGTGCCGGAAACGCTTCTCGGCCACGCGGGCGAAGTCGCCCACGATGCGCGGCAGATCGGAATCGTTCCATATTCCGGCAAAGCCCTGCACCGCCCGGACCGCCGGCGTCAGCTCGTACCCGTCGGCCGCGTCCGGGGACAGGGCCACGTCGTCGTATCGCACCGCCCCCGCCGTGCCCAGGGCGTCGGACAGCAGGGTGGCCATGGTTTCGGCGAAGAACCTGCGCACCTCGTCGGGCGATTCGGCGCGGTCCAGACGTTCCCGGAAGCCGGGCAACTGCGCCTGCTCCAGCCGGGTGAACGAAACCTGTCGGGTCATGGGCACCTCCTTGCCGGGGCCGTCGTGGCAAAGGAAGGCGGCGGACGCGCGGCCCCCGAAGGGTCCGCCGCCTTGCCCCCAGCCTAGCAGAAACGCCCCTCCGCGCAAGCGGAGGGGTGTGCATGCCGAACTGGGAAGGACGCCGCCGGATGTGGCGGGCGTGGCCGGATGTAGCGGGACGTGGCGGGCCTCAGCGTGAGCAGCGGTCGATCATGTCCCAGAACTGCCGGGCGATGGCGTCCGGGCTGAACACCGACCGCAGGCTGAGGATGCGTTGGAGGCCGTACGCCCACTCCTCCTTGCCGAAGGTATCGCGCGCCTTGCGCATGTAGCGCAGCACCACGTCTTCGGAGATGTCCTCGCGAATCAGGTAGGGATAGTCCTCTCCCAGGAAATGCAGCGCGTCGCCGTCGTCCTTGTGGACCAGCATGTTCACGCCGCAAGTGGCGGCGATGATGCCTTTCATGAATGGCTTGAACACGCGTTCGCCCATCTGCGGGCGCACCGCGTAGTGGAAGTTGGCTTCGTTGAGACGCTTGTACCAGTCGTGGTTGGGCACGTCGCGGGTGTCGGTGTACACGATGCCCAGCATGTCCTTGATGGCGTCGAACAGCAGCAGGTTCTTGGGCGCGCCGAAATAGTACGGCGCGAACCTGTCCGTGGGGGGCGTCACCTGCCCGATGCGCGGGTCGGTGCAGTGGGCCACGAAATAGACCGGGATGCGCGGGCATTCCTGCGCATAGTATTCGTACGCCTTCTGCGAGCAGCAGATGATGCCGTCGTAGAATTCGGCGCTGCCCGGTTTCGGGCCGCCGTCGATGATGTCCACCAGCAGGATGTTGCCGTTGCGCTTGAACTGCCGCAGCAACCGCTTGCGGTTGATGATGTTCTTGTGCGCGATGACGATGGAATTCCTGATGGTCTTGAGGTTGGTGCATCCGATGTCGTGGCCTTCTCCGCCACGCCTGGACACCAGGTCGGCATGCATGAAGGTGCGCATCAGCACGCTGGGCGAGCACTGGTCCACATGGCGCATCACGGCCGCATCGGCCATGTCGAACCCATCGTACACGTCGTGATACAGCCGCGCGAAGCCGCGCCACAGCAACGGCCGTTGGCGATGGATGTCGCCCCGGATGTTGACGGTCACGCGGTTGAAGTGCGTCCTGACCTCTTTTTCGAACACGAAGACGATGTTCATGCATCCACCATGGTGACCTGTCGAATCCGGGTTCGGCGGCGTGCCCGCCGTCCAGCCGCATGCAGCCGCCATTCCGGGGCCGCCGTGGCGTCCGTGAATGGCGGCTGCTGCCAGACTTCTTCAAGCCGTGCGGGCAGGCGGAGTCCGCCTCGCTCGGCGCGGCGCTGCGCGCCGCCGACCAGCCGCGCGCAGCGGGTGCCGCATCCGCAGGCTGTCCCGCCCGTTAACGGGTCAGTTTCCGGAACTTGATCCGGTGCGGCTGCTCGGCGTCCTTGCCCAGGCGTTTCTTGCGGTCTTCCTCGTATTCCGAATAGTTGCCGTCGAAGAACACCACGCTGGAATCCCCCTCGAAGGCCAGGATGTGCGTGGCGATGCGGTCCAGGAACCAGCGGTCGTGGCTGATTACCAGCACGCAGCCCGCAAAGTTCTCGATGCCGTCTTCCAGCGCCCGCATGGTGTTCACGTCCAGGTCGTTGGTGGGTTCGTCAAGCAGGATGACGTTGGCGCCCGACTTCAGCATGCGGGCCAGGTGCACCCGGTTGCGTTCGCCGCCGGACAGCACGTCCACCTTCTTCTGCTGGTCCTGGCCCATCAGGTTGAAGCGCGAGCAGTAGGCGCGGGCGTTCACCTCGCGGGCGCCCAGCCTGACCGTCTCGTAGCCTTCGCTGATCACCTCGTACACGGTCTTGCCGGGGGTCAGCGAATCGCGGTTCTGGTCAACGAAGGCCACCTGCACCGTCTCGCCGGTCTTCAGTTCGCCCGCGTCGGGCGTTTCCACGCCCGCCAGCATCTTGAACAGGGTGGTCTTGCCCGCGCCGTTGGGGCCGATGATGCCCACGATGGCCCCGGCGGGGATGATGAAGTTCACGTCTTCCATCAGCAGGCGGTCGCCCAGCGACTTGGACAGGCCCGTGGCCTCGAAGACCACCTTGCCCAGGCGCGGTCCCGGCGGAATGTAGATTTCCAGGTCCGGGGCGCGCTTTTCGCTTTCGTGGCTCAGCATGGCCTCGTAGGCGTTGATGCGCGCCTTGCCCTTGGCGTGGCGGCCCTTGGGCGACATGCGGATCCACTCCAGTTCGCGCTGGAGGGTCTTCTGACGCTCCACCTCGGACTTTTCTTCCTGTTGCAGGCGCTTTTCCTTCTGCTCCAGCCACGAGGAATAGTTGCCCTTCCACGGAATGCCGCGCCCCCGGTCCAGTTCAAGGATCCAGCCGGCCACGTTGTCCAGGAAGTAGCGGTCGTGGGTGACGGCGATGACCGTGCCCGGAAAGGTCTGGAGGAAGCGTTCCAGCCAGGCCACCGATTCGGCGTCCAGGTGGTTGGTGGGTTCGTCCAGCAGCAGGATGTCCGGGCTTTGCAGCAGCAGGCGGCACAGGGCCACGCGGCGGCGCTCGCCGCCGGAGATGACCGACACGGGCGTGTCGCCGGGGGGGCAGCGCAGGGCGTCCATGGCCATTTCGAGGCGGGCGTCCAGGTCCCAGGCGCCCTTGGCGTCCATCTGCTCCTGCACCTTGCCCTGGCGTTCGATGAGCGCGTCCATCTCGTCCGGCTCCATGGGCTCGGAGAATTTGGCGTTGATCTCCTCGAACTCCTTCACCAGGTCCACCACGTCCTGCACGCCCTCTTCCACCACTTCGCGCACGGTGCGGGTTTCGTCCACCAGCGGTTCCTGCTCCAGGTAGCCGATGGTGAAGCCCGGCGCGAGCACGGTCTTGCCGTCGAAGTTGGGGTCCACCCCGGCCAGGATCTTCAGCAGCGACGACTTGCCCGAGCCGTTCAGGCCCAGCACGCCGATCTTGGCGCCGTAGAAGTAGGAGAGGGAAATGTCCTTCAACACCTCGCGCTGGCCGTGGCGCTTGGTGACGCGGATCATCGAATAGATGATCTTGTCCGGTTCGTTGCTCATTGCGTCCGCCTTTCGGGGTTGTTGTCCGGTCGGGTTATCGTCTGGTCGGAGTTGTCGTCTGGCTTCGGGGAGCCGGGCCGCCCGGCGCCGCCGGATGCGGCGCGCGCCTGGCGCGCCGCGCGGGCGGGCGTGCGGAAACGGCTCCGTTCGCCGTGTTCGGGGATATGCCGACGAAACGCGGCCCTTGTGCTTTTGCAGACCGCGGGGATTTTGTCCAGTGCGCGGGCGCGCGGGATGGAGCATACGGGTGGGCCGCGCGGGATGCCGCGCCGCGCGGGGGCGGCATTCCGGAACGCGTCCATGCGCCGTGACGGGGACCCCACCCCCCTGCCGCTCCGGAAACATCCGTGCTATGCTGGTCGGCGTGACGCCCGTCACGGCACATGGACGCGCCCGGCCCTACCATGAACGCACAGGCCCGGCGCACGGCGCAGCCGCGCCCGGTTCATGCCGGACACACGAAAACCCCACGGGAGGCCCCATGCATCTCGCCCCGTCCACGTCCATACACGAACTTGTCACCGAACGTCCCTACCTCATCGACGTGCTGGCCGACTTCGCGCCCGCCTTCGCCAAGCTGAAGAACCCGCTGCTGCGCAACACGCTGGGCCGGGTGGCCACGTTGCAGCAGGCGGCGGACATCGCCGGGCTGGAGGTCAACGGCCTGATGCTGCACATCGCGCGCGCCGTGCTGGACCATTCCGCCGAGGCCGTGACCATCGTGCCCAAGGGCGCGCCCGGCACCGCCGCCAAGCCCGGCGTCAAACCCGCCCCCGAGGCGGAGGCATCGCCCTGCGCCACCACCTGCGGCACGCCATGCGACGCGGGGCAGGCATCCGCAGCGCCCGCATCCGCCCTTTCCGACACCGCGCGCATGAACACCCTGAAGGAACTTATCCGCGAACTGCACGCCGGGGCGGACCCGGCGGCGCTGAAGGCGCGCTTCGCCGCCGCCGTGGGCGACATCTCCGGCGGGGACATCGCCCGGCTGGAACAGGCCATGGTGGCCGAGGGCCTGCCCGAGGCCGAGATAAAGCGCCTGTGCTCGTTGCACGTGGACCTGTTCAAGGGCGCGCTGGACGAGGCCCCGGCGGTTTCCGCGCCCGCCGGGCACCCGGTGCGCACCTACATGGACGAGAACGCCAAGGCCATGGAACTGGCCGACGAGATCATCGCCCAGGTGGACCGCATGCACCGCACCCCCGGCGACCGCACCTCGCCCATCGACGAGATGGCCTGGTCGTTCAGCAGCCGCTACGTCAAGGAACTGCTGGAAGACCTGGCCCGCATCGAGGTGCACTACACCCGCAAGGAAAACCAGCTGTTCCCCCTGCTGGAGGAAAACGGCATCGAGGCCCCGCCCAAGGTCATGTGGGAGGTGCACGACGACATCCGCGCCCTGTTCAAGGCCGCCCGCGCGGCCCTGGAAAACCTGGCCGCCACGGCGGCCGCGCTGGCCGCGCGCGACGCGGCCGAGGCCGTGAAGGACATGGTGTACAAGGAAGAGAAGGTGCTCTTCCCCATGGCCCTGGAATCGCTGAGCGAGGCCCAGTGGGCGCGGGTGCGCCACGGCGAGGACGAAATCGGCTACGCCTGGGTGACGCCCGGCGACGAATGGACGCCGCAGGCGGCGGACCCCGCCGGGGCCGCCCCGGCAGCCGCTTCTGCCGGACAGGCGCGCGATGCGCAACTGGTGCGACTGGATACCGGCGCGCTGGCCCCCAACGTGCTCAACCAGATGCTGCGCAGCCTGCCGGTGGACCTCAGCTTCGTGGACGCCGACGACCGGGTGGCCTACTATTCCGACGTGCCGCACCGCATCTTTCCGCGCAGCGCGGCGGTGATCGGGCGCAACGTGAGCAACTGCCATCCGCCCAAGTCCGTGCACATGGTCGAGGACATCCTGACCCGGTTCAAGAGCGGCGAGCGGGATTCCGCCGAATTCTGGATCGAACTGGGCGGGCGGTTCCTGCACATCCGCTACTTCGCGGTGCGCGACACCGACAAAACCTACCTTGGCTGCCTGGAGGTATCGCAGGACGTCACGGACATCCGCGCCCTGACCGGCCAGCGCCGCCTGCTGGAATGGAGCTGAGCGGCGCGTCCCGCATCCGAAAGCCCGGTGGCCTCCGCCGGGCTGAGACTGCTGACAAACCCAAATTCTTGGGGGGGGGGGGGGGGGGGGGGGGGGGGGGGGGGGGGGGGGGGGGGGGGGGGGGGGGGGGGGGGGGGGGGGGGGGGGGGGGGGGGGGGGGGGGGGGGGGGGGGGGGGGGGGGGGGGGGGGGGGGGGG
>NZ_JBAIYT010000051.1:0-13673 GCF_036763125.1 Nitratidesulfovibrio sp. 1201_IL3209
CGACTGGCTTGAACACCTGTAGCGTAACCGGAAAGGTGTTTTTTGGTATAACCGATTGACTCCACCCGCATAGCGGGTGGTTCTCTGTTTCGGTCGCTTCGCTCCCTCAACTGGCTAAAGCCATAACAGGGGGCCGCCGCGAACAGTTCGCGGCGGCCCTTTTTCCATTCCTTCACCGCCGTGCCGGGGCCGCGTGCGGGCGGTCCACCATCCGGCGTGGCGCTACGTCCCGGCGGAATCCCCGGCCCCGCCCCGCGCCACGTCCCCGGCGACCGCTGTTTCCGCCACTTCCGGCGGCGCTTCGCACACCGCGTCGTCCATGGCCACGCGCGGCAGGATGAGCCGCACCGACCGTTCGAAGAACAGGTAATCCCAGGCCCAGTTCACCAGCACGAACAGCCGGTTGCGGAAGCCGATCAGGTAGGCCAGATGCACGAACAGCCACAGCGCCCACGCTCCCAGCCCGGAAAAGGCGAAGCGCCCCAACCGCACCACCGCCGCCTGCCGCCCGATGGTGGCCATGGCCCCCTTGTCGCGGTAGCGGAAGGGCTTGGCCTTGCCGCCCTTAAGCAGGCGCAGCACGTTGGCCGCCGCGTGGCGGCCCTGCTGGGTGGCGTTGGGCGCGATCATGGGCGGGTTCTGCCCCTCGGGCAGGGAAAGGTCGCCCACCACGTGGATTTCCGGGTGCCCGTCCACCTGCAGGGTGGGCAACACCGGCACCCGGCCGCCCCGGCCCACGGGCAGGCCCATGGCGGCGGCCACGTCGTGCCCGCGCACCCCGGCCGTCCAGGCCACGGTGCAGGTGACGATGCGCATGCCGTCGGCCAGGCGCACGTCGGTGGGGCCCACCTCGGCCACTCCGGCCTTGGTGCGCACCTCCACGCCCATCAGGGCCAGCCGGTCGCGGGCGTAGGCGCGCAACTGCTCGGGAAAGCCGGTCAGCAGGCCGTCGGCCGCCTCCAGCAGCACGATGCGCGGGGGCGTCCTGCCCGCCAGTTCCGGAAAATCGCGGGCCAGCGGGGTGCGCACCAGTTCCGCCAGCGCCCCGGCGAACTCCACCCCGGTGGGGCCGCCGCCCACCACGGTGAAGGTGAGCAGCGCGGCGCGCCGGTCCGGGTCTTCGGTCAGGCTGGCGCGCTCGAAGCAGGCCAGGATGTGGTTGCGCAGGCGCACCGCATCCTCCAGCGATTTCAAGGTGTAGGCATTTTCCGCCGCGCCCGGCACCCCGAAGAACGAGGTGAGGCTGCCCGGCGCCAGGATGAGATGGTCGTAGGGAATGTCCGGCCCGTCGGTGTGCAGCACGCGCCGGGCCGCGTCCACGCCGCGCACGTCCGCCAGCGCCACGCTGACCCGTTGCTGCTTCCGGAACACCCCGCGCAGGGGATAGGCGATCTGCTCCGGCTCTATCTCGGCCGCCGCCACCTGGTACAGCAGCGGCAGGAAGGTGTGGTAGTTGTTGCGGTCCACCAGCACCACGTCCACCCGGCCGGAACGCGCCAGACGCCGCGCCGCCCACAACCCGCCAAAGCCGCCCCCCACGATGGCCACGCGGGGCCTGCCTGCGCCGCGCGCGAACCTGTCCGTATCGTTCCGGCCGATCATGTCCGCCTCCGTGTGTGCTGTCCCGCGTGTGGCTGATGGAAGATCACGGCCACCCTGCGGCCATGCGCAGGCGCAAGGCCATTCTTCACGATATACGCACACGGCGGACGACGGCAAGGGGCGGGGCGAAGGGACGCACCCGGCGCGAGACCGGGCGCACGGCTCCGCCCCGCCCCTTGCGCTGTGCGTGCGCCTTGGACTATCTGATGGGTCTTCCGCGACGGCGGGCGCACCCCGCCCCGCCGCGCAGCCAACGAAGGAGCACGTCCCACCATGAGCGCCGACACAAGCGCCCCCACCGGTCTTCCGCTCGCCTCGCCCGACGCCGTGCGCCCCGAGGTGCGCGGGTTCAAGCCGTACTCCCCCGGCCTGTCCATCGACGAAATCCGCGACAGGTACGGCCTCGCCCACGTCATCAAGCTGGCCAGCAACGAGAATCCGCTGGGCACCTCGCCGGTGGTGCGGCACACCCTGCGCCACAAGGCGGACCTGGCCTTCCGCTACGCCCAGTCGGGCAACCCGCGCCTGACGGCGGCCATCGCCGCGCATCACGGCGTGCCCGCCGAACGCGTGGTGGCGGGCAACGGTTCGGACGAGATCATCGACCTCATCGTGCGGGTGCGGGCCGTGCCGGGCGTGCACAACGTGGTGGCGTTCAATCCGTGCTTCAGCATCTACGAGTTGCAGACCCGCCTGGCGGGCGTGGAATTCCGGCAGGCCCCGCTGGCTGCCGATTTCTCCTTCGACTGGGACGGCCTGCTGGCGCTGGTGGACGACGCCACCGCCGTGGTCTTCGTGACCACGCCGGACAACCCCTCGGGCTTCTGCCCGCCCGTGGCCGACCTGGAACGGCTGGCCCGCGCCCTGCCCCCCGGCTGCCTGCTGGTGGTGGACGAGGCGTACATGGACTTCTGCGGCGACGAGGCGGCCCACTCGCTGCTTTCCCGCATCGACGAATTCCCCAACCTGGCCGTATTGCGCACCTTTTCAAAGAGCTTCGGCCTGGCCGGGCTGCGCCTTGGCTACGGCATCCTGCCCGTGCAACTGGCCGACTATCTGCGCCGGGTGCGCCTGCCGTTCAGCGTGAACATCCTGGCCGAAGAGGCGGGCATGGCCGCGCTGGCGGACGACGTGTTCCGCGCCGAAACCCTGCGCGTGACCGCAGAGGGGCGCGATGCGCTGACGGCGGGGCTGACCGCGCTGGGTTGCCACGTGTACCCCAGCAAGGCCAATTTCCTGATGTTCCGCCCGGCGCCCTCGCCCCCCTCGGCCCCCTCGGTTGGGGGCGCCGCCCATCTGTTCGAGGAACTGCTGCGGCGCGGCATCATCATCCGTCCGCTGAAAAGCTATGGCCTGCCTGACCTGTTGCGCGTCAGCGTGGGCAGCCCGGACGAGAACGCGGCGTTCCTGAAGGCTGCCGGGGAGATCATGTCCCATGCCTGACACGTGCCGCGCCTGTTCCAAGGCTGCCGCCTCTGCCGCGACCTCCAACGCTTCGTCCAGCGCTTCCCCCACAGTCACTCCCACCGTTCCGGTGGTCACGCTGGACGGTCCGGCGGGCGTGGGCAAGACCACCCTGGCCAAGCGGCTGGCCGACGCGCTGGGCGTGGCCTACCTGGACACCGGGGCCATGTTCCGCACCCTGGCCTGGAAGCTGGGCCCCGGCGCGCATGAACTGCCGGAAGGCGACCTGCGCGCCCGGCTGGATGGCTTCCGCTTCGCGCTGTCCGGCGCGGGCGGGGCCTCCGTACTGTCCTGCAACGGCGTGCCCGTGGGCGAGGAAATCCGCACCGAGGAAGTGGCGGCCCTGGCCTCGCGCATCGCCACGATCCCGGTTGTCCGCGAACGCCTGAAGGCCGCGCAGCAGGCGCTGGGGGCCTCCTGCGCCCTGGTGGTGGAAGGCCGCGACATGGGCACCGTGGTGTTTCCCACGGCCCGCCACAAGTTCTTCCTGGACGCCACGCCAGAGGAACGCGCCCGCCGCCGCTGCCTGCAACTGGAAGCACAGGGCCAGCCCGCCGACCTTGCCACCATCGCCGCCCAGATCCGCGAGCGCGACGACATGGACCGCAACCGCGCCGTGGCCCCGCTGCGTCCCGCCGACGACGCCGTGACGGTGGACACCACCCACCTCGACATCGACGGCGTGTTCGCGGAACTGGCCCGGCACATCGCCGCACGCGGTGGATTGTAGTCCCCGCACGCCGCACCCTGGCCTGCAATGACACGCGGCCCGCGCTTCCGACGAGGCGCGGGCCGTTTTCAGTACAGGAGGCCGTTTTTTGTATGCCTCCGGCGGGCAGGGGGCTACCGCGCGTTGCGATCGCCATCCGTAATGCTCGAAGACTCGCATAACGGCTGCCGTCCTCTGCACCCCCGTTTTGGTAGAACATGTTGGCAAGCACCTCAACCGGCACTACCGCCATGCTCTCCTCTGCCGGATCCCCTTAAAAAACCATCCCCGCCGCGTTACCGCGACAGGGATACAACGGACCAAATAAAAAGTTTGCGGGAGGGTTGGGGGTTCGGGGGAAGGGAGGGAGCTTTTCAAAGCTCCCTCCCTTCCCCCGATTATTCCAATACCCTTACAGGTCCGTTTGCGGACTCGCCACCCCGCTGCGATCGAGCACGTGGAAGATCAGCGAAAGGACCATGCCCACCACGGTGGCGAGGGCCATGCCCTTGAGTTGCACCGAGCCGATCTGCACGGGCACGCCGCTGATGCCGGTGATGAACACGATGGCGGTCAGGGTGAGGTTGGCGGGCCTAGAGTAGTCCACGCGCGACTCCACCAGCATGCGGATGCCCGAGGCGGCGATGACGCCGAAGAGCAGGATGCAGATGCCGCCCATGACCGGGGTGGGGATGGACTGGATGAGCGCGGACAGCTTGCCCACGAAGGCCAGCAGGATGGAGATGACGGCGGCGCCGCCGATGACCCACACGGAATACACGCGGGTGATGGCCATGACGCCGATGTTCTCGCCGTAGGTGGTGGTGGGCACCGAGCCGAAGAAGCCGGACAGCACGGTGGACACGCCGTCGCCCATGAGCGAGCGGTGCAGGCCGGGGTCGCGGGTCAGGTCGCGCTCCACGATGTTGCCGGTGACCACCAGGTGGCCGATGTGCTCGGAAATGACCACCAGCGCGGCGGGGATGATGATCAGGATGGTGTTGATGTCGAACTTGGGCACGTACACCGTGGGGGTGGCCAGCACGGGGGCGGCGGCCACGCCCGCGAAGTTCACCGCGCCCAGGACGATGGACACCGCGTAGCCCACGGCGATGCCGGTCAGCACGGGGATGATGGCCATGAAGCCCTTGAACAGCACCGAGCCGAAGGCCACGGTGAGCAGGGTGGTCATGGAAATGATGATGGCGGTGGTGTTGTACGCGCCGGTGGCGTCGGGCATGACCCCGGCCATGCCGGTGGCCACCCCGGCCAGTTCGAGGCCGATCAGGGCCACGATGGGGCCCATGGTGGCGGGCGGCAGCACCACGCCGATCCATTCCGGGCCGAACTTCCAGATGATCAGGGCCACGGCGATGAAGATGCAGCCCGAGGCGATGAACCCGCCCAACGCGTAGGAGTAGTTGGCACCCCACATGGCCTGGTCGGCCCCCAGCACCACGAACACCGGCGACAGGAAGGCGAAGCTGGAGCCCAGGAACGCCGGGGCCTTGCCCTTGCAGAGCACGAGGTAGATCAGGGTGCCGATGCCGTTCATCAGCAGCACGATGGCCGGGTCGATCTTGAACAGGGTGGGCACCAGAACGGACGCCCCGAACATTGCGAAAAGGTGCTGGAAACTCAGGGGAATACCCTGAAGAAACGGTACCTTTTCCTCCACCTGGATGGTCTTTCTGGCCATTGCCCTCTCCGGAAAAGTGCTGATGTGGTGTGTGCATGCCGCGCGGCGCGCGGGCGCGGGGCCGTTGCGCGGCGCGGTTCGGGCAACGGCCCTGCCGCCTTGCGGAAAAACCGGGGTCCGTGCGGTGCGCCCCCTGTTGCGCCCCCTGTCGCGGGCCACACTGCGGGATACGGCGGGGAACGGCGAGGCCCCCCGTAAAAAGGGCGGGACATTTGCTGTCCCGCCCCGTGGTGCGCCCTATTTGGTGCCGAATATCTTGTCGCCCGCGTCGCCGAGGCCGGGCAGGATGTAGCCGTGTTCGTTGAGCCGCTCGTCCACGCCCGCCACGTAGATGTCCACGTCGGGGTGGCGGTCGGTGACCTTCTTGATGCCTTCCGGTGCGGCCACCAGGAACAGTCCCTTGATCTGCGGGCAGCCCGCTTCCTTCAACAGGTCGATGGTGGCGTTCAGGGTGCCGCCGGTGGCCAGCATGGGGTCGATGATGATGGCCATGCGCTCTTCGATGTTCTTGGCCAGCTTCACGTAATATTTCACCGGTTCCAGCGTTTCCTCGTTGCGGAACATGCCCACCACGCTGACCTTGGCGCCGGGAATCATGTCCAGCAGGCCGTCCAGCATGCCCAGCCCGGCGCGCAGGATGGGCACCACGGTGATCTTCTTGCCGCGTATCTGGTCCACCTCGACAGGCCCGGCCCACCCCTGTATGGTGACCTTCTCCGTTTCGAGGTCCTTGGTGGCTTCGTAGGTAAGCAGGCGGCATATTTCGTTGGAAATGGCCCGAAACTCGCTTACCGGCACGTCGTGCTGGCGCAGGATGCCCAGCTTGTGCTTGACCAGCGGATGATTCACCACGGTAACGGCCACGATAGGTCTCCTTGTCTGTCTCGGTGAGCGGGGACGCTTGCCCCCCAAACGCACAGGTTGTAAAAAACACGCCCCCGTCGGTCAAGCGAAAGCACAACCGTTGCCAAACATGTCGAATCCACCGCACCCCCCGGCCGAAACGCGCACCCATTCCTTCACCGTCGGCCCCGAGCACGCCGGGCAGCGGCTGGACCGCTTCCTGGGCGACGCCATGGCCGCCCTGCGCGAAGAGGACGGCCACGGCGGCGCCGTCTCGCGCGAAAAGGTCAAGCGGGCCATCCGCGACGGCGCCGCCACGGTGCAGGGCCGCGCGTGCACCGTGCCCAGCACCCGCGTGGAGCCGGGCCAGACGGTCACCCTGACCCTGGCCGCGCCCACCGCCAGGGTCACGCCCGAGGAAGGCGAACTGACCGTGCTGTACCGCGACGCGACCATCGCCGTGCTGGACAAGCCCGCCGGGCTCACCGTGCACCCCTGTCCCAGCTGCCCGGACGGCACGCTGGTGCACCGGCTGGTGCGCCACTTTCCCGAACTTGCCGCGCAGGAAGGCTTCCGCCCCGGCATCGTGCACCGCATCGACAAGGACACCAGCGGCCTCCTGCTGGTGGCCCTGACCGAGGCGGTACGCCTGGAACTGTCGCGCGCCTTCGCAGAGCGGCAGGTGCACAAGGAATACCTGGCCCTGGTGCACGGCGTGCCCGCGCCGGAGGGCGAACTGGACGCGCCCGTGGGCCGCCACCCGCTGCACAAGGTGAAGATGGCCGTGGTGCCGGAAAACCGGGGCGGCAAGCCCGCCCGCTCGGCATGGCGGGTGCTGCTGGCCGACCCCGGCGGCCGTTTCGCCCTGGTGGCGGTGCGCATCTTCACCGGGCGCACCCACCAGATCCGGGTGCACATGGCCCATCTGGGCCACCCCCTGTGGCAGGACGCGGTGTACGGCCCGGCGGAAGCGCCCCTGCCAGTCGAGGGCGGCCTGCCGGAATTTCCTCCGCGCCAGATGCTGCACGCCTGGCGGCTGTCCTTCCGCCACCCGGAAACGGGCGCGGACATGCACTTCACCTGCCCGCCCCCGCCGGACTTTGCCGCGCTGGCCCTGCGCCTGTGGCGGCGCATGCAGCGGGTGGTGGTGACCGGCTCGCCGGGGTGCGGCAAGTCCGCCCTGCTGCGCCTGCTGGGCGAGGCACGCCTGCCGGGCGAGGCGGGCCTGCCGGTATGGAGCGCCGACGCCGCCGTCGCCCGCCTGTACCAGCCGGGCGGCGGCGGGCACCACCTGCTGCGCGGCCGCTACGGCGAGCGCTTCGTGCCCGACCCCGCCGGCCCCGTGGACAAGCGCGCCCTGTTCGAGGCCATGCGGGCGGACGCCGCCCTGCGCCGCGAGGTGGAGGAGATGATCCACCCGCTGGCCCGGCACGACATGAACGAATTCTTCGCGCGGGCCGAGACGGCGGGTGCGCCCGTGGCCGTGGCCGAGGTGCCGCTGTTCCTGGAGGCGGGCTGGAAGGCCGGGAGCCGCGACACCGCCGCCATGTCCGCCATATCCGGCGTGTCCGCCATGCCCGGCGTGTTGCTGGTCGGGGTGCACTGCCCCTTCGCCGAACGGGCGCGGCGGCTGGAAGCCCATCGCGGCTGGCCTCCGGACATGATCGCCGCCATGGAGGCCTGGCAATGGCCCGAGGCGGACAAGATGCGCGCCTGCCATCTGGTGGTGGACAATTCCGGCCCGCCGGAAGACCTGGCCCGCCGGGCGCGCGGCCTGCTGGCGGAACTGGCCCGCCTGCGCACCGCGCGGGACGCCCGTCTGGCCGATCATCTTGCCTCGCTGTGGCAGGCATGAGACGCTAGCGCATGTTCCCCCTGCGCGACACCATCCCCCGCGTGCACACCCCGTGGTCGGTGTGGTGCATCCTTGCCGCCAACCTTGCCGTGTTCCTGTGGCAGCAGACGCTGACGCCGGGCGAAACCCTGCGCCTGTTCCACTTCATGGGGGTGGTGCCCGCCCGCTTCGCCCATCCGGACTGGGCGCTGACCTCCGGCTACCCGCCGGGGGGCGTCATCGCCTTCGTCGCCCACATGTTCCTGCACGGCGGCTGGGGCCACTTCCTGGTGAACATGTGGACGCTGTGGATCTTCGGCGACAACATCGAGGACGTCATGGGGCCGTTGCGCTTCATGCTCTTCTACCTGACGTGCGGGCTGGCGGCGCTGCTGACGCACATGGTCTTCTCCGCCTCGTCCACGGTGCCGGTGGTGGGAGCGTCCGGGGCCATCGCCGGGGTGCTGGGAGCGTACTTCCTGCTGTACCCGCACGCGCGGGTGACCACGCTGGTGCCGCTGCTGTTCATCCCGCTGATCTTCGACCTGCCCGCCGTGGTCTACCTGGGCATCTGGTTCCTCACGCAACTGCTCTCCGGGCTGACCACGCTGGGCGGCGACGGCGCGGGCATCGCGTGGTGGGCGCACCTGGGCGGGTTCATGGCCGGGTTCGTGCTGCTGCCGCTGTTCCGCCAGAAGGGCCGCTGCTACTACTGCCGCTTTCCGGAGGGCCGGGGCCGGGGCGTCATCCGCGCGCCGCACGACCCGGAGGAGTAGCGGCCCGGTCGCCCGTCCCGGCGCTGCCATCTTCCCGCCCCCCCCGGTCCCGTTAGTCCCGCCCAGTCCCACCTAGTCCCGCCCGGTCCCACCCGGCCCATCCCCGGTTCCGCCCGGTCCCGCCCGGCCGATCCGGCGCCCACGCGCCGCCCCCCTCCCGCCTTTCCGCCCGCCATTCCGTCAGGTTGCGAGTGCTTCCTCACGTTTTCCGCAGGGTTCCACGCATTGACTTACCGGGGGGTATGCCGCATAAGTTTCGGGCTGCCGCGCGGCGGCTCGCGCCGTTTCCGCCCGCGTCCCCCTGCCCTCGCCACGACGAACGGCAGGCGGCCGGGCAGCGCATCGCGCAAAACATCGCAAGGGGTCCATCATGCTCGAAATACGCGACCTGCACGTCTGCATCGGCGACGTAGAGGTTCTGAAAGGCATCGATCTCAAGATAGAAGCCGGCGAGACCTTCATCCTGTTCGGTCCCAACGGCTCCGGCAAGACCACCCTGCTCATGACCCTCATGGGCTTCGCCAACTATACCGTCACCCAGGGCCAGATCCTGTTCAAGGGGCAGGACATCACCAACGCCCCCATGTACGAGCGCGCACGCCTGGGCATGGGCATGTCGTTCCAGCGCCCCCCCACCATCCACGGCCTGAAGACCGGCCACCTGGTGAAGATGTGCGCCCGCGAGCGCGAGGTGGACGTGGAAGACCTGGCCCGCAAGGTGAACTTCGACCGGTTCCTGGAGCGCGACGTCAACGCCGGGTTCTCCGGCGGCGAGATCAAGCGGTCCGAAATGCTCCAGCTCATGGCCCAGCGGCCGGACCTGGTGCTGTTCGACGAGCCGGAATCGGGCGTGGACCTGGAGAACATGGCCCTCATCGGCCAGACCGCCCGCCAGTTGCTGGACGGCATGCCCCCGGCGTCCTGCTCCATGAAGCAGCAGAAGGCCCGCTGCAAGACCGCCGGGCTGATCATCACCCACACCGGCTACATTCTCGAATACGTCAACGCCGACCGGGGCCAGGTGATGTACGACGGGCACCTGTGCTGCGAGGCGCGGCCCCGCGACATCCTCGACCACGTCAGCAAGTACGGCTACCAGGAATGCCTGCGCTGCCTCGACAGCGACGCATCGCTCGGCCAGATCAAGGAGGCGTTGTAGCCATGGGTTACCGCAACGTGGACCTTTCGCGCTTCAGCTTCGACGGCGCGCAGGCCGAGACCATCCCCGACCTTTCCACCCTGGACGAATTCGACCGCAAGCGGCTGCTGTATGCGGGCATCGACGTGAACGCCAGGGAACGCAGCGGCTCGTTCATGCACATGAACCACAGCGGCGTGCACTGCAAGTCCACCCAGGAAGGTCTGGAACTGATGGACATCAAGCAGGCCCTGCAACAGTACGACGGCCTGCCGCAGTACTTCTGGAAGATGGTGGACCCCAACCGCGACGAATACACCCGCGCGGCGGCGGAACACCTGCACGGCGGCTACTTCATCCGCGCCCGCAAGGGGGCGAAGATAGAAGCGCCCGTGCAGTCGTGCCTGTTCATCAAGGGCAACGGCGTGGGCCAGAATGTGCACAACGTGGTCATCGTGGAAGAAGGCGCGGAGATGCACATCATCACCGGCTGCGCCACTGCCCACGGCACGCGCGAGGCCGCGCACCTGGGCGTCTCCGAATTCTTCGTGCACAAGGGCGGCAAGCTCACCTTCACCATGATCCACAACTGGGGCGAAGACACGGCGGTGCGCCCGCGTTCCGCCGGCATGCTCGAGGAAGACGCGGTGCTGGTGAACAACTACGTGCTGCTGAAGCCCGTGAAGGACCTGCAAATGTACCCCACCCTCACCCTGGCCGGGCGCGGGTCGGTGGCGCGGTTCAACTCGGTCATCGTGGCGCCGGAAGGCTCGTACGTGGACACGGGCAACCGCATCCTGCTCAACGCCCCGGACACGCGCGGCGAAATCATCGCCCGCACCATGACCACCGGCGGCACCATCATCAACCGGGGGCACATCGGGGCCTACCAGGTGCCCGCGCGCGGCCACCTGGAGTGCAAGGGCCTGATCCTGGGCAACGGCATCATCCACGCCATCCCGGAACTGGAAGGCACCGTGGACGGCGTGGAATTGTCGCACGAGGCGGCCGTCGGCAAGATCGCCCAGGAAGAGATCGAATACCTCATGGCGCGCGGGCTGGACGAGGACGAAGCCACCTCGACCATCGTGCGCGGCTTCCTGAACGTGGACATCATGGGCCTGCCCCGCGAACTGGAGCAGGCCGTGGAAGACCAGATCAACCAGTTGGACGCCAGCGACGCCATGTAAGTACCGGGCAGATACCAAGCCCAACGCCACACGCGGAAACGACACGGCCCCGGCAGCATGCAACTGCCGGGGCCGTCTTGCGTGCGGCATGGGAGCGGGACGGGGTGAGGGCGCCTGCCCGGCTACCCGGCCTTGCGCTGCAATTCCGCCACCAGGCCGCGCAGGTCTTCGGCCATGCGCCCGAGGTGGCGGATTTCCTTGTCCTCCTCGGTGACCAGGCGGCCGTTGTCGCGGGCGATCCCGTCCACCTGCGCCAGGCTGCGGGTGATCTGCTCCGACGCGGCGGACTGTTCCTCGGCGGCGGCGGCGATGGCCTGCACCTGCCCGGTGACGCGCACGGCCATGTCCAGGATACCGCGCAGCACCTCGCCGGAATCGGCGGAACGGCGCTCCGCCAGTTCCATGGCCCGCAGCGAATCGTCCATGCTGCGGGCATTGGCCTCGGTCAGCGACTGGATGCCCTTGATGGTCTCGCCCACCTCGCGGGTGGCGTTCATGGTCTTTTCGGCCAGCTTGCGCACCTCGTCGGCCACCACGGCGAAGCCGCGCCCGGCGTCACCGGCACGGGCGGCCTCGATGGCGGCGTTGAGGGCCAGCAGGTTGGTCTGGTCCGCGATGTCGTTGATGACGCTCATGACGGTGCCGATGGCCTCGGACTGGCCGCCCAGCCTGCGCATGTTCTCGTGCAGGGTTTCGGCAAGGCCGCGCAACTCGCCCATGGCGTCCATGGTGGCGCTGACGGCCTCCGCGCCCTGGCGGGCACGCTCGCGCGAGGTCTCCGTCTCGCGGGCCGCATCGGCGGCGCTGCGGGCCACGTCCATGACCGAGGCGTTCATCTGTTCCATGGCGGTGGCGGTTTCGGCCACGCGGGTGACCTGCGAGTGCGACCCATCGGACAGGGTGGCCGAACGGCTGGCCAGTTCACGCGCGGAGACGGCAAGGTCCTCGGTCATGCGTTGCAACCGCTCGGAAGCCTCCAGCATCCCCTCCTTGGAAGCGAGCGCGGCGCACGCCTGCTCGTCCGCGCGGCAGGCTGCCTCGCTGGCGCTGCCGGCCAGGCGGCGGGCTTCCTCCTGCTGGGCGCTCATGCGCTCGATGTTGCCGCGCAGGGTGGTGACCATCACGTCCAGGGCCGACTGCAACGCGGACACCTCGTCCTCGCCTTCCACGGCGATATGCCGGTCCAGGTCGCCCGCCGCGATGTCCTGCGCGGTGCGGGTGGCATCCCGCAGCGGCAGCACGATGGACCGGGCCAGCAGATAGGCCACGGGCAGCCCCACGAACAGCAGCAGCCCCAGCACCACGGCGTAGGTGTACAGCACCTCGCGGGTGCGTACCTGTTCCATGGAATCGGCCACGCGGGCCTCGGCGGCCTGGATGTTGTCGAGGTAGATGCCGGTGCCCACCCAGAAGGGGGTGCCGGGAATGCTTTCGGCATAGCCCAGCTTGGGCTGGTCGCCCATGCCCGGCTTGGGGAACACGAAGGTCACGAAGCCGCCCCCGGCCGAGGCCACGCGCGCCAGTTCACGCACGTAGTACGTCCCCTCGCGGTCCTTGGTCTCGCCAAGGTCCTTGCCCACAAGCTGCTTCTGCGTCGGATGCGCGGCGTTCACCGTCCCCTTGTAGACGTAGAAGTAACCGGACTGGTCGGCGTCGAAGCGCACCCGCTCGACCCCCTTGGCAATGACCTGGCGCTGTTCCTCTTCGCCAAGTCCGGCGGACAGGTCACCCAGCGACACGGCCAGGGAATGGGTGAGCGCCTGGATGCGGTTCCTCTCGGCCGACAACATCGAGTCCTTGGCAGTGGCGATGCCCGCCTCGGCGATGTGATCCGCCACCCAATACAACCCCAGGGCCATCCCGGCCAGAAACAGGGTCATGACGGCGAACAGGGCGTAAATGCGTTTGGCGATGGTAAACTTGCGGAACATGTTCCCCCCACGGCAACAGGACGGATGGAGATAAGACCGACCGCCCCATGGCAGTCGGGAATTCGTGCGCACAGTCAGTGCAAAGACATATTGGCACGCTAAGCCCAAGAGCCCGCTCTGACAATGAGTGTTATCCCTACCTTTTGTCAGTGTTTACTTGCAGATCGAGGGTCCGCTGCTCGCAAAACCACGTCGGACAACACTCCATGCCCCGTGCCCTGGCTGGGTGCTCGGAATCGTCACAAATATTCCCGCTCCTCCCGCCCCCTTCCTCGTCAAACGCAGCAAGGCCCCGATGTTTTGACATCGGGGCCTTGCGTGGGGAAGCGGTTGGGAGCGTGCGGTTGAGGCAGTTCCCGTAAAGAAAAAGTGCTGGCATCGGCCTACTTTCCCACGCACGAATACGCAGTATCATCGGCGATGGAGGGCTTAACTTCCGAGTTCGGAATGGGATCGGGTGTACCCCCTCCTCCATGGATGCCAGCAC
>NZ_JBAIYT010000052.1:0-11956 GCF_036763125.1 Nitratidesulfovibrio sp. 1201_IL3209
AAGGCCCAACGTCAGTAAATCGTTAGCTTCCACGGCTCCTTCCCTCCTGGGCAAAGGGAAAGGCTACGATGCGTCAGGAAGGAGAGTCAAGAAAGCTGATTTCCACGTCTCGCGTCGAGGAACCGAAAAAAGTTCGTAGAGCACCTCAAAAAAGCCAGCACCGCATCCAACCCCGATCTGCTGCGCCTTGCACTCAAGCTTGCCACCGGGGCAGGCAAGACAACGGTAATGGCCATGCTCATTGCTTGGCAGACGCTAAATGCCGTTCGTCATCCCGGCAGCAAAAAGTTTACGCGTGGTTTTCTTGTTGTTGCCCCAGGGCTGACCATCAAGGATCGCCTGCGAGTGCTGCAGCCGAATGATCCGGACAGCTACTACCAGAGTCGCGAGTTGGTGCCGCCTGATATGCTCTCTGATTTGAGCAAGGCAAAAATCGTCATCACAAACTACCACGCATTCAAGCTTCGCGAACGACTTGAAGTATCCAAAGGTGGGCGGGCCCTCTTGCAAGGGCGTGGCCCTGAATTGGCCACACTGGAAACTGAGGGTCAGATGATTCAGCGTGTCATGCCTGACCTCATGGGACTAAAGAACATCCTCGTCATCAACGACGAGGCGCACCATTGCTACCGGGAGAAACCGGGCGAACCGGAAGAAGCGCTGGATGCCGATGACAAGCAGGAAGCCGAACAGAACAAGGAGGCCGCTCGTCTCTGGATTTCCGGCTTGGAAATGGTGAATCGCAAGCTTGGAGTGGCTCGCGTCTTCGACCTGTCTGCTACTCCCTTCTTTCTGAAAGGCTCCGGCTACGCAGAGGGTACCTTGTTTCCGTGGACCGTAAGCGATTTTTCGCTGATGGATGCCATCGAATGCGGCATCGTCAAACTGCCACGTGTTCCTATCTCAGATAACATTCCCGGCGCGGACATGCCCATGTTCCGCAATCTCTGGTCACACATCCGAAAGAAGATGCCCAAAAAAGGGCGCGGCAAGGCCAAGGGGCTAGATCCGTTGAGCATTCCACCGGAGCTGCAGACGGCACTGGAGGCTCTCTACGGGCATTACAAGAAGACCTTCGAACTTTGGCAGGACGCCGGCATTGATGTGCCGCCGTGCTTCATCGTCGTGTGCAACAACACGGCCGCGTCAAAGCTTGTCTTCGACTACATCTCCGGTTTTTTCCGCGAGAATGAGGACGGCACCACCGAATTGGAAAACGGGCGTTTGCCCCTCTTCCGCAACTTTGACGACCACGGCAACCCGCTGGCCCGGCCTCACACCCTGCTTATTGATAGCGAGCAGCTTGAAGCGGGCGAGGCCCTTGATGACAACTTCCGCAAAATGGCCGCTGATGAAATCGAGCGATTCCGGCGCGAAATCATCGAGCGAACGGGCGACCCGCGACAGGCAGAGAATCTGTCAGACAACGACCTTTTGCGCGAGGTCATGAACACCGTGGGCAAGCCGGACAGGCTGGGCGGCTCTATCCGGTGCGTCGTCTCCGTGTCCATGTTGACGGAAGGCTGGGATGCGAACACCGTCACCCATGTGCTCGGCGTCCGCGCCTTCGGCACGCAGCTCTTGTGCGAACAGGTTATCGGCCGTGCCCTTCGGCGTCAGGCCTATGACCTGAACGACGAGGGGCTCTTCAATGTGGAATACGCCGACGTGCTCGGCATCCCCTTCGATTTTACGGCGCAGTCCGTGCCGGTGAAGCCGCTTAAGCCTCGTGTGACCATCCACGTGAAGGCCATGAGCCCGGAGCGCGACCACCTTGAAATCCGCTTCCCCAACGTCGCCGGGTACCGCGTGGAACTGCCGGAAGAGCGGCTCACCGCGAAATTCAACGCAGACTCCGTGCTCAAGTTGACGCCGGAACAGGTCGGTGCAACCAGCACGCGAACGCAAGGCATCATTGGCGAGGGAGTGGACCTTAATCTTGTCCACACTGGCGACTTGCGCCGCTCGACGCTTCTGTTCCACCTTACCCAGCGCCTGCTGTACACCAAATGGCGCGACCCGAACACGGAGCCAAAGCTTCACCTCTTCGGCCAACTTAAGCGTATCGCCAAGGAATGGCTCGACACCTGCCTTGTGTGTGAGGGTGGCACCTTCCCGGCGCAGCTCATGTATCAATCTTTGGCCGACATCGCCTGCGAACGAATCACCAACGCCATCACAAGTGCGCACAGTGAAACGTGTCCGGTCAAGGCCGTACTTGATCCCTACAACCCCACTGGCAGCACGCGGCATGTCGCCTTCAATACGACCAAGACGCTTCGGTGGCAGACGAGTCCGAACCTCTGCCATATCAATTGGGCCATCCTCGACAGCGATTGGGAGGCCGAGTTCTGCCGCGTAGTGGAAGAACACCCCCGTGTGCGAGCCTACGTGAAGAACCACAACCTCGGCTTCGAGGTGCCCTACCGCTTTGGCTCTGAGATGCGCCGCTACCTGCCGGACTTCATCGTACAGGTGGATGACGGGCGCGAAGACCTGCTCAACCTGGTGGTAGAGGTGAAAGGCTACCGGGCAGAGGACGCCAAGGACAAGAAGGCGACCATGGAGACGTACTGGGTGCCGGGCGTGAACAGCCTTGGCACCCACGGGCGCTGGGCATTCACGGAACTGACGCAGGTGCTGCGTATGGAGCCTGACTTCGCGGACAAGGTCCGTTCCTCGGTCAACAGCATGATTGCAGAAATCGCCGCCCCCGGCGCGGGAGATAAATAACCATGGCCAAGCCCTCTACCCCCAAGACAGTTGAAGCCATCACACATGGTGACGCTAGTCGAAAGAACATTCCTACGGCCGAATACCAGTCCATCATGACCGAACGTGACAAGGCGCCGGTGCAGGTGCGCTACGAGCGCAACCGCGACCTCGACCCTCAACTCATGTGGCGAGGGAAAGACGAACAGGATTGGTCGGACCTCGTGGTGAATGCACCGCCGCTGTATATTCAGGAAAAGGTGCACCCCAAGGTGCTCATTGACGACTTGATGCGTCGAACGAAGGAAGAGAAAAAGTCCAAACAGGCACAGTATGACCTTTTTTCCGACTTCAATGGTCTGCCGACCGAGGATGCCAAGACTGAATTCTACCAGCACGACGCCAACTGGACCAACCGCATGATTCTGGGAGATTCGCTTCAGGTCATGGCGAGCCTTGCCGAACGCGAAGGGCTTCGCGGCAAGGTCCAGTGCATCTATCTTGACCCGCCTTACGGCATAAAATTCAACTCAAACTTCCAGTGGTCCACAACCAGCCGCGACGTAAAGGACGGCAAGGTCGACCACATCACCCGCGAGCCGGAGCAGGTTAAGGCTTTTCGTGACACATGGCGCGATGGCATTAATAGTTACCTGACTTATCTTCGTGACCGGTTGATTGTCGCTCGTGATTTGCTCACCGCCTCTGGCTCCATCTTTGTGCAGATAGGCGAAGAAAACATGCATCTCGTTCGTGCCCTACTTGACGAAGTGTTTGGCTCGGAAAATTTGGTGAGGTGCATTGGGTTCAAAAAAACGGTTGGACAGACTTCGGCATTCATTCCAGCGACTTTTGACTATCTTTTGTGGTACGGCCGTGACAGTTCTCAATTGAAATTTCGTAGCTTGAACACCAGGAAGAGCGCCGAAATCGAGGAACGAAATTACACATATTATCAGCTCACTGATGGTCGCGAGTTCAGCGCGAGCGCCGGAGAAGCATTATCTGCAGAGGAGAAAAAAACAGCAAAACGATTTCGAACAGACAATGTGACTGGAGTTGCCCCTGCTAAACCGGACACCCTGCGGTTGCTGATGCGCGGATAAATTCCCTGGGGGATTTCATCCGCAAGCCCTTGTGGGGGTGCCTCTCGTTGTAGTCCTCGAACCAGCCGGGAAGCTGGGCCAGAACCGTTGCCGCATCAGGACGGGCGTGAACATGCACGTAATCCCGCTTGAAGGTGTTCACAAAGGCCTCGGCCATGCCGTTGCTTTCCGGGCTGCGCACCGGCGTGAAGCGCGGAAGCAGGCCTAACAGTGTCGCGAACGCCACCGTTTCCCTGGCCGTGTAGCAAGAGCCGTTGTCCGAGAGCCATTCGACGGGCTGCGGGGCCTTCACGACCCCAAACCGCTTCTCTACGCACTCCAGCATCAAGTCCTGCACCATCTGCCCACTGATGCCCGCCGTGGTCGCAATGGCCCCCATGGCCTCGCGGTCGCAGCAATCAAGGGCGAAGACTACCCTCACCACCTCGCCACTGTCGCAATGGATTTCAAACCCGTCTGAACACCAGCGAAGATTGCTTTTGAGGGTGATGACCTTGCCGTCGTGGCTGCGGTCTGGCCGGTAGCCCTTGTGCCTGGCCAAAAGCAGGCCATGAAGGCGCATGATCCGATACACGCGCTTGTGGTTGACGCGCGCATGACCATCCTGGACCAGGCGACGATTCAGCACCGCGCAGACCCGGCGGTAGCCGTAGGTCAGCCGATGGTCGATGATGTCCCGAATCAGGGGCAACAGCACCTCGTCCTCAGCCTTGGAGTAGCGGGGCGGACGCTCCCGAGCTGGGTCTTTCACTCTTTCGGCCAGCCTGGAGCGCGAGACCGTCAGCGCCTCGGCGACACGCTTCATCGGGAACCGTCCTCCCAGGGCAACGGAGTGCGCGAGATCAGTTTTTTTTCGCGCGCAATCTCCAACGCCTCCTGAAGGATTTCGACCTCCATGGTCTTCTTGCCCAGCATCCGCTCCAGATCGCGTATACGCTTCTTGAGCGCCCGAACTTCTCCGGCTCCGACCACCTGGTCATCCGCTTGGACAGCGGTCTTGCCTCCGTCGCTCATGAGCTTCCTCCAGCGAAACAATTGGCTGGGAGAAAGGCCGTTTCTGCGGGCGACGTACGAGACGTTCATCCCCGGCTGCAACGACTCCTGGACCAGTTGAACCTTCTCCGCCACCGTCCAACGTCGACGCTGGGCTGTGGTCAACACTTCCACCACTGCTCCCCCGTTAGCACTAGGTCTGGACATAGGGCTAGACCTATCTCCTATCGTTGGCGGGGTGTCCGGCCCAAATGGGGGCTACTCCAGTGACATCGCAAACTGGTTCTGAATCAAGTCGTTTCACCTTTGAGCACGCTGGCCGCACATTCCAGCCTTCAACTACAAGAGGATGGTCGACATCTCGCCAAGGACTCACCCGGCTTGGCCGCGCAAGCAGGCTCATCGGCCTAACATCGATACTGTGTTTTAAAAGATTTTCAGCTGATTATGAGAATTCGCCACTTTCAAACTACTGGGATGATGTGGGCATTGGCACCGCGACGGGGAAAATCTACGTTGTGCAGACTGCGGCGGAAGCTATTCAAAGATGTGTTCTCATGGCGACGGACCCCGGCGACCTTGTGCTCGACCCCACCTGCGGTTCCGGCACGACGGCCTACGTTGCCGAGCAGTGGGGCAGGCGCTGGATAACCATCGACACTTCCCGCGTGGCGCTGGCGTTGGCCCGCGCGCGCGTCATGGGCGCTCGGTATTCATATTACTTGCTGGCCGACAGCAAGGACGGGCAGCTCAAAGAAGCGGAAATCGCTAACACCGCACCCTCCAGCAAGCCGACCTATGGCGACATCCGCCACGGATTCGTTTACGAGCGCGTGCCGCACATCACCTTGAAGTCCATCGCCAACAACGCCGAGATTGATGTCATCTGGGAGAAGTACCAGCAGCGCCTTGAGCCGCTTCGGGCCGAGTTGAACAAGGCGCTCGGCAGCAGCTGGCAGGAGTGGGAAATCCCTCGCGAGGCCGACGAGAAGTGGGGGCCGACAGCGAAGGAAGCCCACAAGCGCTGGTGGCAACTACGCATTGCCCGGCAGAAGGAAATGGACGCGTCCATCGCCGCCAAGGCCGACTTCGAGTACCTCTACGACAAACCCTACGAAGACAAGAAGAAGGTCCGCGTGGCCGGTCCGTTCACAGTAGAGAGCCTGTCTCCGCACCGCGTGCTGGCCGTGGACGAGAATGACGACCTCATCGACCCGGCGAAGCAGGGGCAGGCGGCAGGTGGCGAGCAGGACTTCGTGCAGATGATTCTGGAGAACCTGAAGACCGCCGGGGTCCAGCAGTCGCGCAAGGACGATAAAATTACGTTCACCTCGCTTGTGCCGTGGCCGGGCGACAGGGTCTGCGCCGAAGGGCGCTACGCGGAGGGCGGCGGGCAGGGGCCGGAGAAACGTGCCGCCGTCTTCATCGGGCCGGAGTTCGGCACCGTTTCCCGCCCCGACCTGGTGGAAGCCGCGCGCGAGGCCGGAGAGGCGGGCTTTGACGTGCTCATTGCATGCGCCTTCAATTACGACGCGCATTCCACGGAATTCTCGAAGCTTGGACGCATCCCCGTACTCAAGGCGCGGATAAACGCAGACCTGCACATGTCCGACGAGCTCAAGAACACCGGCAAGGGCAACCTCTTCGTTATCTTCGGCGAGCCGGACATCGACATCATCCCGACCAAGGACGGGCAGATTCAGGTGAAGGTGAAGGGCGTTGATGTCTTCCACCCGAATTCGGGCGAAGTGCGAAGCGACGGCCCGGATGGAATCGCCTGCTGGTTCATCGACACGGACTATAATGAAGAGAGTTTCTTCGTCCGGCACGCCTACTTTCTTGGCGCAAACGATCCCTACAAGGCTCTGAAGACCACCCTCAAGGCGGAAATCAACGCGGATGCGTGGGAGACGCTCAATAGCGACACGTCTAGGCCTTTCGACAAGCCCAAAAACGGTCGCATTGCGGTGAAGGTCATCAACCACCTCGGCGACGAGGTCATGAAGGTGTTCCGAGTGTAGGACAGGAGGCGACATGGCAGGCGAGGTTTCACTGACGACGGAGCAAATTGCCGAGATCGTTCGGGAAGGAGTCGCACAGGCGACTTCTTCTACGAGCGTCACGGATATTGTCAGTGCCGGAAGTGCATTCGCCTTGGTTGTGCTGACGGCGGTTTTGGCTCGGTACACCTGGGTTCTCGCTAAAGAAGCACGGAAGACACGAGAGAGCCAGACGCGGCCAAACGTCATCGTCACGGCAGTTCATGACGAGAATCGTCCGATGATCATTCAACTTGTAATCCGGAATATCGGCCATGGGCTGGCAACGAACGTAACCTTCGAAACATCTCGCCCTCTTTTTATCGCCTATGGACTCGACGAAGAGACTGGCGAAGAGGCGAAACCTATTGACCGTGGGCCATTCACAACGGGAATTCCAGCACTGGGGCCTGGTGAGAGCCGAATTATTAGCTGGGGGCAGCCCGGTGGCTTGCTGAAGATGTTGGGCTCAAGCACTATTACCATTACGTGCAAATATGAATTCGAAGGGCAACTTATGCCGCCAAACGTCTGCCATGTGGATATTGAGTCGTTCATGGGCACCGTGGCCAATGACAGCATAGAGTTGAGAGCCGTCAAGGCCCTTGAAACAATTGCAAAGGCGAAGTCCAAGGGGGCCTGATGGAATTCCGCATAGCCGACACCTTCACCGACAGCCTTCGCCGCTTGACCGGCGACGAGCAGAAAGCGGTGAAGACCACCGCCTTCGACCTTCAGCTCAACCCGGCCAACCCGGGCATGAGCTTCCACAAGCTGACCCATGCGCGCGACAAGAATTTCTGGTCGGTGCGGGTAAATGCGGATGTGCGGATAATCGTCCACAGAACGCAGGCCAGCCTACTTCTCTGCTACGTCGATCATCACGAGCAGGCTTACCGCTGGGCAGAGGTGCGCAAGCTTGAAACGCATCCTAAGACGGGCGCTGCGCAGTTGGTTGAATTGCAGCAAGTTGTTCAAAATGTAGACGGTTTTGGCTGGAAGGTGCCCTCTGTCGTCACCCCGGCTGCCCCCCTGCTTTTTGCCAAGGTCTCTGACGAAGATCTGCTCAGCTACGGTGTGCCTACGGACTGGCTAGGGGCTGTCCGTCAGGCAACCGAGGACACACTTCTGGACCTTGCCGATCATCTGCCTGCTGAGGCTGCAGAAGCCCTGCTTGCTCTGGCCACGGGCGTACAGCCGAAGATGGCGGTTGCAACGGAGATTGGCAGGTTCGCCCCCTTCGACCACCCGGACGCCCAGCGGCGTTTCCGTGTAGTTGCAAATGTCGAAGAACTGGAACGGGCACTCGACTTCCCATGGGAGAAGTGGACTGTTTTTCTGCATCCGGCACAGCGTCAGACCGTGGAGCGGGACTTTTCTGGCCCTGCCCGGGTATCCGGCTCGGCGGGCACTGGCAAGACCATCGTTGCTCTGCATCGGGCTGTGAACCTCGCCCGAAAGGACCCGGACGCCCGGGTACTTCTCACGACCTTTTCGGAGTTGCTTGCGAACGCCCTGCGAAACAAGCTCAAAGTGCTTGCGGGAAATGAGCCTCGGCTCGGTGAGCGCATTGACGTCCATGCCATGGATGGCCTTGGCGAACGGCTCAACCGACTGTGGCTCGGGAGACTTCGCGTGGCAGACCGGGAGACCGTCGCAACGTTGCTCAAGCGCGCGGTTTCGGTTCACGCAGACATCCGCCAGAGCGAGCAGTTTGTGTTGTCGGAATGGGAAGAAGTAGTTGACGCTTGGCAACTGACGACTTGGGAAGAATACCGCGATGTGGCCCGGCTTGGCAGGAAAACACGTCTGCCTGAAAAGATGCGAAAAGCGCTTTGGGACGTGTTCAGCGCTGTCTTGGCTGGCCTCACCGAACAAAACCAAGTGACGCGGGCGGGGCTGTTTACGCGCCTGGCCACTTATCTGACCAGCCTTAAGGTGTCGCCATTTGACTATGTGGTGGTTGATGAGGCGCAGGATGTCAGCGTGCCGCAGCTGCGGTTTCTCGCGGCGCTGGGCGCAAGTAAACAGAATGGATTGTTTTTTGCCGGCGATCTTGGTCAGCGGATCTTCCAGTTGCCGTTTTCGTGGAAGTCTCTCGGCGTTGAGGTGCGTGGACGTTGTCAAACCCTTCGGGTGAATTATCGGACATCGCACCAGATACGTGAGCACGCGGACCGGCTTCTTGGGCCCACCGTTGCCGATGTGGACGGAAATATAGACGACAGAAGAGGCACTACATCTGTTTTCAACGGCCCAGAACCGACAATTCTGATTGCTGACACCCAAGACCAAGAGACTTCAAAGGTCGCTGAATGGATATCTGAACGCGTTAAAGAAGGCGTAACAGCCTCAGAGATTGGGATATTCGTCCGGTCAGTGGCTCAGCTTGAGCGTGCGACGGCTGCCGCTCAGAGGGCGGGGATTCCGTTCCGTGTGCTTGACGAGCAACTCGACGTTACCCCCGGCGAAGCGTCCGTTTGTACTATGCACCTTGCAAAAGGGCTGGAATTTAGAGCTGTGGTGGTAATGGCATGCGATGACGAGGTCATTCCGTTGCAAGAACGCATAGAGGCCGTGACGGACACCTCCGACCTTGAGGAAGTCTACGAGACTGAACGGCATTTGTTGTATGTGGCCTGCACACGCGCTCGCGACTTTTTACTTGTGAGCTGCACCGCACCCGGCTCTGAATTTATTGATGACTTTGCCACTCAGCCTTGACCTTTTAAGTCCACCGAGAAGCCGAGGATTTCTATGCGCCCATAAAGCAACCTGTGGGCTTGAGCAGTAATGTTTCGTTAAAACAACCGCTTATGTTTGAGCCTTTTTGCTGATGATAGATTACTCATGCAAGGAGCCTGATTGGGAATGAAGCCAGATTATTCGCGCACGTCCTCATAAAAAAACTCAAGGCAACAATGCAGATTCTGGAATGAACTTGGCTTAGCTTCTACCTTAATCCGTGACGAACGGTTTCGAAACCCGCTAACTCGGGAGGAGGAGCATATGAGTAAGCTTGGTTACTTCTTGGGGGGTGCTGTCGCCGCTGTTACCCTTATTGCCGTGGCAACCGCTCTCGACTCGACGTGTACGTCAACTTGCAGTGGAGGGGATGACAACTCCGAAGATCTAGCTCCGGTTAGCAACGATGAGGCCATTGAGGCTAGCAGGTCCGAACAGCGTATTCCTGAAGGGGCGGCAGCGTTTTAAGGGGTAGCCTCTTGTCAGGTTGTATCGTTTGATGGCGCAGCATGCGTGACTCAATGGCAATGCTGCGCCATCTTTTTGAGCAAGAACACTCGGAAACATGAAAGTATCACAGTTGATTCTGACGCTTTTGGCGCATAGATTGTGCTTGCTGTGTTGTAAAGATGATGCAACTGTACATATTTGAAAAATTGATGCAAAAACTCAACTTTAAAAATGCGTATAGACAAAGCGTGTTATGGTGTCATACAGGAATTGCGTAGTAAATCGGCACCACAGTGTTTTTTGTTTCTGGACGTTAGACACGGCCTAAGCCAGCCATGAAGATTGGAGAGGGTGATGCCCCCAAAAAAGGATGACGCGACACCGGGAGTCAAGCTTCTCCGGATGTTTCAAATACTCATGTGTGATGGGCGGCGGCAGTTTCAAAAAGACCTTGCAGATCGCCTGAATTGTTCGCCGCAAGTCGTCATGCGCCTCGCCCAGAGCATCGAGTCAGTCGTCGGAACCAATTTTGAGATGGGTACCGAGAATCGCCGGAAATGGTACCGCCTCCGCACATCCAACAAGCACTGCCTTGGTCTTCGTTTCGAAGAACTACGCTACATTAGCGTGTGTCGGGATCTCGCGGCCTCCACCCTTCCACACAACATACTCCAACGCATCGACGATTCCATCTTGAATCTTTCAATTTTGATGGCAGATCGTGGCAATGGGGAAAATGGCTCTATCCCGCAACAGCAGTTCACATTTTGTTCCAAGGGGCGCATCAATTATTCCAACCACTTTGGAGTCATTGAAACCCTGATCGCAGCTGCAGAAAACCGTCGAATCTGTCTGGTGCGCTATAAGGCCGGCAGTCGAGCGCAAGTCAAGGAGCACCGTTTTGCCCCTGGGCGTATAGCCAGTATGAACGGTGTCTTATACGCTTTGGGTGCTGGAGTGACCGAAGACTATAGCGCCATCAAGCATCTGACTAACTTGGCAGTCCACCGCATTCTTGAGGCAAGACTGACAGAGCATTCTTTTTCTTTCGACTTGCCAAGCTCTACAGAAAATACCTTCGGGTTGCCGTGGCACGAGCCAAGGACATTCCGAATCCATTTCTCACAAGCGGTTGCGGATTATATCCGGGAGCGTACGTGGGCAGATGTCCAGCATCTTGATGACAGAGAGGATGGCAGCGTTGTTCTCGAAATTACAACGCGAAGTGAGCCTGAGTTGAAAGCTTGGATCAGAAGCTTTGGCGAGACTGTCATCGCGTTCAATGAAATAGCCCAAGAGCAAACCCATTTGGAGTGAGCCGTGATAAATCGAGGCTTTGTCTGCCCAAAGTGTGGTTCTAAAAGAGTGTCACTGGGAAGTTGTATGCGCACACCTTTTAAATGGCTGAACGCAATGCTTGACACCGTGTCGCCATATCCAAAGCAAGGGCCATGCACAATTACTTGCAAAGACTGCGGCGCAAAAAGTGTCATCTGTATTATGTGATACTTCGACGCAAGGTGTGTAACTCAACTTTCGTGAATCTGTTTTATGGCGTCTCGTAGCTTCTGGACTTTTCGTGAGGTAACATGCCGGAGGCAATGAATCTTTGTTGAGCATTAGTCTTGACAACACGGCTTCTTGGCGCGTCGTAGGTCAGTCCTTGGACCTTTCAAAGCCGCCTAGCGAGCTTCGCTTTGAGGCCGAGGCCGCGATAGGTGAGCGTTACCCGTGTCCGGCGTGCTGTGCGCCTTGTAAGGCCCATGATTTTGCGGAGGTTAGCGGGCGGCATCTCAACTTCTTCCAGCATCACTGCCTGATCAAGGCCCGTGTCCCCCGAGTGAGATGCCCGGAACATGGCCTCAAGCGCGTCAATGTCCCATGGGCACGGCCTGGCAGCGGGTTCACCCT
>NZ_JBAIYT010000053.1:0-10019 GCF_036763125.1 Nitratidesulfovibrio sp. 1201_IL3209
TCAAGGGGTAGCCAAAGAGACAAAGGCACTGGCTTGAACGCAGTGAAAGCAGCGTCCTTTAGGCGCAGGCCGGTAATATGCCCTTATAGGGCAGAGCAAACCACCCGCTATGCGGGTGGTTTTGATTTTCTGGCGGAGAGGGTGGGATTCGAACCCACGTACCGGCTACTAACCGATAACTCGATTTCGAGTCGAGCGCGTTACGGCCACTTCGCTACCTCTCCGCGTTGCCAACTGGGGCTTGCCCGTGGCGGAGTGACCTTTTAGGCAATTTCCGGAGGGAATGCAAGCCCCAAGGGGAGTGCGGCGTATAGCCTGTGGTGACTGCCCGTTCTGTCCGGATGGGCAGTGCGGGGAGCTATTGCGGCGGAGAGGGTGGGACTCGAACCCACGGCGCATGCGGAACGGTTCGCTTTCCCTCTGCTTCCGGCGGGCAGCGCCAGAGGGGCAATCAGGTTACCCGCTGCCGCTACCTCCGCTCCCGGAAAAACTCCTGCAACAGCGCCCCACACTCCGCCGCGCGCACGTGGCCCATGTGCCACACCCGGTGGTTGTGGAAGGGCTGGTCCAGCGCGTCGAGGCAGGAGGTGACGGCCCCGGCCTTCAGGTCGGGCGCGCCGTATACCACGCCCGCCACGCGGGCGTGCACCATGGCCCCGGCGCACATCAGGCAGGGTTCCAGCGTCACCACCAACACCGCGCCGTCCAGCCGGTAGTTGCCGGTGTTGCGGCAGGCCTTGCGCAGGGCCACCATTTCCGCGTGGGCGGACGGGTCGTGCGTGGCCACCGGGGTGTTGTGTCCCGCGCCGATGATGTGCCCCGCCCGGTCCACCACCACCGCGCCCACGGGCACCTCGCCAAGGTCCGCGGCCTTGCGGGCCTGCGCAAGGGCGGCGTCCATCAGCGCATCCCACGTCCAGCCGGGCGGGGCGGGCGGCACGGGGCCCGCCGGTCCGCGCAGGGCGTAGGGCGGCAGGATGAAGGCGTCGTCCGTCACGATACTGCTCCGAAAACGGTCCGGCCCGGTTCCCATCAGGTGGCCGGGCCGGTGATCCGTTGTATCTCTGGCGCGGCGGAAGCCCGCAAGCCTCCGCCAGCCGCCCCTAGATGATCACGTGCTTCTTGATGTACGCCACCACCTGCTCGGGGGTGTCCAGCACGGTGACGAGGTCCATTTCCTCTTCACGGATGAAGTCGTACGAGACCATCTTGTCGCGGATCCAGTCCAGCAGGCCGTTCCAGTAGTCGCTCTTGTACAGCACGATGGGGAACGGCTTGATGCGGTGGGTCTGCGTCAGCACGAAGGCCTCGGTCAGTTCGTCCAGCGTGCCCACGCCGCCGGGCATGACCACGTAGGCCATGGCGTACTTGATGAACATCAGCTTGCGCACGAAGAAGTAGCGGAAGTCGCAGCGGGTCTTCACGTACTGGTTGGCGCCCTGTTCCATGGGCAGGTGGATGTGCAGGCCCACGGACGTGCCGCCCGCCTCATGGGCGCCCTTGTTGCCCGCTTCCATCAGGCCGGGGCCGCCGCCGGTGATCACGCCGTACCCGGCCTCCACCAGCTTGCGGGCAATGGCCTCGGTTTCCATGTACAGGGGGCTGTCCGGCTTCACCCGCGCGGACCCGAAGATGGACACGCAGCGGTCCAGGTCGCTCAACGTCTCGAATCCGTCCACCAGTTCGGCCATTATCTTGAAGAGCCGCCACGACTCCTTTATGGACAGGCTGTCAATCACGTACTGCTTGGAAGAACCCATTGCACACTCCTTGAGTTTTGCGCACTATACGGATTCCGCGCAGCCTGCGCAACGCTCGGGAATCGTTCGCGGGTTGGCGTGCCGGGGAATCATCCCCCGGTCCGGAGAGAACCCGGCCAGCGAATCCCGCGCCTCCGCGCCGTTGCGCGTCAGGTGCGCGCATGCGTGCCCCGCATGACCGGTACCCCCGCATGCCCGGCACATCCGAACGCACCCTGACGCGTCCGAACCTGTTCGAACGCATCCCAACGTATCCGGCGCTTCCGGCACCTTCGCATCGCACGCCATCCGCGCCCTTCATCACTCACCGGAACCAGAGGAACGGCATGAACATACAGTTTCTGGGAGCCGCACAGACCGTCACCGGCTCGTGCTACATGCTGGAAGCCAACGGCACCCGCTTCGCCATCGACTGCGGCATGCACCAGGGCAACTCCGAAATCGAAAAGCGCAACGTCGATACGGACATCTACCGCCCCGGCGACATCGCCTTCTTTCTCGTCACCCACGCCCACATCGACCACACCGGCCTGCTGCCGCGCATGACGCGCGAAGGCTTCAAGGGCGACATCTACTGCACCCCGCCCACGCGCGACCTGATGGACATCATGTTGCAGGATTCCGCGCACATCCAGGAAATGGAAGCGGAATGGGAAACCCGCAAGCAAAGCCGCTTCGGCAGGCGCAAACCGGTGGACCCCCTGTACACCATGGCCGACGCCCAGAACGCCGTGCGCAGGCTGCGCCCCGTGGAATACAACGCCCCGTTCGAGCCCGCGCCGGGCATCCGCGTCACCTACAAGGACGCCGGACACATCCTGGGTTCCGCATTCCTCGAAATCGAGGTGACGGAAAACGGCACCCCCACGCGGCTGGTGTTCTCCGGCGATCTTGGGCGGCCCAACCAGCTCATCGTCAACGATCCGGACCACCCCGCCCGGCCGGACTACCTGTTCATGGAGTCCACCTACGGCGACCGCGACCACAAGAACTCCGAGAACAGCCGGGCCGAACTGGCGGAAGCCATCGCCTACAGCCACGGCCACGGCGAAAAGGTGATCATTCCCGCCTTCGCGGTGGAGCGCACCCAGCAGGTGCTGTACACCCTGCACATGCTGTGGCAGGACGGCAAACTGCCCGCCGACATGCCGGTGTACATCGACAGCCCGCTGGCCATTCGCGCCACGGAAATCTTCCGCAAGCACCCGCGCTTCTACGACGACGACCTGAAGGCCGCCTACGCGCGCGGCGAAGACCCGCTGTCCCTGCCCAACCTGCGCTACACCCTGAGCAGCCAGGAATCGCAGGCGCTCAACGGCATGAAGGGTTCGGCGGTGATCATTTCCGCCAGCGGCATGTGCAACGCCGGGCGCATCAAGCACCACCTGCGCCACAACCTGTGGCGGCAGGGGGCGTCCATCGTGTTCGTGGGCTACCAGGGCGTGGGCACGCCGGGCCGCAAGATCGTGGACGGCGCGCAGACCATCCGCCTGTTCAACGAAGACGTGGCGGTGAACGCCAGGGTGTTCACCATCGGCGGCTTTTCGGCCCACGCCGGGCAAAGCCACCTGCTCGACTGGGTGGGGGCCTTCCAGCACAAGGACATGGAAGTGTTTCTGGTGCACGGCGAAGAAAAGGCCCAGACCACCCTTTCGGAAAAGCTGCACGAACGCTACGGTCTTACCGTGCACGTGCCCACCTACATGGAAGAGGTGACGCTGAAGCCGGGCCGCACCATGCTCACCGCGCCCGACGAAAGCCGCGCCCATCCGCGTGTGGACTGGGAATTCCTGCTGGGCGACACCGAGGCCAAGGTGGCCATGCTGCGCCAGCGCCTGGCCGGGGTGGAAAAGCGCCCGTGGGTGGAGCAGGTGGACATCCGCGACCGGATGGCCGACCTGAACAGGGAAATCCTGAGTCTGCTTTCGCAGGTCTAGGCTCAAAATTGCCCTTTTGCCCGTTGGCATCCGGCCCGAAGGGCGCGGAGCATGAACGTTTACTTGCTTCAGGAGTTTCATGCGCATCATCGCAGGTGAATACGGCGGCCGCGTGCTGAAGACGGCCGAAGGACCGGGCTACCGGCCCGCCATGGGCAAGGTGCGCGAGTCGCTCTTTTCCATGCTGGAGTCGCGCGGGGTGGTCTGGCCCGGCCTGCGCGTGCTGGATTTGTACGCGGGCAGCGGCAGCCTGGCCTTCGAGGCGCTGAGCCGGGGCGCGGCCGAGGCGTGGTTCGTCGAGGCCGCCCCCAAGGCGGCGGAGCTCATCCGCAGGAACGCGGAAACCCTGGGCATCGCCCCGGAGCGCTGGCAGGTGGTGCAGGAAGACTGCAACAAGCTGCTGGCGCGCCGGGCGCGCACCACCTTCGACGTGGTGTTCATAGACCCGCCCTACGGCGAGGGGCAGTTGTCGCCCACGCTGCGCAACGCGGTGCGCAACGGCTGGCTGGCCGACGGGGCCATCGTGGCCGTGGAGGTGGAGGCGCGCCTGCCGCTGGACCCGGAACGGGAGAACGCGGCGCTCGTGCCCATCGTCGACAGGACCTACGGACAGACGAGGATCGTGCTATGGACGACGCGCGAGAACGGGTAGGGCGCCTTGCCATCTACCCCGGCACCTTCGACCCGCTGACCAACGGGCACGTCAGCCTCATCCGCCGGGGCTGCCAGATCTTCGACAACGTGGTGGTGGCCGTGGCCGCCGACACGCCGAAGACGCCGCTGTTCTCGCTGGACGAGCGGGTGCGCATGGCCGAAGAGGTGTTCGCCGGGCATCCCGCCATCACCGTGGAGCCGTTCACCGGCCTGCTGGTGGACTACGTGGAGCGGCGCGGGGCCAACGTGATCCTGCGCGGGCTGCGCGCGGTGTCCGACTTCGAGTACGAATTCCAGCTGGCCCTGATGAACCGCAAGCTCAAGCGGCACATCCAGACCGTGTTTCTGATGACGGACTACCAGTGGCTGTACATCAGCTCCACCATCATCAAGGCGGCGGCCAGCCTGGGCGGCGACATCAAGGGCTTGGTGCCGGAAAACATCTACCGCAAGCTGCGCGAGAAGTACGGCTACCCCTATCCGCTGGGCGACGACATCGACCTTGGCGTAGGGGGAGTCGGGGGGGTGGGAGGACGCGGGGGAGCCGGTGCGGCGGGTTCCGCCTTCGGGGCGGGCCTGGGCAACGGAGGCTTCCTGTCGCGCGGGCCGCGCGCGGGCTCCAGCGCCGAATGTGACGACGCGCTGCGCAACGGCGGCCTTGGCCCCGACGACGAGGGCTATGGCGGGGGGACGCCGCCCATGGCGCCGACGTTTTAATGACTGTGGCCGTGACTGGTTCTTCTGTTCCGCATGCGCCGCATGACGCCGACGCCCCCATCCGCGTGATCTGCCTGGTCGGCCCCACGGGGGCGGGCAAGACGGCGGCGGCGCTGCACCTGGCGCGCACCTTCGGGGCCGGGGTGGTCAACGCCGATTCGCGGCAGGTCTACCGCGACTTCCCCGTCATCACCGCGCAGCCCTCGCCGGAGGAACGCGCGGTGTGCCCCCACCTGCTGTACGGCTTTCTGCCGAGCACGGAAAAGATCAGCGCGGGCGTGTGGACCGACAAGGCCACGGCAGCCATCGACACCCTGCGCCGGGACGAGTCGCGCCGTGACGGGCTGCTGCCGCTGCTGGTGGGCGGCACCGGGCTGTACCTGAAGACCCTGCTGGACGGCATCGCCGACATTCCCCGCGTGGACCCGGCCATCGGCGCCCGGCTGGAGCGCCAATGCGACGACCTGGGCGCGCCCGCGCTGCATGCCCGGCTGGCGGCCATCGACCCGGAGTACGCCGCGCGCATCCACCCCAACGACCGGCAGCGCGCCGTGCGCGCGCTGGAGGTGCACGAAGGCACCGGGCACACCCTGTCGTGGTGGCACGCCCGGCCCGTGCCGCCGCCGCGCTTCGCGGCGCTGCGCATGGGCATGGACATGAGCCTGGACGAGTTGACGCCCCGGCTCGACCGGCGCATCGACCTCATGCTGGAGGCGGGCGCACTGGACGAGGCGCGCGCGGCCCGCGCCCTGTGCGACGACCCGGCCGCGCCGGGCTGGTCGGGCATCGGCTGCGTCGAACTGTACCGCCACCTCACCGGCGAACTGACCCTGGCCGAGGCCCGGCTGCTGTGGCTGCGCAACACCCGCGCCTACGCCAAGCGGCAACTGACGTGGTTCCGCGCCGACAGGCGCATCCGCTGGGTCAGGCCCGACGACCTCGACGCCATGGCCGCGCTCACGGCCGCCTTCCTGCGCGGCGAGACCCGGGAGTAGGGCGGGCCGCCACGGTGCGCGCCGTCCGCCTTCGATACCCTTCCACCCCACCGCAGCTTCCCCGTTCCCCTCTCTCTTCGCTCTTCTTGCCCGGCGCGATCTCGCCTGCCCGGCGTCACGTGTCGCGCGAAATGCGTCACGTCAGTTGTCACATACTCACCTGTGGTGTACCATGCGCCAAACCTCGGGGAGGCGTTCATGAAAGCACAGGATACCGTGAATCCGGGCCGCAGGCCGTGGAGCCCTTACGTGGGCGGCGCGCTGAGCGGCCTTCTGGTGGTGGCGTCGGTGTGGGTGACGGGCAAGTTCTTCGGCGCGTCCACCACCTTCGTCCGTTCGGCGGGCTTCGTGGAGCGGGTGTTTTCGCCCGAGCGCGTGGCCGCGCTGGAGTACTTCGTCAAGGAAGCGCCCAAGGTGGACTGGCAGTGGATGTTCGTGGCCGGGATATTCGTGGGGGCGCTGCTGGCGTCGCTGGGCTCGGGTACCTTCCGCTGGCAGGGGGTGCCGCCGGGCTGGGCGGAACGGTTCGGCCCGTCCAGGCTGCGGCGCGGCGTGGCGGCCTTCTGCGGCGGCGTGCTGGCCATGTTCGGCGCGCGCCTGGCCGACGGCTGACCCAGCGGACACGGGCTGAGCGGTTCGCTCCAGCTTTCCTTGAGCGGTTTCGTGGCGCTGGCCTGCTTTTTCGCGGGCGGGCTGGTGATGGCGCGCATCCTGTACCGGGGGAGGTAGCCATGGACCTTACGTGCGGACTCGTCACGGGCATCCTGTTCGGGATATTCCTGCAACGCTCCGAAGTGCTGCGCCATGACCGGCAGTTGGGCGCGCTGCGCCTGCGCGACATGACCATCGTCAAGTTCATGCTCTCCACCGTGGTGGTGGCCATGGTGGGAGTGTACCTGCTGGTGGACCTGGAACTGGCGAAACTGTCGGTGAAGCCGCTGGTGCTTGGCGGCAACATTGTCGGCGGGCTGGCCTTCGGGCTGGGCTGGGGCCTGCTGGGCTATTGCCCCGGCACCTCGCTGGGGGCGTTGGGCGAGGGCCGCTGGGACGCCCTGTGGGGCATCCTGGGCAGCCTGTGCGGCGCGGCCCTGTACGCCGAAGCCTACCCGGCCATGAAGACCACCCTGCTGACCTGGGGCGATTTCGGCAAGATCACCCTGCCGCAGGTGCTGGGGGTGAACCACTGGGTGGTCATCGTGCCGCTGGCGGCGGGCGCGGTGCTGCTGTTCCGGTGGTTCGAGCGCAAGGGATTGTAGACACGGAACAAGGACAGGCTTCCGGGCCGCCGCTCCCGCATCGGAGTGGCGGCCCGTTGCGTTTGGAGGGGAGCAGTCCGGCTTCCCGGCGCCGTGGCGCGAAACGGAGCAGCCGTCCGGAAAATGGCCGTGGTACTTGCCCGCCGGGCCATCACCCCCTATGCTGGGCGAAACGCGGCGTCGGGTTTCCGACTGCGGCGCATGCCCGGCCCGGTTTCGGCGGAACGCCGACCCGGCCGGGCTTTGGCGGGCGCGAATCGCATGGCCCTTGGCGCGGAATTTGCTTTTTGCCGGGGCATGGCGCAGTCACGGAACACGGATCGCAGGGCGGCCTGCCCGGATATAATCACGGATGCGGGTGCGCATGGGGCGCGCCGCGCGTCATGTGCAACGGGCGCGACGGGCAGCCCGGTCGCGCTGGGCAAGCCGGGTACGCCGAATGCCGTCGGCAACGGAGGATGGTGGGTGAAGCGGAAACGCACGGCATACGGCGGCTTGTTGGCCGCGGCGGCGCTGGCGGTGGGCGTGCTCGGCCTGGTGGCCGGGTTCGTGCCCGACGCGGGCAGCCCGTTCGTGCGCGCTCCGTTGAGCGACAGGGTGCTGCGCGCCAAGCCCGCCGTGGAACGTCCCGTGGCCGAGGGTGAGCAGTGGCGCATGCGCGCCGCCGTGGCCCGGCCCGGCGATGCCCCCGCCGTGGTCGACCCGGCCAATCCGGCAGATCCTGCCAGTCCGGCCGCCGGGGCCGCCATGGCCGTGCCGACCTCCACCGTGACCGGTGGAGCGCAGCCGACGGTGGCCGCCTCGCCGGGGCTGCCCGACGTACTTTCCGGCGTGGCGGAAGAATCCTCCCCTCTCCACTCGGTGTCCCCGGTCAGCTTTGTCGGGGGCGGCGTGGCCGTGTCCACCGTGGACGGGCACCGCCCCGTGGACGCCATGGCCGACGCGTCGCCCATGATCCTGCCGGGGCTGGACCCCTTGCGCGTCGATGGCGGCCGCCTGGGTGAACCCATGCAGCCCACCCTGCCAACCTTGATAGTCGAGCCCGCCTTCTACGGCGAGGCCTTGGACCAGGCCGGACGCCCGTTGCGCTGGACGAGCAGCGAAACGTCGCGGCTGCTGGCCAGGGAGTGCGCCGCCACCCGGCGTTCCGCCGTGGCCGGGGTGCGCCGACCGGCGTACGGAGGCGCCTCGCGCGAGATGCTTGCGGCCGCCACGCCCGAACAGATGCTGCTGCGCGCCCGCCAGTACCGCGACATGGTGGACCGCTACGCCCGGCGCTACAACCTTTCCCCGCGCCTGGTGCTGGCCATCATGCACGCCGAGAGCGGGTTCAACCCCAACGCGGTCAGCCCGGCGCAGGCCCTGGGGCTGATGCAGATCGTGCCGGAAACCGCCGGGGGCGAGGTGCACGCCTACCTGCACGGCACGCCCGGCCAGCCGCCGCGCGACGCCCTGTTCGACCCCGGCACCAACATCCGCTACGGCACGGTGTACCTGCACCTGCTGTCCAACCGGCACTTTTCCGACATCGCCAACCCGGCCACCCGCGAACTGTGCGTCATCGCCGCCTACAACGGCGGCCCCAACGCCCTGCTGCGCGTGTTCGACGCCGACCGCGACAAGGCCGTGGCCCTGATCAACGCCATGACCACCCAGCAGGTGTACGACAAACTGGTGCGCCACATGCCCGCCGACGAATCGCGCAAGTACGTGGACAAGGTGCTTGCCTCGCTGGAGAATTTTTCATCCGTCCACTAGCCGCTGTTCCCGGATCGTCCTTCAGGGCGCCGCACGATCCGGACCCGTTTCGCGGCGTTGTGTTGCGAACCGAAAGGGCGTAATGGGGGATGGTCGCGCCGACCGGCGCGCCGCCATGCCCAGCGGGCACGGCATTCCAGTCCGTGGTCGCCCCCGCGCGGGGCCAACCGTTCCGAACACAGGAGTCGTTCATGAAAAGATATGCCCTCGTACTGCTGGCCCTTGCCGCCATGGTGGCGCTTGCCGGGTGCAACCAGCCCAAGTCCGGCGGCATCGCCGTGGTGAACACCGCCCGCGTCTACCAGGAAAGCGAGGCGGGCAAGGCCGGGGTGAAGCACCTCGAAACGCTGCACGAGGAAATGCAGAACCAGCTCAACCAGATGCAGGAATCGTTGCAGCAGGACCAGAGCGACGACAACAAGCACAAGTTCCAGGAAGCCTTTGCCGACTACCAGAAGCGCATGGGCGCCGAACAGCAGCAGGTCATCTCCGTCCTGAACGAAAACCTGCAGAAGGTGCTGGACACCTACCGCGAAAAGAACGGCCTCGACGTCATCGTGGGCAACGACAACGTGCTTTCCGCAGGCCCCAGCGCCGATGTCACCGGCAACATCGTGGCCGAACTGAACAAGATGAACATCACCTTCAAGCGCCTTGAGGCGGAAGCCCCGGCCACGCCGGTGGAAGCCCCCAAGCAGTAGCGCCGCCGGGCATGCGGCAGGCGCCCGGCGCTACCCGCGATGCCTGCATATGGTCGGCATATGGCCGACAGATGGTAATGACAAGGACGCCCTGGCAGGTCGGGGCGTCCTTTCTTGTATGTAGAAAACCCCGCGCTATGCGCGGGGTTCTCGTAAGCTTACAGCTATGGTGATGTAAGAAAAACTCCTTTTGATTTGTTATGAAAGACCTGCGGTCTGGCAACTGCAAGTCAAACAAATC
>NZ_JBAIYT010000054.1:0-8834 GCF_036763125.1 Nitratidesulfovibrio sp. 1201_IL3209
TTACACCTCAAAGAATGTGAATGGCGCTACAACAAGCCCCTGCCCCAACTCATTGCCGAAATGAAACGGCTGGTAGCAAAAAACAAAGACCTGATGGTCTAGAGCCTTAGGATTTTCGTTCGTTGGCAAGGAAAACAAGCCTGCCATGAGGGAGTGCCCCAGCCGTTATGCGAGTCTTCGAGCATTACGGATGAGGACCGCAACGCGTACTCTTCTCGTATTCGACCGAGCCTTAGCCGTTAGGCGAGCGCACAGCGCGAGTCTTGCCCTAGCCGTTGGTGAGCGCAGCGAACCTTACGGATAGGGACCGCAGCGCGCGGATAAGGACAGCAACGCTATGGCAGGCGAAGTTTGACGATGCCAACGGGCGAAAAGACAATTTAGAGACAGCCCCTAAAAGGAAGCCATGTGCGCGGCCAGGGCGCGCATGTCCTCGTCCGAAAGTTTTTTGGCGATTCCCGCCATGACGGCCTTTTTCGAACCGCCGTAGCTGCCGTCCGCGTAGCCCTTGAGCTTGCCGTACAGGGCTTCGGCGGTCTGGCCCTTCACGGGCCGCGCGGCCCCCAGGGCCGCCTTGCCGCCGTCCTCGCCATGGCAGCCCGCGCACTGGGCGTACAGCGTCGCGCCGTCGGCGGCCCGGGCGATGCCCACAGCCGCCGGAACCCATGCCGCGCAGGCCAGCAGCGCGCCAAGGACCGCGCCGGAGATGCAAACCTTCATGTCACCTCCACGGGACAAAAACGATTCCAAGTGCCTGTAGGATAACGCCTGAAGGCAAAAAAAAGCAACCGCCTTCCCGTCTTGGACGGCTGCTGCCGCGTTTGCGCCGTTCCCGGCGCGTCATCTGGCGCGCCATCTGGCGCACTCTCTGCCGCAACCGGCGGGTATTTGGGATGATAACATGAAAAACGGGCGACGCCCGCGCGCCGCCCGTCCATGTGCTTCAATGCCGGAAAAGACCGCCTAGACGGCCCCTTCCTGGCCCACGCGGGGCGCGGGCTCCTTTTCCTCCTCGGGCATGCCGAAGTGCAGCAGCACCGGGCTGGCCACGAAGATGGAGGACAGGATGCCCACGAACACGCCCACCAGCATGGTCAGCGCGAAGTCGTGGATGACCCCGCCGCCCAGCACGAACAGCGCCAGGATGACCAACAGCGTGGTGCCGCCCGTCAGGATGGTGCGGCTCAGCGTCTGGTTGATGCTGGCGTTGATGATGTGCGCGTAGGTCCATTCCTTGCGGTGGGTGCGCAGCGTCTCGCGGATGCGGTCGTAGACGATGATGGTGTCGTTCAGCGAGTAGCCCACCAGGGTCAGGATGGCCGCCACGATGTTCAGGTCCACTTCCTTGTCCAGCAGCGAAAGCACGCCCATGGTGATCAGCACGTCGTGCACCAGCGCCACGATGGCCCCCAGGGCGAAGTTGAGCCGCAGCTTCCAGCACAGCACCATGGTGAGCACCAGCGAGAACGGCACCAGCCACAGCCGGGGCACGCCGATGAGGCCCAGCAGGTACATGCCGCCCGCCAGCGTGCCCGCCATGACGGCGGAGGCCATCCAGCGCCGCTCGAACCGGCCGGAGATGTAGATGGCGATGAGCAGCACCGCGTAGTACAGCGCCTCCACCGCCTTGCTCTTCAGGTCCGCGCCCACCTTGGGGCCGACCATCTCCAGGCGCTGGACCTCGAACGTGGCGTCCTTGATGTTGGCGGTCAGCGCACCGGTGACGGCCGTGCGGATGGCCTCGGCCGACTCGTCGGTGTGCGACATGCGGATCAGGTAGTCGGTCTCGCCCTCGCCGAAGCGCTGCACGGCAAGGCCGGGCAGGTTGGCGCCTTCCAGGCTCTTCTTCAGGTCGTCGTCGTGCACGGGCCGGTCGAACTTGACCTGCACGATGGCCCCGCCGGCGAAGTCGATGCCGTAGGTCAGCCCGCCCTTGAAGACAATGGAAAGCAGCCCCACGAGAACGAGCGCGATGGATATCACATACGCCTTGTGGCGCATGCCCACGAAGTCATAATTGGTATCATGCCGGATGAACGAGAAACCCATTGTGGCTCTCCTCCGCTATATGCTGAGGCGTTTGTCGCCCGAACCGCCCTTCCAGGCGTGGAAGACCACGCGCGAAACGAAGATGGCGGTGAACATGGACGCGATGATGCCCAGCGTCAGCGTGACGGCGAAGCCGCGCACCGGGCCGGTGCCGAACTGGTACAGGATGGCCGCCGCGATGATGGTGGTCAGGTTCGAGTCGGTGATGGCCAGCGTGGCGCGGTCGAAGCCCTCGTGGATGGCGGAAAGCACCGTGTGCCCCCGGCGCAGTTCCTCGCGGATGCGCTCGAAGATCAGCACGTTGGCGTCCACGGCCATGCCCAGGGTCAGCACGATGCCCGCAAGGCCGGGCAGGGTCAGGGTGGCGCCGAAGGCGGCCATGCCCGCCAGGATGAGCAGCACGGTGAAGCACAGCATGACGTCGGCGATGAGGCCGGACACGCCGTAGTACGCCACCATGAAGATCATCACCGCCGCGCCGCCGACAACGGCGGCAAGAATGCCCTTGTCGATGGATTCCTGGCCCAGCGATGGGCCGACGGTGCGTTCCTCGAGCACGCTCACCGGCGCGGGCAGCGAACCCGCGCGCAGCACGATGGCCAGGTCCTGCGCCTCCGCCGTGGAGAACTTGCCGGTGATGCTGGCCCGGCCGCCGCCGATCTTTTCCTGGATGACCGGCGCGGAATAGACCTTGCCGTCCAGCACTATGGCCAGGCGCTTGCGCACGTTTTCCTGGGTGATGCGTTCGAACATGGCCGCGCCGCGGCTGTTGAAGGTCAGCATCACGTAGGCCTGGTTGAAATTGTCGAAGCCGGGGCGCGCGTCGGCCACGTATTCGCCGGTCAGCACGGCTTCCTTGTCCACCACCATGGGCGTTTCGGCCTGGCTGCCGTCGGCCCCGCGCCGGATCATGGGACGCACCTCGGTGCCGGGCGGCAGGATGCCGCGCGCGGCCTTTTCCGCGTCCACGTCGTCGCGCACGATGTGGAACTCCAGGTGGGCCGTCTGGCCGATGATCTGGATGGCGCGCTGGGTGTCGTGCAGGCCGGGCAGCTGGATCTGGATGCGGTTGTCCTGCTGCTTTCGGATGTCCGGTTCGGCCACGCCGAACTGGTCGATGCGGTTGCGGATGGTCTTGACCGCCTGCTCCAGCGCCATATCGCTGATGTTCTTGCGATATTCCGGCTTCATGGTGGCCACGTAGCGCAACTGCCCGTCATCGGTGGTCTGCGGCGCGGCAACGCTCAGCTGCGGGAACTGCCTGGCCAGCAGTTCGCCCAGCACGTCGCGCTGCTCGGCCCTGGCCAGCACGAACTCGATGCGGTCGCCGGGCAGCACCCGCGGGCGCAGGACGAAGGCGTCCTTCTCGCGCGCCATGGTGCGGATGTCCTGGCCCATCTGGGCCAGCGAGTTTTCCACGGCCTTGTCCACATCGACGCCCAGCGTCAGGTGGATGCCGCCCATGAGGTCGAGCCCGAGGCTGATGGTGCTGTCGGGCAGCAACCTGCCCAACGGCGACGACTTGATGCCCGGCAGGCTCGGGAGCACGTAGGCCACGCCGAACAGCAGCACGGCCAGCACCACGGCGAGTCTCCAGCGGAAACCCTGTTTCATTGCCACTCCTGGAGTTGCGGTATGTCACGCGGGCGCGGCGCGCGACCGCATTCACGGCAAAAAGGCAAGCAGGCGCCAGCCGTGACCACGGTGCGCGTGCTTGCCCCATGCCGCGGGAAACGGGACTACTTCTGCCCGTCCTTCCCGTCTTCGTTCTTGTCCGCGTCCTTGCCGGCCTTCTTGTCGGCGGGCTTCCTGTCGTCCTTCTTGGCCTTGGGGTCCAGGACCGCGCTGACGAAGGAACGGCCCACGCGGACCTTGGTTTCGCCAAGGTCGAGCACCAGCACGTCGTCCTGCACATCGAACACGCGGGCGTAGATGCCGCCGGCGGTCACCACGTTGTCGCCTTTCTTGATGGACTCCAGCATGGCCTTGTGTTCCTTGGCCTTCTTCTGCTGGGGACGGATGAGGAGAAAGTAGAAGATGGCGAACATGAGAATCAGCGGCACGAAAGACGCGATGGGGTTGGCCCCGCCGCCGGCCGGCTGACCCGCGCCCATGGCGTACGCCACGTTGGTCCAGAGCATGATGCCTCCTTGAAGGTTACGCCCCCGCGTGGAGGGCGTTATGGTCGCAAAACGTGACTTACCTACCTGCCATGGCCGTTTTTTTCAACGCTTTTCTGGCCGCCGGTCCGCGCGGGCCATGCGGCGCAGGTGCCTGCGGATATGGCCGGAAAGGGGCTGGAAAGGAAGGGCCGCCCCGCCGAAGGGGGCAGCCCGAAACGGCGCCATGGGCCCATGGGGTACCGCCCCCGGCAGGCTCAGCAGAAGTCGTGGCGGATGCGGCGGCGCTCGGTTTCCACCTGTTCTTCGGTGGCGCCCAGTTCGCGCAGCAGGAAGGTGGACAGCGACAGGGCCACCGCGCCCTCGCCGGAAAAGACCACCTCCGCCCCGCCCGCGCGCAGGGCTTCGGCCTCGCGCAGGTAGGTGGTGTGGATGAGGATGCGCACCCTGGGGTTCACGGCGCGGGCCACCTCGATGATCTCGCGCGCCGGGGCCGTGGCCGTGGAGATGATCAACGCCTCGGCCTCTTCCAGCCCCGCGTGGCGCAATATCTCGGCCTGGGTGGCGTCGCCGTGCACGGCCAGCAGGGGACGCCCGGCGTGGTGGTCGCCGCCGTCAGGCGCATCTTTCGGGGAACCGTCAGGAGAGCCGTTCGGGGAACCCTCGGGAGAACCGCCGCCCCCCGCGTCGGCCCCTGCGTCGGACATGGCCTCCCCGGTCACCCCGGCCGCCTCGTGCGCGGCCTGGACGCGCAGTTCGCGCACGGTGTCGATGTTCATCTCCACCACCACCACGTCCATGTCGTTGTCGCGCAGGATGCGGGCGATGGCCCGGCCCACCGGGCCGTAGCCGATCAGCACCACCCGGTGCGCGCCGTCGGCGGGCACGGGCACGGGCGCGTTGCCCGCAGCCGGGCGCGCCACGCCGATGCCCCGGCGGGCCAGCACCTTCATCAGGGGGTCGATGCCCTTGTACAGCATGGGGTTGATGGTGATGGAAATCACCGCCGCCACCACCATGGCGTTGCCCGCCTCGGCGGGCAGTACGCCCAGGGCCGTGCCCAGGGATGCCAGGATGAACGAGAATTCGCCGATCTGGGCCAGGGCCACGGCCACGGATATGGCCTTGCGCAGGGGGTGGCCCAGCACCAGCACCACCACCAGCGCGGCCAGCGGCTTGCCCAGCAGCACGATGGCCAGGGTGATCAGCATCAGCGGCCAGCCGGTGGTCAGCGAGGCGGGGTCGAACAGCATGCCCACGGACACGAAGAACAGCACCGCGAAGGCGTCGCGCATGGGCAGCGCCTCTGCCGCCGCGCGGGCGCTGAAGTCCGACTGCCCCACCACCATCCCCGCAAGGAAGGCCCCCAGGGCCATGGACGCGCCGAAGAATTCCGCCGCGCCCACGGCGATGCCCAGCGCCAGCACCAGCACGGCCAGGGTGAACAGGTCGCGCGTGCCGGTGCGGGCCACGTAGGAAAGCAGGAGCGGGATCAGCCGCTGCCCGGCCACCAGCGTGAACACCACCAGCGCGCCCAGCTTCAGGGTGGTGGTGCCCAGCGTGGCCCACACCGAGGCGGGCGCTCCGGAGGCGGTGGCGGGCGGGAACAGCGCGGGCAGCAGCACCAGCACCAGGATGGTGAACAAGTCCTCCACCACCAGCCAGCCGATGGCCACGTGCCCCACGGGGGTGTGCATGGCCCGGTTGTCCGACAGCACGCGGGTGAGCACCACGGTGCTGGCCACGGAAATGGCCATGCCGAACACGGCCCCGGCCGTCCACGACCAGCCGAAGAAATGGGTGGCCAGCATGCCCAGCACCGTGGCGGCGGCGATCTGCACGATGGCCCCCGGCACGGCCACGGAACGCACGGCCATGAGATCCTTGAGATGGAAATGCAGCCCCACCCCGAACATCAGCAGGATGACGCCCAGTTCGGCGAATTGGGTGGCCGTGTCCGCGTCGGCCACGAAACCGGGCGAGTGCGGCCCCACCACCATGCCCGCCAGCAGGTAGCCCACGATGGGCGACAGGCGCAGCTTCTGGGTGATGAAACCGAGGGCCAGCGCAGCGGTGAGGCCGCCCGCCAGGGTCAGGATGAGGTCGATGTTGTGCGGCATGAAGAACTCTCGTCGGGGTGAAGGCGCGGCGCACGGGGCGGCACCGAAGGGGAATGACTGCGGACCAATGGGCTAGTATGCACATTCAACCGGCGCGTGGCAAGGTTGGAACGCGGATGGCGCGCCCTGCCGGGGGCTGGCGGAACGGTGAACGCTTCGGCGCGGGAGGCGGAACGGCCGGAACGACCCGGTACGGCGCGCGGGCTGGCGCGCATGGCGACACCACGCGTGGCGAAGCGCCCCGGCACGACGGGGACGCGGGAACGCAAGGGCTCCGGCGCGCAGTCGTGCCGGAGCCCAGCCTATCCACGCAAGATGTCCGTCGTGTGCCGAACCGGCCGGACGGAGGCTCCCGGGGGCTGTTTCCAATTGGAAACAGCCCCTAATTCGTCCCCACGTACATGTTGCCGTAGGGGCGGTGCGAGAAGGGGCGGATCTTCACGAACGGCTCGGACAGGATGGCTTCGGCCAGGGCGTCGGCGTCGGCGGGGCCGCCCGGCGCGCCATCGGCTCCGAATCCGCCCCCGAACTCACCCGCAAACTCCGCGGCGAAATCCGCCACGTGGACGCGCAGGAATTCCCTGTCCGCGTCGTCCACCGGCTCCATGGCAAGGCCCGGCCCAAGCTGGTGCTCGGGCACCCGGCCGCGCAGGTAGATGACCCCGCCGTGCATCCCCGTGCCCAGGTTGCGCCCGGTGATGGGCGCATCGGGCATGCCGGAATGCATGCCCAGCAGGATGATGGCCCCGCCCGCCATGTACTCGCCCAGAAAGTCGCCCGCCTTGCCGCCCGCCACGATGACCGGCACGCGGTCCATGTAGGCCTTCATGTGGATGCCCACGCGGTAGCCCACGTCGCCGCGCACCAGGATGCGCCCGTCGCGCATGGCGTAGCCCAGCACGTCGCCGGCCATGCCGTGGATGACGATGCGCCCGCCGTCCATGGTGTTGCCCACGCCGTCCTGCGCGTTGCCGTGCACGTGGATGGTGGGCCCGCGCATGAACGCGCCCAGGTCCTGCCCCGGCACGCCGCGCACGGTGAAGCGCACGTCGCCCTCCACGGCGGTGGCGATGTAGCGCTGCCCGCGCACCTGCACGATCTCGATGTCGGTGACGCCGTGCTCCAGCGCCGCCCTAATCCGCTCGTTGAGCTGGCGGTAGTACACCCCGGTGGCGTCGATGACGCACCGCTCTCCCTCGCGCTGCACACAGAAGCCCTTGTCGTCGCACATCACGTCCCCGCTCATGCTCCACCTCCCTGCGGCAGGTAGTCGATGATCACGGGCTGGCCCGCCTTGGGGGCCCAGACCCGGTCGAGGTCGCGGCAGACCTCGCGGATGGAGCTTTCCTCGCTGGACATGAACACCCGGTCGCCCTTCTCGGCCACCACCAGCGGGCGCAGCTTGACCCGGTCGTTGAGGCCCATCATGCCGTTGGAATCGGTCACCAGGATGGCGAAGGGGCCGTTGAGCAGGGCCGGACCGTAGACCATGCGCAGGGCCTTGAACGCCTCGCGCTCGGCTTCGGGCATGCGGTCCACCTCGTCCCAGAACGGCGGCGCGAACACCCAGCTGGCCTCGCGCCTGGTCAGGCCGTGCTTCCGGATCAGCAGGTCGATGAGATAGGCCACCACCTCAGTGTCGGTCATCAGGGTGCACTCGTAGCCGTGCTGGCACAGGTAGCGCTTGTTGATGCCGTAGGACGAGATTTCGCCGTTGTGCACGATGGCCCAGTCCAGCAGGGTGAACGGATGCGCCCCGCCCCACCAGCCGGGCGTGTTGGTGGGAAAGCGGTTGTGCCCGGTCCACATGTGGGCGTGGTACTCGTCCAGCCGGAAGAAGTCGGCGATGTCCTCGGGAAAGCCCACGCCCTTGAAGGCCCCCATGTCCTTGCCGCTGGAGAACACGAACACGCCGGGCACCCTGGTGTTGATGTGCATCACCGTGCCCACCATGTAGTCGGCCTCGTCGCCGGTGGCCCAGGCGGGGCGGTTGGCCTTGGGCGTCACGAAGAAGCGCCAGACTACCGGCGGGTTCTTCACGCTGGCCACCTTGCGGGTGGGAATGGGCTCGGAATGGCGCACGTCGTGGAACTGCTTGATGACGGACTCCGCCCGTTCCAGCGCGTCGCGGTCGTCGCACATCAGGTGGAAGGCGTACCAGTCCGACCGGTCCGGGTAGATGCCGTAGGCCGCGAAACCGCCCCCCAGGCCGTTGCCCCGGTCGTGCATGGTGCACATGGCCGCGATGGGCTCCGACCCGGGAATGAGCCGCCGCGCCCGGTCGATGACGCCGAACACGCCGCAGCCGGAAATGTCCTTCTCGAAATGCCAGAAATCGCGTGGAGCCTGCATGGCCTCTCTCCGTGGTGGACGGTCCGGGGAAGTGGTTCCACCGGAACCGTTGCGTGCATATTCCATAGGCTCTAGACCATCAGGCCAAGCCCTGATAGGCTAGAATCATGTTTAAAAACAGCAAATTAAGCCGCTACAAAATCGGAAAAATTGCTGAATGCTTTTGCATCGATATTGATGCCACCAAAACTGC
>NZ_JBAIYT010000055.1:0-8795 GCF_036763125.1 Nitratidesulfovibrio sp. 1201_IL3209
CCCCCCCCCCCCCCCCCCCCCCCCCCCCCCCCCCCCCCCCCCCCCCCCCCCCCCCCCCCCCCCCCCCCCCCCCCCCCCCCCCCCCCCCCCCCCCCCCCCCCCCCCCCCCCCCCCCCCCCCCCCCCGATTCGCTCTTCGTATTCCTTCTTGCCTGTTATTCCTGATGCGTCCGCAGTTCGTTGAGATGGGTGCGGGCGAAGTCGAGGGAGGGGTCGATTTCCAGGGCGGCTTCCAGCAGGTGGGCGGCGGTGTCGGCGTCGCCGAGGAACTTGTGGCACAGGCCCAGGTTGGCGAGGTCGATGACCGAGCCCTTGTCGAGGCGCAGCACGTGTTCGAAGTTGGCGGCGGCCTGTTGGTAGTCGCCCAGCTTGAAGTGGCACACGCCGCGCAGGTTGAAGTATTCCTTCATTTCCGGGCAGGCGGCCACGGCGCGGTCCAGTCCGGGCAGGGCGGCGGCCCAGTCCTGGGCCAGGGTGTGCACGTAGGCCCCGTAGAAGGCGGCAAGGCCGCGCGAGTCGGCGTCGGGTTGCAGGGGTTCGCTGCGTTCGAACCAGTGGCGCGCCTCGTCCATGGCTTCGCCGCGCAGGGCCAGCATGCCCCGGAAGAACGGGACGAAGTGCGCGCCGGGGTAGAGTTCCGAAAGTACTTCAAGGCCGCGCCGGGCGGTTTCCGCGTCGGCCTCCTCGCTCAGGATGCGGCCCACGAACAGGCCGATGGAGGCGTTCTTGTCCCGCTCGCGGAAGCGGAACCCCGGCACGATGTTGTAGTGGGTGGACACGCCCGCGTCGGGGTTTTTGGTGGAGATGGACAACAGAGTGTAGCCCTGCCGGGCGAGGCCGTCGGAAAGGGTGGTGAGCTCGCGCAGGATGTCGCCGGATTCCACCGTGGGCAGCGAGGACAGGGGCACCACGGGGCCGCGCCGCAGCCATTCGATGTCTTCCAGCCGTTCGTACTTGGGCAGGCCGGAGGCCTCGTAGCAGGCCCCGGTGATGAAGTCGCCCGCGAGCTGGGCGATTTCGGTCAGGGCGCGCACGGCGGCCTTGACCGGGGTGGCGGCGGTGCCGGCGGTGTACACGATTTCCGAGCGGGCCGGGAAGGTGGCCGGGTCCCAGGCCACGGCGCCAACGGTGGGCACGGGCAGGTCCAGGGAAAAGTCCTTCAGCACCACCTGCACGCCGTGCCGGGCGAAGCGGTCCAGCAGGTCGCGCAGCACGGCGTCGTCACCGGAGCCCTCGGGGGAAATGTCGATGGTGGGCAGTTCGGGCATGGTCTCGTCGATGACGCAGCACACGTGGCGCTCCACCAGTTCGCACGCGCCCTGGAGGATGGATTCCTCCTCGGTGTTGCCGGCGGACGAGCCGTTGAATTCGCCCAGCTTCTTGAACCAGTCGAGGGGCAGCCACACCTCGCGGCCTTCGCTGCCCTCGCGCGGGATGACGGTGGCCGGGAAGAACTTCCAGCGGATCAGGTCCAGGGCGCGCACGGCGTCTTCGGGCGCGATGGGGTCGTGCACCGATTTGGCGATTTCCTGCACGGGCAGCAGGGCGTCGCCGAAGCGGGCCCGCGCCTCGCTCCAGGTGGCCTCGACCATGCCGGGCATGTCGCGCCAGAAGGTGAAGAAGCTGTAGCGCTCCATCAGTTCCATCAGGGCCGATGCCTCGGCCTGCTCCACGGACGCGCCCTTGCCCATCTGCTTGCGGGTGGGCATGACGCGCCGGGCGTCGGCCCCGCACATGCTGAGGAACACGGGAATGCCCAGCCGGTCCACGTCCACGCGGCGGGTTTCGGCAAGGATGTCCACGTCGAGGCTGGCAAGGCGCCGGCGCACGCGACGCACGGTCTCCGCCGGCGAGGTGGCCTTGTCCTGGTCCCGGGTATAGCCCTTGGGGCAGGGGGAGAGCTTGATCATGCGATGGTCCGTGAAGGGTCGAGGTTGCGGGTGCGGGCCGTCGTTGGCGGGATGGGGCGGCGCGAGGCCGCGCGGGGTGCGCGGGGCCTATGCGGTGGTGACGGGGGCGGCGGGCGAGCCGGGGGCCGCGCCCGACCGCTTGGGGGTGAGCCGGTGCACCAGGAACAGGCGGCGTTCCTCCTGCCCGTCGTCGCCGGTGGATTTCACGCCCACGGGCTGCTCGGCCACGTCGAAGTCGCGCCCGGCCAGCTTCAGGAAGTGCGCGGCCTTGCGGCGCTTGTCGGTGCACAGCATGGCCTGTCCGCCGGGGGCCACGTGGCGGGCCAGGAACTTGGCCAGTGGGCGGTGCAGGTCTTCCAGGTACAGGATTTCGGCCCCGGCGACGACGTCGTAGCGGTCGGCGAGGCGGGCGGCGGTGATGTCGCAGCGGCGCACCTCCACCCGGTCGGCCAGGCCGTTGCGCAGCACGTTGATGCGCGCGAAGAGCAGGGCGTCGTCGTTCACGTCGGTAATGGTCACGCGGGCAAAGCCGTAGCGCGCGGCGATGAGCCCGGTGACGCCGCAGCCCGCGCCGATTTCCAGCAGGCTCTTGCCCGCCGGGTCCAGCTTGCGCAGAAAGCGCCCCAGCAGGAACGAGGCGGGCCATATCTTGGCCCACAGGGGCAGGTCGCGCAGCGGGTCCTTGATGGCGTTGGCGGCGATGAGCCGGTCGAGGTGCCCCACCATGTTGCGGATTTGCAGGATTTCCAGCGGCGCGTCGTCCACGGTGAGGGTTTCGAATTCCACCTCGTAGCGTTCGCGCGCCTTGGCCAGCAGGCGTTCCAGTTCGGCGGCGTGCGCGGTGTCCGTGGCGGTGGAATCCGTGGTGTCTGTGATATGGGAGGCCGGGGCGCCCGGTTGTTCGGTCATGGTCTGTCCTTATTAAGCCGATGTGAGCCCGCGCGAGTTGGTGGCTGCGGCAAGCCGGTCGCCGGGGAACGCACCGGAAGGGGGCGGCGCGTCCGGAGTTCATGCCTCAACCGGGCGGGCAGCGCAAGCGAGGCGGGGGTAAGCACGCGCTTCGCGCCGGGCGGGGCATGGGGCCGGGGGAAAATCGAGCGGGGGACGCGGGGGAGGCAGCGGGCTCGCGGCGGGTCATTCGGCAAGGGCGGCCTCTTCGGCGCCCTGCGCCGGTTGGACGTCATCGACCACGGACCGTTTGCGCGCGGCCTTCTCCACGAGGCGCTTTCTGGCCTCTATGGCCACCAGCCGCACGAAGCCGCCGTCCACGGACATGGTCCGGATGTCCCGGCGCAGTTCATGGTAGCCGTGGTCCTTGTAGAAATCCAGGGCGTTGAGCGAGGCGGTCAGGCGCAGTTCCGGCCAGCCCTGTTCCACGGCATGGCGCTCCAGTGCGCGCAGCAGCGCGTGCCCGGTGCCGGGCGGGGCTTGCGGCGCGGCGTACAGGTAGGCCACCTCGTCGCCGCGCAGCGCGCCGAAGCCGACCACGGCAGGTACTGGCGCAGGGACGGATGACATGGCCCCGTCGACCGGGGGGGCTGGCGGGCCGCCGGGGGCCGCCGCCTCGGCCACCAGGAACGGGTTCATGCCCAGCTCAAGCTCCCGCCGGAACTGGGCCTCGGTACGGCCTGCGCACCACGCCGCCAGTTGCTCCGCGTCGTAGCTGCGCGCCGCCTTGCCGTGGATGGCCGCGTGGAACACGGCGGTGACGGCGGCGGCGTCGTCTGGGGTGGCGAGGCGGATGGCAAGGCGGGGCATGGCGTGTCCTGCGGCTGGGGGTGATGCTTCCGGCATATGCCGGGGAAGGCCGGTGAGCAACCGTTTTGCCGGGCCGTGGCAGCCGCGCGCGGGGGCGGGCCGGTGCCTGCCCCCTGAAGGCCCGTTGGCGGATCGTGCGGGCCGGAGCGGGCGCCACCCACCCCGCCCATCCCCGCTTTTCCCGTCGCCGGAAACGACGAAGGCCGCCTTGCGGCGGCCTTTCGTGCCCATCGGGCGAAATTTTGGAGCGGGAGACGGGATTTGAACCCGCGACTTCAACCTTGGCAAGGTTGCACTCTACCACTGAGTTACTCCCGCCCTCTTGCGCAGGCATGGGGGCGGCACGCGGAGCGAGGCGGAGCCGCCGTTCCCTCGTGCGGAGGGAGAGCTACCCTTTTTGGCGGGGGGTTGTCAACATGCCCGCGCGGAAAAGTTTGCGCGGAACGGGTATCCTCGCGACCCTGGGACCGGGGGCCGGGGGGGAGGAGGGGGGCGACCGGAACTTGCCGTGCCGCGTTGCTGCGTTGTGTGCCGTTTCGACGCGGGCGTAAAAACGGTGTAGGGTGGCGGGCATGCCGGGTGGCCGGAACGGTGGCGGCGCGGGCTCCGCCGCCGCCATGTCGTGGCGAACCGTCATGCACTGCCGCCAAAGGAGGAAAAACATGGAAAGCACGAGGGATGACGGGCAGGTTCACGTGGCCTGCCAGGGGACCGTCCCCGAGGTGTGGGAGCGTTTGCTGGGGGCTCTGGACGGCATGGGCGTGCCCGTGTTCTGCGCCGTGGACCATGCGGCCAACGCGGAAGGGGCGGGGCTGCGCATGCCGGCCACGCGGGTGGTGACCTTCGGCAACCCCGCCGTGGGGACGCTGCTGATGCTCGAAGCACCGTCCATCGCCCTCGACCTGCCGCTGCGCATGCTGGTGCGCGAGGCCGGGGGCGTCACCATGCTGTCCTATGCCCGGCCGGAAGTGCTGGCCGCGCGCCACGGCATCGATCCTGGCTTCGCCCCGGTGGGCAAGGTGTCCGCATTCATGGCCGGGCTGGCGGACAGGGTACGGCGGTAGGCCGGAAAGAGATTATGCGGCAAGGCATTGTTGCCGCCAAATTCCGGAGTGCTCAACTCGTATTTTTCATAGTGAAAAAATCCATTCCGCTGATTTCAGAAAACTTGTCATGAATTTCCGGATGGTGTTTTTTCAGATAGCCGGCAATATTTTGATTGCTCAGCATCCGTTTCAGATATGATCTGATGATGTCCAGGTTGAGCATGTCCCTTCCATAGGAATCATTCAGGGCACGGATATCCTCGCCCAGAGCGATGCTTTCCTCTTCCAGGCGTATGCGTTTTTCCACAGCGGCTGGTGAAAGTTTTTTCTTCTTCGCGTCGGCCACAAGCTGGTTCGCCGGAGTTCCTTCTAGCAAAACCCTGGCATAGACATCACTGTAGCGGTTTTGGTCATTCATGAGCATGGCGACCTTGATTTGTCGCATGGGCTTCATTTTCTTCAATACCCGGAATACATTTTCCGACATGATTTTGTCTTTCAGCAGATCAACGGCTTCCTTGCACACGCCGTCCAGCAGGCCTTTCTTGTGGCGGATGGATTTTATATCGAGACTCAAAGACGCGGCGAGCTTTTCCTCCGAGACCCCGCTATTGAGTGCCTTTACGATCATTTTGTGCTCTTGAACGGCCGAGAGCCTGTTGATGAACTTGTTGTATGTGTATCCTTCGTTATCCACAGAAACCAGGCAGTTCACGTCTTTTTCACCCAATTCTTCAAGTGCCAGAATTCGTAGATGCCCATCCAGGAGAATGTATTCGCTTCCCTGACTGCACAGCGCCACAACCGGCGGCTCAATAAGACCAACTTCACGGATGGAGGAAAGTATTTGCGAATATTTCCGGCCCTGCTTGACGTGGGTGGACAGGGTTTTAGTGAGACGCAAATCAGCGATGGGCAAAGTCGCAAGCTTTCGCTCAAAGCCTTGCTTGATTGCGGCACTCATGAACATACCTCGCCGAGCAGCTCAGCCAGTTGCCTGGGAATGTCGTTCACTCCTTCGGCTTTCAACTGGTTAGTGAAATGTTCGTCGCGCAGCAGCTTATTGAGAGCTGCCGTTGAATACGCCAACATCTGTTTCAGGTTGTCGGCTTTAGTAATCAGACGTTTTTTGTTCTTGATGGCGTTTTTATAGGTTGCAATCAGTTCATCGGTGGACAGGCCCGACTTTTTCCTCGATGGAGCAGGCATTTTTTTTCCGTAGTGTTTCCCGTAATGTTTGCGCCGGTCGAGCAGGCGCTGTACGGCAATCAGTTTGCCGCCGCTTAACTGGCCTGTCTCGTAGGCTTCCGTCAACGCCGCCTGTATGGCGGCATCGTCTTCAATGGCAATTTTCAGGGCAAGAGACAGCGGCATACGCCCCTTTTCCACCGCGCTGATCAGACGTTCTTCTCCGGTTTCCAGCAACTTGCCTATGCCCCGCACCCACTCCCGGCTGAGGCCGGTTTTCTGGGCTATTTCAGCATCGCCATCCCCCTGGCTCTTCAAGTATTTGATGCCGTGGAGCAGTTCCATGGGACTGTTATTCCGGCGGGCTATATTTTCCACCAGACTCATAATATGGGCGCCTTCCTTGTCCGCTTCTATTATGATGGCGGGAATATCCGTTTCATTGGCGTCAATGAAGGCTTCCAGCCGTCCTTGTCCGCAGACGAGGTCATACTTTTTTCCGGTTTTGGGGTCTGTGCTCAAGGTTACGGTGATGGGGCGCTTCAATCCAACATTACGGATATTGCGACGGATTTCTTCAGCGATGTTACGGTTGCGTACCCGTGGGTTCAGGATATGGATTTCATTGACGGGAATAAGAACGACTTCATTGGGTTCCATGTTACACCGCCTTGTCGAGACTGATGTTTATGCTCATTCTCAAAAGATACTCCAGGCTGTCGGCGCGAAAGCTGTCCAGAAAACCGACGTTTTCATCATGCAGCTTCAACGCGTTGCCCCCAAACTCCAGTGCGGGCAAGATGTAATAGTCATGTATGGCCTCATTTGCGGCGTCCATGCGGACCGCTACCGTGATATCTGGATGGAGACCGGTATCAAAACGGATTTTCCAGCGCCGCATTCCGGAAGGGGTAAGGAAGCACCTGCTGATTACGATGGACAGAAGCAGATGGTGGTTTAATTCCAACAAGCCTGTTCCCGAATCGATAAAAATTTTTCGTCCGCAAAGGCTTTCTATGTCCGACACGGTTTGGGACACAATGTCGCCGTGCAAGGCCCTGAGTCTTTGGTTGATCTCCACATACCGGTAATCCCGTTCCGGAAGGTATCCAATCAGGGTATATGCCCGCAGCAGTCCGCCAAATCGGTTACGATAAAGGCTGCTTGGCGGCATGCTCTCTGACTCGTCAATGATCATGGCGGATAAGCGGCCGGTTTGAGACTGCAAAGATTTGAGGCGCTCCAGCAATTCGGCGTCGGTTACCCTTTTATGCCTTTCCCGGATGATCCCCTGAACGGTATAAAAGCGTTCTGCATCAATTACCGGCGTAAAAGCGCCGACTTTTCGTACCCATTCGGTTTCCGGATTCGCCTTTGGCCTGCTTTTCAGCTTGCCGGACCTGCGGTTGAAGAGATTGTTGCCGATGTACTTTTCATTGGTCAAAACTTCCCTGACCGTGCCCCTCGTCCACGGCCTACCAAAACCCGTCAGGCAGCCTTCCGTATTGAGCACATCCGCGATATCCGCTTCCCTCATCCCGGCAATAAATTGGTCGTACATCCAGCGTATCGTGTTTTGTTCCGCTTCCGAACCGGGAACCAAAACAACGCGCTCCGTCTGAAGGCTTTTGCGTTGCCCTATTGCCAGTTCCTGTTTGGGATTACCTGTTTCATCCACAAGCATGCGACGCAGGCCGAATCCAGCGGGTCCGCCTTGCCTGTATCCTTTCAAAACCAAGTTGCGTTGCCCGATAAACACTTTTTGTGAGAGCTGGCGGCAATAATCACTGGCGCTCTCATCCTTTACCATTGTTATAAGACGATCCGCGAACGTGGCGGTCATAGTCAGGGGCTTATCGCAGGCTTGGCAAACAACTCCTTTGAGTTTCAGCCGCATGCGGTAATACTCTGCCTCCCCGCTATCGACAAAACGACCCCAACGGCTGTCATCTAAGTATAGTACGATGCTGTACTCATTACGGCCGAATTCGACATCATCAAGCATGGCCTGAAACTGACTTCGTCCTTCAGCCTTCATGCCGCTCACGCCGAGATCTGTGTATATTTTTACGATTTCAATCCCATGGGCATCAGCGAAAGCCTGTATTTCCCGTTTTTGATTTTCCGGGGATTCCGTCTGCAATTCTGTGGACATGCGAATATACATAGCGCCTTTCAGGCGCAATTTTTTTATCTTTTCAATTGGATATGTAGTTTTTGTATGCAGCATTTTGCTGGTATCCCCCTGCTGTGACTGAGAATATTTCAGAAACATACTCTTAACAAAGGGGAAATGCATGTCCATAAATAACTTGTGGCAGATCTGCCACACAAACAGGATGGGGAATAAACTACTCACTGAATATCTTGTCGGAATGATACGAGATCAGGAAATGACGTCAAAGCAGGTGTCACAAGAACTTGTCATTTCAACTGAACGTGTAAGGAATTGGTATTACAGAAATACAGGCATGACAGCATTGGACTTGTTGCTGTTAATGAGCGAGTACGACATTATTCTGGAATTCGTTAATTCGATGCGAAACACATATGCAAGCTACAAAAAGGAGAAAATGCAGTCATACTAGCTTGAATGACTGGGATAGCAAAGGATTTAGGCAGGGACGCAACATAATTTTTAGTAAGTGCGAAGTTGAGAAGGTGGTTGCAACTTCAAATTAGACCCCATTGAGACTCGATAACGTTGGAAAATACAAAAAGGACTCGAAGAATTTTCTTCAAGTCCTTTTGCTATAAGGATTCTCGTCTTTTGGTTCCTCGACGCGAGACGTGGAAATCAGCTTTCTTGACTCTCCTTCCTGACGCATCGTAGCCTTTCCCTTTGCCCAGGAGGGAAGGAGCCGTGGAAGCTAACGATTTACTGACGTTGGGCC
>NZ_JBAIYT010000056.1:0-8023 GCF_036763125.1 Nitratidesulfovibrio sp. 1201_IL3209
GAGAACGGGGAGGCGTGGTGCCTCCCCGTTGTTCGTTGCCGGTGTTTTTCGTCGTTGCATCATGTCGCGCGCCTTCCGACCAGCGCGCCTTGGAGCAGGCCGAACATCGCCGGGGCAAGTTCGGCCAGGGTGTTGATCGTCCTGTGCCGTCCCGGCAGGTGTTGCAGGATGTTCACCGCACCGATGCCGATGGCGTAGACCTCGAACCTCAGCCGTTCGGCGTGCCGAATGGCTTCCAGGGCGCATGTCGGCGTATCGGGATCGCCATCGGTCAGCAGCAGGATGAGCTTGCGGGCCTCACGCAGGGGCAACATTTCCTGCATCACCCACCACAGGGACTCGGCCAGTGGGGTGGTCCCCACGGCTGCCACCTTTAGTCTCGGATGTACCCGCTGTCCGTGCCGCACCAGGCGGCCCACGGTTTTCTGTTCCGTCGACGCCGGGTCATGGCTGGCCGGAAAGGCGGTGATAGCCACGTTGATGCTGACGGTCTCAAGGGCCGAAGCCACGGCATGGCAGGCCGTGCTAGCCAGTCTGATGTTCGGGGTCATGGACCCGGAGCAGTCGAGAAGCAGATGCACGGCGGTGTTGATGCCGACGCGCGTTCCCTTGCGCATGAAGATGCGAGCGTCATCCGTGGCGATGCGGTGGAGTCTGCGCGGGTCTAGTCTCCCGCTCCGTGCCCCGTGGGTTCGGCTGATGGTCGCAGCCTGCAACAGGCCATGAAGGCGCGTTCGCAGGGCCGTCGATGCCCGTTTGGCCTCGGCGATGTCGTCGGGGTGCAAGTCCCAGCTTACCTTGTGGGTGACGGTAGCCACGTTGACGGGCAATCCATCGCTTGCAGGAGCCTCACGCTTCAGGGCCTCACCAAGGATTACCCCGAATTCCTGCGGAAGTTCGTCCTCCTGGGCATGCAGCAGGTTTCGTATCCGTTCCCACGGTGATGCCGTGGGCTGGTTGCCGTTACCGGTACCATCCGGGGCGCCCCCAGCCTGACTGGCGTCCTGATTCGTACCTGACGCGGGCTGCGGCGTTTCCGTGGCCTTGCCCAGTTCAGCGACGATGGCCCGCGCATGGGCAATGGCCTCGGCAGTGGATGCGCACGAGGTGCGTACTGCTTCGACAACACAGGCCATGCGGGTAAGCAGGCCCGGACAGAGTTTATCGAGATGTGCCGCGATGGAGTCGCGTTGTTTTCCGATGACCGGGACGTCCCATGCTCTGACGGTGAGCAACAGCCAGTTCAGGAACAGGGCCGCCGGATCGATTCTGGTGCCAGCCACCTTGCCGCCGAAGAAGTGTTCGATGAGCCAGTCGAAATTTCCCCGGCAGCCGGGGAACGAGGCAACCAGCCGGTTTTCAACCCTCCAGTCCTCGATGATGTTCCAGACATGGTGCTCAAGTGGGGTAAGGTTCGCGGCCTTCAGCACCGCGAAGTCGGTATCCCGCAGGTGGGCGGCCTCGTGGTCGATGTAGCCACGGGCCAGTGCGAGAAAGGTGTCGGGCGCGCTCACCGGCAAGGCGGGGAGATGGATCGCGCTACCGTCCGTGTAGGCCTCCGTGCCCCCGATGGCCACGGTGACGCCATATTTCCTGCCGAGCACGCTCGCCACCAGCGGCAGCGAGCGCATCACGGCGCGTGTATCCAGCATGTTGTCCTCCAGCAGGGACAGCCCGTAGTGGCCGGTCCGCCCGGTAGTAGCGCCAATGGATGGGGGAAGGTAAGCCCTACCACAGCCCGCAATTGGGCAGCACGGGTTGCAGATCGGACATGACCTCGCGGGGGATGGCGTCCAGCGCAAGGTCGTCCCCAAGGTCGGGCATGTCGTCCTCTCCTCCTTCGGGTTCGTCTGCGGACGCTATCCGTCCATTCTCCGTGCTTCGATCCTGCCGCAACAGAGCATCCAGCAGATCGGACGGGCGATGCCCCTCGATGATCCGCAGACCGTGCTCCATGAGCGCGGACGGATCGCGCAGCAAGGCCACCAGCCCTTGCAGCATGAGCAGGTGCGCCCCTTGTATCCTGCCCCGCTTGGGCAGGTTGGCGAAGGCCGTGCCGATGAGGTCGGCCACCGGGGCCACCCTCGGTTCCACGAAGGTGAGTCCGGCCAGCTTCTGGTGGATGGTCCGCAGGGGAGACAGCGCCTTGTGGGTCACTTCGCTGCGGCCAGCGTAGCACTTGTGCCAGGCCTCGGTGGCGGCCTTGGCCACCTCGTCGAACAGGGTCTGGCCAAGCCCGCGCACTTCTTCCGCAAGCCCCTGGGCTACCGGCTCCGCATCGCCTGGGGCAGGCGGCACGATGCGGTATACCTGCCAACGAAAGCCCATGCGGCTGCGCACGTAGTCCGCGCTGACGGTGGAGTCGGCGATGATGCGTTCCCACTCGCCGTGCCGGGCAATCCAGTCCCGAACGGCGTCATCGTACCGGGTGAGGAAGGTATCCCTGGCGGCCAGGAATTCGTCACGAATGCGGTCGAGTTCTTCCACAAGGACGGGGGCTTTTTCCTCCGGAATGCCCCAACCGCCAAGAAAGCGGACGCCGTGGCGGTCGAGCAGGTTCACCGCGCGCGCCTTCAGCGTGCCGAAGATCTTCAGTTCCTCGGGATCGCAGATGCGCTTGCTGCCGAGCGAGGCAAGCTCCTCCGGCGGCAGGTCCGCGCCGCCGAAGTCCGCCGGGGTCAGCTTGCGCCGGGCGGTCCAGATGTTCACGTCGAGGTTGATGGCCATGAGGCAGTTCAGGATGGTGTCGTTCATGTGCGTGCTCCGTAAAAGCGGAACGCCCCTCGGGGGAGGGGCGTCCTAGATTCCGTTGTGGAAGTGGTAGTGGTCTTTTTCGATCTTCTCCGCGGCCTGTCGCCACATTTCCTGTACCGGGTCCTCGTCGATGCACCGGCCCCACCCGATGGTATGGATCGTGACCCGCGAGAGATGGGGTTCCTCGTCATCCCCGGTCCAGGTGCTGACCTTGAGGAGGTAGAGTTCCGCTTCCGCCTTCCAGTGGTGGCGAACGCCGTTGGTGTGGATATCCCGGACGAGGTGGATGCTGCGGGAGAAGGGGAAGATGCGCATGGCGGATGTCGCTTTCATGAGTATGTGCTCCTCGTGGATGCGGTGTAGGTCGGAGTCGTTCCAGAATGCGGAATCGTCGGGAGGGAAATCACGGTTACGGGAGGGGGCCGTATGACGAGGCGAGCCGGTAGCCTTCCTTGAGTTTGCCAAGGGTGCGTGACCGCGCCTCGCGGATGGGGTTGCCTCGGTTGCACCGGGTGATGGCCAGTGCGAGCCGTTGCCCTTGCGTATTGAGCTTGCCCCAATGGAGGTCGATGCCGTGCTCCTGGATGGTGCAGGACCAGAACTTGCCGCCCGAAGGCGTGTCCTTTTCGAGGCGCAGCCAGGGGGGCGAAGTGAGGGAGGCGAAGAAGGCGGGATCAAGAGACTGACGGGTGAGCAGGGAATCCATGAACTGGAGCACCAGGCCGGTATTGCCCGGGATTCGGGGAGACGCGGCATCCTTGCCGGGGGTGTCCGCAGCGGATGTGTTCGGCGCGGTAGCGGCGTCCCCACTCACTCCCCCGTGGGGAACATGCGTTGGGCGATTTCGTGGAGAAGTGTTCGGGTTTCCCGTGTGGCCTTGAAGCCGAGCGTCCGATCGAGGGCGTAGGCCACGGGCTGGATGCCCTGCCGGGCCAGTGGCTGGAACCGCTGGGTCAGGTCGGCCCAGCGAATCAGGGTGCGGGTGGAGAAGGTCACCTCGATCGAGGCACCATGCGCTGTGCCCGATTCGCCCATGAACAGACGCCGGACTTCGTTGGCGTAGTCGATCATGGTACGCCGCAGGGGTGCAGGGAGTTGCGGCGCGATACGCTCCAGCAGCCGTTCTTCCGCTGCGGGTTCGGGGTAGCCCATCTCGCACAGCCAGAACCGGTCGAGAAAGGCGAGGTTCTGGCGCAGGGTGCCCTGGTAGAGGCCCGTTTCGTCGGATCCGCCGTTGGTGTTGGCCGTGGCCGCGAACCGGAACATGGGGTGCGGCGTGACCAGTTCACCGCCATTCTCCGGGATGCACAGGGGCTGGCCATCGAGGATGCCGTTGAGCCCCGTGGCCGTTGCGGGTTCCAGCAGGTCCAGTTCGTTGAGCAGGAAGAGCCCGCCATGCTTCATGGCCAGCGCCAGCGGTCCATACCGGAATTCCATGGAACCATGATGCACGGACAGGTGGCCCACCAGGTCGGGGAGTTCCAGCCTGCCGTGTCCGGTAACCTCGAACACCGGGTAGTTGAGCCGGGCGGCCAGTTGCCGGATGGCGCTGGACTTCCCGCTGCCGGTGGGGCCGAACACGTAGAGCGGATCGGATGCGGTCATCAGCCAGACCACGATGTCGCGCGTGGTCTCGTGGAAGATGTAGTCAGGGTCAGCCTTGGGGGTGTACGTCGAGGGCTGGCGGTAGCCCTTGATCATGCGGCCCGACGGGGTGCCGCTGAACACGGCGCCAGCGTCGAGATCGACGGGCTGCAACGCGTGCAGGCCCGAATCGGTATGGGGCATGGGAGTGCTCCTTGATGTTGTGTCGGTTTGGGATGTTGGCTATGCCGTCGGAATGGGGAGGTACGCATGGCCGATTGGGATACGCATCTCGGCCCGGAAACGAAGGGACGACTGGAGGCTCTGGCGAGAGCCATGGGCAGGCCCGTGCCTGAACTCATGGCCGAAGCCGTTCGGCGGTATGTCCGGGACGAGGAGTGGGCTGTGGCCGCCATCGCGGAAGGCGTTCGTCAGGCGGATGCCGGACTCTTCGCATCGGATGATGAGGTCCGGGAGTGCTTCGCGCAGTGGGGCGTGGACACGAAGCTTCGGAAGAACCCGTGATACGGCCAGATCAGACGTGAATGGCTACGGAGTGACCATGCCGCATTCAACGAGCATTCGTTTCGACAAGGCCACCGTGGACCGGCTGGACGAGATCGCCGCAGCCATTGGCAGTACGCGTGCCTCGGTCATCAGGGATGCCGTGGCGCAGTTCCTTGACCGCGATGCGCGGTTTTGCCGCATGGTGCGGCAAGGGCTGGACGCCGTGCGCGAAGGTCGCGTGGTGAGCCACGAAGATGCCAAGGCCCGGATGCGCGCCCTTGGTATCACCCTGGAATGATCTGGATGCGGTGCGCCGGGGATGGCGCTGACCGAGGAGGGAGCGCTGTCGCCCCCTAGCCGAAGTCGATGGTTCGGAACAGGCGCGCATCGAAGGGATTGTCCCACCAGCCGCCGAGAATCTCGGCATCGTCAACGTCCTCGCCGATGCGCAGGAAGAGGTAGTCGTCAACGTCTAGTTCATCCATGACGTCGGTAATGAACCGTACCTCCTCGAAATCCGCGTACCATTTGACGCCTTCCCAGTAATACAGCACACCTTCCGAGTCCGGCGCGTCCTGCCTCAGGCCGTTTTGCAGGAACAGTTCGATATCGCCGGGGTTGGTGGCATGCTGCCTCGCCTCGTGCATCGCGGCATCAAGCCGTGCCCGCCCGTTGCCGGACAGACACAGGGCGACTTCGCTGTAGTATCCCATGGTCATTCTCCTTTTCCGTTGATGGGGCTGATGAACAGCCGTTCATGCGGCTGGCCGGTCTTGCGGGCTCGCTCCAGGATGTCTGTCCCCGTTTGGGGATCGCCGGTCAGGGCTTGCAGTTCCACCTGCAGGGCCGCCTGGTCGATGGTCTGCCTGCCGGGCATGGCTGACACCCGAAAGCGGTGTCTGCCCGCGGTTATCCAGTCCCGGGCCATGCTGTCGCTTGTCGCCGCAATGCGCTGGAAGGCGGTGCGGATGCGCCCTTCGATGGCCGCGATATCGCCTTCGATGGCAAGCTTGCGTTCCTTCAGACCCGCGAGTTGGTCGAGGTCCGCCGCGTGGGCGGGGCCGAGGTCCACGGGCATGCCGTCAACCCGCATGGGTTGGAACTTGGGACAGGTGGCGTTGGCGTCGCACCAGTCACACAGGGGGTGAAACCCTTGGCAGTACGGGAGGTCGTCAAGCGTCAACTGCCCTGCCTTGACGGCGTTGACGGCTTGCCAGAGGTCGGCGGCCGTGTTGCAGCAGATGCCGAGCATGGTCCGGTTGGGCGTGTACGGCCCGAAGACCTTGGCGTCTGCCATGGAGATGGAGAGCACCCAGCCCTCAATGGTCACGCCTTCCGGTGTGTCCGGCATGTCGATGCCGAAGAGGAGCCGAGCCGCCTCCGGGAAGGTCTTGCGGGTGAAGACCGGTTGGCCGTCTTCGTCCCGAAGCGAGCAGCACGGGCGATGCCAGGTACTCTCCAGCAGGCCGATCTGCCCGTAAAGTTGCACCTCGTTGGAGGTGTAGAGGGTTTCGGGCAGGTGCCCGTTGCTCTTCAGTTCCAGCACCCGAATGAGGGGTGTCGAGGCTTCGTGGATGAGGGTGATGTCGAGGTGCGCCTTGATGGGCACACCGTGGAAGGAGGCGCTGATTTCCAACTGCGGAATGAGCCGGTGACCGCTTCTGGTGAGGGCGTCGGTGATCCCGGCCTCCTGCCAGTGGCCCCGGTGCAGGGGGAGGTGGCGCTTCAGGATGGAACCGACATGCTGAGGCAGGATGATGTGAGGCTGCGTGCCCGGTGACACCAGTTTGCGGGCAACCGCCGAGCGCAGGCATTCCGTTGCGGCACCGATGTCGGACATGCCGACGTAGGTGCTCCGGTCGCCCAGTTGGGTCTGCGTGGTGTGGATTTCTTGCGCGAGCAGGGATTCGGCGAGGAGGGAGAGAGGGTCCGGCAGTGCCGGGGGCTTGGGGGATTGCGGGGGCTTTGTCATGGGAGGCTCCATCAAGTGGGCGAGGTTCCCCCATGGCGGGGGAATCCCCGCCCGTGGCGTGGTGTGTGGATCAGGCGGTCTCGGCGTACCGCCACCAGACCTTGCGCTCGGCGTTCCATTTGAATCCGGCAGCCGAGAGCAGTTGTTTGCGGGCAGACGTGTTGCCCGACGCCAGAATGCAAAGACGGCCATCCTGCGCGGTGGCCGTCGAGTAGTTTACCCCATCCAGCCGTGGCAGTGACGCCAGGGCTGGATATGCTGTTTCTGCGGGGTTGGGCTGAGGTGGAGGGGCTGCGGGCGTGGCTTGTTGGGCTGAGACGACTGAAGGCTGCTGAGGCCGTGGCTGGCGAGGCGTTTTCTGCCGTGCGTGCCTGTCGCGTGATGCGGCCTCCCCGTCGTCATCGTCTTCCGTCACCATGCCGAGCATGGCCGAAAGCGCGTACCGGCGGGCATAGGTCATGGCACTGCCGTATCCCTGCGGGTCAGATTTAGGCAGAGGCATGACCAGCAGCGACGATTGCCACTGGCCGGATTCCGCGTGCGTGAGCTTGGTGACAAGGCCGAGGTGGCCGGCGTCGGCCGGGACCGGGTACTGGGTCACCCAGATGCCGTTGGCCAGCAAAGCGTCCCGACAAGAATCCATGACGGAGTTGAGTGTGGCGTAGCGGGACTTGGCGAACGGGTTCTCACGGTCCTTGATGGCCGGTTGCAGGGTGTGCTGAACGGCAATGAGGGCCTTGGCGAGGTCGGTGACCTCAGGGGAGGTGTACTGAAGGCTGTCCATGGCGTCTCCTTGGAAAGAGAAAAGCCCTGACACACGGGGCATCAGGGCGGTTTTAGGTAAAAGGCGGGGTGTTCACTATTGTAATATATATCTGAAATAATAAGAAGTAATGACCTATGGTTGGGGATCGTATAAGAGTAACAAAACCTTCAGGTGAGCACAGGGCTTGGGACTCGACAGTCACTCTTCATCAGGATAGCGTCAAGGACCATCGGGGGGGGGGGGGGCTGCTGTAACTATCTGGTTGTTCAAGAGAATGCTGCAGGTTTGGCTGCAGGTCCATAGACGTCTAAAATGGTTCCTCGACGCGAGACGTGGAAATCAGCTTTCTTGACTCTCCTTCCTGACGCATCGTAGCCTTTCCCTTTGCCCAGGAGGGAAGGAGCCGTGGAAGCTAACGATTTACTGACGTTGGGCCTTGG
>NZ_JBAIYT010000057.1:0-7929 GCF_036763125.1 Nitratidesulfovibrio sp. 1201_IL3209
GGAACTTCGAATTACACCTCAAAGAATGTGAATGGCGCTACAACAAGCCCCTGCCCCAACTCATTGCCGAAATGAAACGGCTGGTAGCAAAAAACAAAGACCTGATGGTCTAGAGCCTTAGGATTTTTGTTCGTTGGCAAGGAAAACGAGCCTGCCATGAGGAAGTGCGGCAGCCGTTATGCGAGTCTTCGAGCATTACGGATGGCGACCGCAGAGCGTACTCTTATCGTATTCGACCGAGCCTCAGCCGTTAGATGAGCTTGCGAGTCTTACGGATGAGGACAGCAAAGCCATGGCAGGCGAAGTTCGACGTAGCCAACGGGCGAAAGGACAATTTGGAAACAGCCCCTAGACGCCCAGCCGGGCGCGAAAGTCGCGCGCGCGGTTGCGGCTGACGGTGACCTCGGTGCGGTCCGCGTCGTTCATGACCAGGTGGTACTTGCCGTTGATCCACGGCGAAAATTCGGCGATGCGCTCCAGGTTCACCAGCACGGCCCGGTTCACCCGGAAGAACGGCAGCCCGGCCAGGCGTTCTTCCGCGCGGGCCAGGGTGTTCATGTTGTGGCAGGGCAGGCGGCCTTCGCCGGTGACGGCCACGATGCGCTTTTCCTCGGCCTCGATCATCACCACGTCGCGCGTGGGGATGAGGCTGATGCGCCCGCCGTGCTCGACTGCCAGACGGTCCACAGGCAGGCGGTCCATCGCCAGCCGGTTCGGCGGCTTGGCGTGTCCCAGCGCGCCCAGCAGGGTGGCCACGGCGTTCTGCAACGGCCGGGCGCCGTCGGTGGCCAGGCGGCCGCGCACCCGGTCCAGGCAGCGGGCCAGCCGGGCCGGGGCCACGGGTTTCAGCAGGTAGTCCAAGGCGTTTTCCTCGAAGGCGCGGATGGCGTGCTCGTCGAAGGCGGTGACGAAGACGAACAGCGGCGCGGCCTCGCCCGGCTGGGCCTGGGACTGGGCCTCGCGCATGACGTGGAAGCCGTCGTGCCCCGGCATCTGGATATCCTGGAAGACCAGGTCGAACCGCTCGTCGGCCAGCTTGCGCAACGCCTCGCCTGCCGACGCAGCCTCGGCGGCCTCCACGTCCGGGTAGGCCGAGAGCAGGTAGGCCAGTTCGTCCCTGGCGGGGCGTTCGTCATCGACGATGAGGGCGCGGATGGGCATGGCGAACCTTTCCGGGGGGCGAGCGTTCCGTGGGGCGGACCTCTGGGGGGCGTGCGGGCCTGCGGCGGGCCGCAACGCCCATGGCCGCCGCAGCGCGTGGCGCGGCGGCGGTGGCCCTTTGCGCCTATCTAGCGCCGGGGAGGGGACCTGTCCAGAGGGGAGGGTTGGCGGGGAAAACGCGGCGCGCGGGCCATACAGGCCCGCGCGCCGCAAAAGGGATCGGGGTTCCGGGCGTGCGACGGAGTTCGCCCGCCCGCTGCCGTCTATTCGAGGGGGTTGGCCGCCTCCACCGTGGCGTTGTGGGCAATGCCCACCACGTCGAACACGGTGGACAGGTTGGCGGATACCCCGGTGATGCGTACCGCGCGCCCCAGGGTACGGGCGTGGCGCACCAGTTCCGCCAGCACGGCGATGCCCGCGCCGTTCACCGACACGGACGGCTCGAAGTCCAGCACCACCGTGGGCGCGCCGGTCAGCAGCGCTTCTTCGAACACGTGGCGCAGCACCGGTTCCGCAGGGCTGTTCACCGTGCCGCGAATGCGCACCACGGCGGCCCCGTCCTGTGCCGTGTCTTTTATGGCATCCGGCCCCGCGCCCGCGTCCGCATCCCGAAGCTCCACCCCCGGCCCGGCCACCAGGCGGATTTCCTCCTCCTTGGCGCGCTTCAGGCGGATGCGTTCCTCGGCCCGGGCCAGGGCGTGCTCCAGCGCTTCGCGCCGCACCGGCTTGTTGATGAAGTCGGTGGCGTCCAGGTGCAGCGCCTCGATGGCCAGTTCGGTGTCGCCGTGGCCGGTGATGACGATGACCTCGATGCGCGGGTCCGCCTCCTTCAGGGCGCGCAGCACGTCCATGCCGTCGATGCCGGGCATCTTGATGTCGGTCAGCACCACGTCGGGGCGTTCCCGGTCGAAGCTGATCAGCCCTTCCTCGCCCGATTCGGCGGTGACGGGCGCATGGCCCAGCGCTTCCAGCAGCAGGCCGAACATCTTCAGGGTGGGCACCTCGTCGTCAATAACCAGGATGCGCATGGCTGTCGTCCTTCTTTCCGCCGTGGGGCGGGGTATCGCGGTGGGCAGGCAGGCGCACGTGGAACGCGGTGCCCTTGCCCTCGGTGCTTTCGATGCGGATGTCGCCGCCGTAGTCGCGCACAATGCCGTACACGATGGACAGCCCCAGGCCCATGCCCTGGCCCGTGACTTTCGTGGTGAAGAACGGCTGGAAGATTTGCTCGCGCAACGCCTCGGGGATGCCCGCGCCGTTGTCGGCCACGGTGGCCACCACGGTGTCGCCCTCGGCCCGGGTGGAGATGGTGATCACCCCGCGCAGGCCGCCGTCGGTGCGGGCGCGGTCCAGGATGGCGTCGCGGGCGTTGGTCACCAGGTTGAAAAACACCTGCTGCAACCGGTTCTCGTGGGCGCGCACCGGGGGCAGGCCTTCGGCCAGGTCCAGCTTCACCTCCACGTTCTGGAGCAGGAACTGGCGTTCCACCAGCGGCAGCACGGCGCGGGTGGGCCGGTTGAGGTCCAGCGGCTCGATGACCGCGTCGGACTTGCGGCCGAACGAGCGCAGGGTGTTGATGATTTCCGTGGCGCGGTCCACCTGGGCGCAGATGTCGCGGGCCACCTCGTGCAGGCGCGACTGCGGCACCGGCAGCCCCTGCTCGATGACCAGCGACAGGAAGTCGCTGCCCATGCGGATGGCGTTGAGCGGCTGGTTCAGCTCGTGGGCCACCCCGGCGGACATTTCGCCCAGGGACTTCATCTTGGCCGCCTGGATGATCTGGGCGTCCTTGTCCATCATTTCCGTGATGTCGGTGGTGGACACGATGATGGCGGGCCGCCCGCGATAGCTGATGGGGCAGGCGTGCAGGTTGACGTGGAACACGCTGCCGTCCTTGCGCACCTGCATGGCCTTGGGAATGTTCAGGCATCCGCCCGCCGCGTCGCCGCCATCGAACACGGTGTCGAACACGGCGCTGCACTCGCGCACGGTGTCGCCGCCCAGCACGGTGAGCGGCAGGCCGTCCAGTTCCGCGCGGGTGTAGCCATACATCTCCACGGCGCGCGGGTTGGCGTCCAGGATGCGCAGGTCGGTGCAGTCCACCACGAAGATGGGGTCCGGCCCGCTGTCGAACAGCGAGCGGTACTTGCCCTCCGATTCCTGCAACCGCTTGCGGTACAGCCGGATGGACCACACCATGTTGCGGAACGAGTCGGCCAGCTGGATCACCTCGTCCCCGCCGCGCTTGCGGTAGAACACGCAGGTGGGGCAGCGGTGCAGCTTTTCCGGGGTCTGCCGCGCCCCCCGAAGCTGCTCGTCGAAGTGCCAGCACGGCAGGTCGGTGTCGCTGTAGGCCGGACAGTCGTGGATGTCCCAGCCCGCGTGGGGCACGTCGAGGTCCACGGCGGTGTTGAAGTTGCCGCGCGAAAGATCGTCGGAGATGCGCGTCAGCCGGGTGACCGGCGCGGTGATGTACCGGGCGAGGTAGTGGCTGATGAAGAAGGTGATCACCACCACCGCCGTGATGAACCCCAGGAAGGTCACCCGCAGCTTGCCCACCAGGCTGTCCATGTGGTCCTTGCTCAGGCCCACGTGCACGTCGCCGATGCGGTACAACCCCTCCTTCACCGGCACGGCGATGTCGTAGGCCGACATGCCCATCACGTCCACCAGTTCCACGCTCTTGGCCACGCCGTCGGGCAGGGGGTTGGCCATGCGCAGGTATTCGGGGAAGGGCTTGATGAAGGTGTGGGCCAGCACGGTGCCCTGGGGGTCGGTGACGAAGATGTAGGCGATGAACTGGTGCCGTTCGCGCAGTTGGGCCTCGTCGAAGATCAGCCCCACAAGCTGCGGCACGTCGTTGTCCAGGATGTAGCCCGCCCCGCGCGCGGCCACGCTGTGGGCGATGGCCGCCCCGCGCAGTTCCAGTTCCGCCGTCAGGCCGGAGACCAGGATCCACCGGGCCAGCAGGGCGATGGTGCCGCTGATGGCCATGATCACCACCAGGATGGTGATGAAGAACTTCTGTTGCAGCCCCAGGCGCTGGAAGCGGCGCAGGATCATGGCCGCGCCTCCGCGTCGGGGTGGGCGGGCGGAGCGGAGTGAGCCGAGGACAGCGTGGCGGCGGCCTTGCCGGGCGCCGGGGTGGGAACCGGGACGGGAGCCGGGGCGGGCGCGGGCAGGGGGCGCACCTCGCGGAAGTCGCGGATCAGTTCGAACTGCTCGTCATACAGCCGGGTGAAGTACACTTGGTTCATGCCCTGCCTGCTCTCGGGCGAAAAGGACACGTAGGTGCTGCCACCCAGCGGGTAGTCGCGCAGCGATTCCAGGGCCTGCACGAAGCTCTCGCGGGTCAGGTCGCGCCCGGCGCGGCGCAGCCCTTCCACCAGGATGCGCGCGTTGACGTACCCTTCAAGCCCGATGGTGTTGGGCGTCTCGTCGGGAAAGTAGCGGTGCAGCAATTGCACGTAGTCCGCGGCGGCGGCCAGCAGGTCGGGGGTTTCCTTGGCGCGGGGCGGCGGCACCACCTGCGACATGGTCACCGGGTTCACCGGCGAATCGCCCAGCAGGCGGGCCAGTTCTTCCGCCCCGGTGAACGACAGGCAGTGGAACACCGCGTGCAAGCCCGCCTGTTCCGCCAGGCGGATGAACCGGGCCGAGGGCTCGTAGGTGCCCACCATGACCACGGCCTGGGCGTCGGCCGCCAGGATGCGGCGCAGCCCTTCCTCCACCTTGGTGGTGCCCCGCACGTACGATCCGCGCGCCACCGGGGCCAGCCCCAGTTCGCGCAGGGCGATTTCCGTGCCGGTCAACCCGTCGAAACCGTAGGCGTCGTACTGGTAGAACACGGCGATGCGCGTCAGCCCCAGGTCGCGCACCAGGTGGCGCACGGCGGCGGCCGTCTCCTGATAGTACGAGGCGCGCACGTTGAACACGTAGCGGTTGAAGGGCTCGCGCAGGCCGTTGGCTCCGGTGAACATGCCCACCAGCGGGATGCGCGCCTCTTCCACCAGCGGCAGCACGCGCATGGTGGTGGGCGTGCCCACGTAGCTGAACAGGGCGAACACGTCGCCGTCGATGAGAAAGCGCTGGGTGTTGGCCAGGCAGCGGGGCGGGTCGTAGCCGTCGTCGGCGGCGGTGAGCGTGATGCGCCGCCCGTGCACGCCGCCGGCATCGTTGACGTGGTTGATGTACGACAGCGCGCCGCGCAGGGTCTGCACGCCCAGGTAGCTGGCGTGCCCGGTAAGGGCCAGGGACGAGGCGAGGTGGATGGCCTCGTCGGTGACGCCCGGCGCGGCCGCGTCTTCCGGCTGGCGGGGGCTGTCCGTGTCGCAGGCGGCCAGCAGGGCGCACAGCGCCAGCAGGCACAGCAGGGACGGCAGCACCGGCAGGCGGCGCCACGCGGGGCGGCGGCGGGCCGGGACCGGAGCGGGGGCAGGGACAGGGGCAAGGACCGGAACAAGGACAGGGGCGTTCCGGCAATCCCCGCCGGGCATGCCTGCGGGGGCCGGATGCCGGGCGGCGGCGCGCGATGCTGCGGTGCGCGTGGTCACACTTGCTCTCCCTGCTCTCGGGGCGTTGTCCGGCGGAGTCCGGCGCGGAATCCGGGGCGGATGCGCGCGGCGGCGCCGCGCCGTGCGGACTGTAGCCCGACGACGGCGGAAAGTTCAAGGGTGCGCGAGACCGGAAGAAAAGGGGGCGACATGGCGCCGAAACGGCCGCGCCGGGGCGGAAAGCGGCGCGGCAGGCCGGTATCCGGGCGGAGGGCGGGCCGGTGCCCCGTTGTCAGAACCACGGAGCGTGGCTACACTTTTTAATGGTGCCACGGAACGCGGCCCGGCACCACCCACCACCTGCCGCGTCGCACACGGGAGTCCGGATGACGTCGTTTTTTTCGCGCATGGCCGTGAGAGTTCGCCCGCGCGGCCTGCTGGCGGCGGTCTGCCTGCTGGCGTTGGCCGTATTTCCGGCCCGCACCGTCCATGCGGAGCAGGGGGCGGCTCCGGCGGCACCGGCGGAACAGGCGGGCGTGGTGGCGGACGGTCTGGCGAAGGCCTGGCCCGAGGGGGCGCGTTTTCCGGATATTCCCCTGGCCTCGCCTTCGCCCGAAACCGGCTGGAGCGGCGGCCCGGACGTGGCCATGCCCGCGCCCGTGGCTGGCGAACAGTTGCCGGATCGCCTTTCCGGCCTGCGCGGCCAGGTGTTCATCGTGAACATGTACAGCTGGTTCTGTGCCCCCTGCCAGGAAGAGGCCCCGGCCCTGCGCGCCCTGTACGCGCGGATATCGTCCGCCAGTTCAGGCAGTTCGGGCAATCTGGCCGGGCGGGTGCGCATCGTGGGCATTGCCGCCGGTGACGGCTGGAACCTGGTGCAGGCCTTCCGCCAGCGGCACGGGCTGGTCTTTCCCCTGTTCGCCGACCCGGACCTGACGGTGCACGGGCAACTGGGCGGCCTGCCGGTGCCGTTCACCTGGGTGCTGCGGCGCGAGGCCGACGGGTTCCGGGTGCTGTTCACCCATGCCGGGGCGCTTGCAGGCACCCCGGCCCAGTTCCTGGACCGCGTGCTGGCGGCGGCGGGGCCGCTGCCATGAGCACGAAGGAGGCCATGCGCCGGGTGGCGCGCGCAAGCCATGCCGGTCAGGTCGGTCACGCCGGTCATGTCGGTCAGGCCGGGCGGGCAGGTCGGGCCGAAGGGGCGGGGGGTGCATTGCGCGCACCGGGCGAGTTGGGCTACCAGACTGTCATGGATGCATTTCCGGATGAGCCGTGCCTTGCCTCGGAAGAGGCGGCCCTTGCCCACCTGCTGGAACATTGCTGGCCGGGCGGGCGCAGCTTCTGTCCGCGTTGCGGCGGCGGACGGCTGTACGAGTTGTCGGCCGGGCGCTGGCGCTGCGCGGGCTGCAAGTACACCTTCCATCCCTTTTCCGGCCGCTGGATCAACAACGGCAACCTCACGCCGCTGACCTGGCTGCGCCTGCTGCACCTGTACGCGGGCGAGGCCACGGTGCACACCCTGGCCGCGGAACTGGGCCTTTCGTACAACGCCGCCTACAAGGCCGTGACCACGGCGCGTTTCGCCATCCTGGCCCACGCGCCCGACGCCCGGCAACTGCTGGGGCCGGAAACGGGCCTTGGCAGCTACCTGAAGGGCAAGAAGCTGACCGGAGAGCCCAAGGGCGGGGGAGGGCAGGTGCCCATTCCCGTGTTCGGCATCCTGGAACGCAACGGGTGGGTGTTCATCGACCTTGTGTCCGGCCTGTCCGCCGAGACGGTGTTCCACTTCAACCATAATTTCCATCTGCGCATCGAGCGGGCGGGCAACCTGGTGCACACCGCGCCCTACCGCCACTACGACGCGCTGGTGCTGTGCGGCGACGATTCGCTGCCCTACGAGTACATCCGGCGGCGGGCCGACGGCCCGGCGGAACCGCAGAGCGAGTTCTGGAAATTCGCCGGGGGACGGCTGCGCGCCTTCAAGGGCGTGTCGCCCCAGCGCTTTCCGCTGTATCTCAAGGAACTGGAATTCCGCTTCAACCACCGGCGCGAGAATTTGTTCGCCACGCTGGTGCGCTACCTGTGCGACATGGTGCCGGACGTGCCGGAGTTGGATGAATCCCGTTCCTAGGGGTTGTTTCTAAATTGTCTTGGCTCTAGACCATCAGGTCTTTGTTTTTTGCTACCAGCCGTTTCATTTCGGCAATGAGTTGGGGCAGGGGCTTGTTGTAGCGCCATTCACATTCTTTGAGGTGTAATTCGAAGTTCCTCTTCA
>NZ_JBAIYT010000058.1:0-7283 GCF_036763125.1 Nitratidesulfovibrio sp. 1201_IL3209
TCAAGGGGTAGCCAAAGAGACAAAGGCACTGGCTTGAACGCAGTGAAAGCAGCGTCCTTTAGGCGCAGGCCGGTAATATGCCCTTATAGGGCAGAGCAAACCACCCGCTATGCGGGTGGTTTTGATTGTGGGAAGCCGGATGGGCGTGCCGGGCGGATGGACAGGCGCGGGAATTCGCGGAGTGCGTCCGCCGGGGGGGGGGCAGCGGGCAGGGGGGAACGGAAATGCCCCGGAAGCGGGTGTCCGCCGGGTTGTCCGGTTATTCGCCCTTGGTGTCGGCGGGCGTGGCGCTGCCGTTGCCCGCGCCGCCAGCCCCGTTGCCGTCGCCGTCCTCCGGTTCCTCCAGGGTATCGTCCACCCGGTAGCGGCGGTACAGCAGGTAGCCCAGCAGGCTGGAGACCACGAACAGCACGGCGCTGGCGGTGGTGCGCAACTCGGGCGAGACGCGCACGCCGCTGCCCAGCAGGGCGAAGATGAAGGTCTGCGGCACGTATCCGGCGGCCGATCCGGCGAAGAAGGGCAGCGCGGGAATGGCGCTGACCCCGGCCAGCAGGTTGGTCAGCATGTTGTTGCCCACCGGCAGGCAGCGGATGATGAACGACATGGTGAACGGGTCGCGCCCGAGAAAGGCGTTGATCTTGGCCACCCGGCGGCTGAACCGGCGTGCCACGAACGATTGCCCGGCCAGCCGCGCGTAATAGAAGGTGACCACGCAGCCCATGACCGTGGCCAGCGTGCCCCACACCGTGCCCAGCGCCGCGCCGAAGGCGTAGCCGCCCAGGAAGCCGACCACCTGCCGGGGCATGCCCACGGCGGTGAGCAGGCAGCCCACGCCAAGGTACAGGGCCAGCCCGGAGAAGCCGTGGTCGCGGATGTTGGCGTCCACCCAAGCGGTGTCCAGGGCGTCGTGCAGGCCGGAAAGGCGCAGCAGCGCGATGGCGGCCGCAAGGCCGAGGAAGACGAACGCACCCTTGAGCACGCGTTTGAGCAGTCGGGAGGGGCGAGTGGTCATGCGGGGCGATGGCAGGGGCCGGGTGAGGGTGGACGGAACCAGCCGGTTTTCCATTGCGGCGGCCGGGGATTGGGCAGAGGCTGGCGGGCGGCATGGGCCGCATGTGGGCAGTAGCGGCAACGGGCCATGACGTCAAGGTGCCGGGGCGGCGTCAGCGCTGTCGCGGCCAGAGCAGGGGCAGGGCCAACACCTGCCCGGACAGCAGCAGCATGTCGCGTTCCAGCAGGGCGAAGAGGGCCACCAGCCCGCCGCCGGTCAGCATGACGATGGGCGGGATGCGTGGGATGCGCGGGCCGGGCGCGGCCGGGGCAGTGCCGGGGGCGATGCCGTCGGAAGCGGCGGGTGCGAAAGGGACGGGGCCGGATGTGCGCGGTTGGGCGGCATCGCCGCCGTCGGCAGGTGCGGCCGTGTGATGACGGGCGCGTGGCGTTCCGTCACGCGGGGCGGCCCCGGCGGAATCTGGTCCCCGGCCACGGCGCAGCGTCCACGCCAGCACGGCGACCTGCGCCAGCAGGCCGGTGGCCAGGATGGCCCAACGGGCGGGCCAGAGCGTCCATTCAAGGGTGTCCATGCGGTGCGGCGTGTCCGGGCGGCGTGTCCGGGCGACGTGTCCGGGCGACATGTCTGGGCGACGTGTCTGGGCGGCGCGACAGCGGTGCGCCAGTGGAGGCGAAGAGGGAAGGCCGTCCCGGCCGGATGTCCCGCTCCTAATTGTGGTCGGCGATGTCGTAGTTGATGTAGCGGCGCTTCATCCACGCCACGGCCAGAAGGTCGAAGGCGGCGGTCTTGGCGCGGCTGAAGGCCCCGTACTTGGAAACGCCGTGCAGGCGCGGGCGGTGGTTCACCTTCAGTTCGGCCACCGTCGCGCCCTGCATTTTCATCAGCGTGGGCAGAAAGCGGTGCATGCCGGTGAACATGGGAATGCGCCGGGCCATGGCGGTGCGCAGCACCTTCAGCGAGCAGCCGGTGTCCTTCACCGTCTCGCCGGTCAGGCGGTTGCGGATGGCGTTGGCCCATTTCGAGGCGATGCGCTTGGCAAAGGTGTCCTTGCGCTTGGCGCGCCAGCCTATGACCATGTCGTACCCGCGCTCGTATTCGGCGAGCATGGCGGGGATGTCGGCGGGGTCGTTCTGCAGGTCGGCGTCCATGGTCACGACGACCTCGTGGCGCACGGCCTGGAATCCGGCCGCGAACGCGGCGGACTGCCCGCAGTTCTTGCGGAACGACAGGTAGCGCACCTGGGGGTGCCCGGCCGCAAGGGCCTTGATGACCTCAAGGCTGCGGTCCTTGCTGCCGTCGTCCACGAACAGCACTTCCCACTCCTTGCCAAGGTTGGCGAGGGAGCGGCGGATTTCCTCGAACAGGGCGGGCAGGTTGTCCTGCTCGTTGTACACGGGCAGCACGACGGAGAGTGAGGTGATGTTCTGCATGGCCCGCACTACATAAGGAATTTGCCCGGCGATGTAAATGTGCGGTTGACAGTCCGGCTGCCCCCGCGTATACACACCTTCTTCGCTGGGGTGGCAAGCCCCACATCGTGTCGCGGGGTGGAGCAGCTCGGTAGCTCGTCGGGCTCATAACCCGAAGGTCGTCGGTTCAAATCCGGCCCCCGCAACCAGAAAAATTAGAGGCTTACAAGGATATCCTTGTAAGCCTCTTTTTGTTGTTGGCGTTTAGCCCCACTATAGCCCCACCTTTTGCTAGGGGTGGTTTGGGATGGTAAGGGATAAGCGCTTGGTAAGGGGCTGTGCTTCCGTCAGTATTGCCCCTTAAATGGCTGTGGGGCGTTTTGCTAGTTGTCTATGGAGCTCACGGAATGGCTAGAGGGGGTTGGTATGAGCGATATGAAAAAGTATGAGGGGTCTATTTTTAGGGGGTATCGGTATCGTATCGTCGGCGGTGGGAGCGAATGGTTTGGAGAAGTTGTAAATGTTCCTCAAGTGACGAGTGTGCGCGGAAAAAGTAAGTATGCGGTTAAGTCTTTGTTGCGTAGGGGTATCAGGGAGTACGTTTGGACGTGTGATGATTGTGGAGTAATTCCACAACGCTCGTGCGCCACGGTAGAACTTTTGAGACACATAGATGTGGATGGTGTTTGTAGTGAAGAAATGGTTTCTTTTTATACTCTTTTATGTAATCATGGTGTCGTTTTTACTGATGTAATATGGCTTTTCTCGAATGAGAATTTCGTCATCAAGAGGAGAATGTTAGAGAAGGTTGTTCTTGATGCTAAAGACGTCGGGGGTGAAAGGCTGGCTTTATTTATTAATATATCAAATTTTGGTGGTGAATGTAGTATTTCAAGGCAACCATATCCTGATTTTTTTAGTGTTTCGATAGATAATACTAGGGGTGTTATGGAGGTGCATTTCTTTGATATTGAGGAACATAGGGAAAGGTACTGTTTTGATGTCAATATTGAGACGCCATCAGGGTTAAAGGTTGATGCTGTGAATGTGTTTCGTTCTGGAGATGGCAGAAATTCTGTTTTTTATGGGTATACGACATTGTCAAGAGAACGTTTTTTTAGCTTTAATATTGTTGCTTTTGAATTTTTTAGGTCAGCATTTGGACTTCCAAAAAAAATGTGTGGATCTGATATAAGGGGTGTTGCGATTTGCGCTCATGCTTTTGTAAATGCGGTAGTGGGGAGAGTCTATTTTTCGGATCTTGGGATGGGGCAATTTTTGAGAGAATGCTGTGAAGAAGCATCGCTTTATCTTCAGAGTTTTTATTTCATAACGAAGTATAAGGTTGGTTGTGATAGAATGTTCCGATGGGCAAGTGTTAACCATTTTCGAGAAATTTTGCAGTGGTTTGACTCTGATGCATTGCATAAAGATGGATATTATAAGAATATGATCTGTGAATTGTGGAAGTCGACTAGGGGTAGTGGGAGTGTTTTAGACACGATTATAATAGAAATTATAGCAATGCGATATGAAAATAAGCGCAATAGTGATATATATGAGCGTGTTGTTAGGATGTTTGCGAAATGCGGTGAGCACGGTTTTAAGGCAAGAAGGGAGTTAAAGTTTAATGATTCTGGTAGTATTTCGCAAAAAATTAGTAACGTTATTAATTCAAAACCGGTGAAATTATTTATTGAGAGTAATTTATTTCCTCAGCCATTGGGGGATAAAAGGGCGTTGTAGTCTTCAGAGGGGTGCGTTTGTAAATTTACATTCACAGAGTGATCTTGATCTGATCTTGAAAAAGCACATGTGAGTATATGCGAAGAGGGGGGTAGCGTGGTCTGCCCTCCTCTCGCTTTTTCCTGTAAATCTGTTTTTATGTATCTTTTATTGAGTTATGAAAGTTTGGTTGTGTGGTTGTAATAGATTGATATTAAAGAATTAAATGCATTGGTGCTAACCGTGAAACCTCGGGTGTGCTAGCCGTACTTTGGCTAGAGTTGGTCCTGTGTCACCAACTCAGCCTAAAGGGAGGCAGTAATGACGGACCTGTTGAGTCGTATGGATTTTCCAGCCCTCTTTCCTCGAGTGGCTGTCGGGCGTCTGACAAGCGGCATTATTCAGCCAAAGACGTTGGCGAACTTAGACAGTCTTGGCTTAGGCCCCAGCAAGCGTTGGCGCGTCGGGCGCAGCGTCTTCTATGAGCGGGATTCGTTCATCGAATGGTTCGCTAGCCGGGTGAAGTTGCCTGAATCCAAAACTATCCGGGGCGGCAAACCTGTCCCCCAAAGCCGGAGCGCTGAGGTGCTTGGCTATCTTACTGATGGTTTTGGAGTGGGCTAAGCGTGTCCGTGATTGGCCGCGTTGCTCCTGACCACGCTTTGGTGTGGCGCGGCCAATTCCTATCTTTACCACGAGTGCCACGAGGTATGTATGTATACGAATCATTATTCGGGTAGGACTTGTACATTTAGTCCAAGGTTTCGTGAGTACTCCACTGAGCAGGACGCAGTTCGGCGTCTATCTATCTTGGAGTACTTGGCGCGTGAAACGGTCGAGATTGAGCTTCGCAAGAACCCACAAGCTGCTTTCGATCGTTTGGATATTTCTATGTCGAACGATGACTTCAACGTTGAAATTGATCCAAGAAAAAGAGGATATGGGTCATGGTTGCACTATTCAAATGGTCGGAATGGGCAAAGTTTGGTCGATTTGGTGACGTTACATTTAGGGTTCGACACTATTCGTGGTTTTTTTAGAATTGCGGCATTGTTGAACATAGACACGAGCCCTGAGGCGCGCTTTTTTCAGGGGTGCGACCCCGGTTGGCATGAGTGCAGAGTCGGTGTTGAGGCTAGAGGCTTTAAAAGAGGTGCGAATAGCTATCCTTACTATAAGTTGAATAATGCAAGTGGAGTATTTTACCATTATACAAAAGATAATGGTGATCTGAGAGGAGGTGTTGTTAAGTTTTTTGATGAAAAAGGAACGGTCTTTAAGCTCCCACTCGTCAAGTTCTATAAGAATAATAAATACAATTCTTGTCATACAGAGTGGCAGTGGCGCGCATTTCATGGGTTTTTTCCGTTGTTCGATCTGCATAAACTTGTAGCAGAACCGCTGCATACTGTGCTTTGCGCCTTGGACGAGGAAACAGCTTCTCAGATATCATTGGATCATGGGTGGCTCGTTAAGAGTGGCGTAGTCCCTACTACTTGGCCTGGAGGGCGAAAGGGGATTGCTTGCACTGACTGGAGCGCGTTGAAGGGGCGCGAAGTGCTCCTACTCCCGTCTTATGCCGCGGATGGTTACCGCCAGATATATGAAGCCAGCCGCGCCATTCAGAAAGCCGGGGCAGGACGAGTTCGGATTCTGTCACGAGAACCTCAATGGGATTTTCGTGGAGAAACGGAGCGCTTTGCCCATGACCTCGCGTTTTGGAATGATCCGGTTCGAAGGCTTTCTCCCAGTGCCTTTTGCGAAGAGGCTGAGCGCCTCTTTGGGCTGAATCTTGATGGCCAAGTGGAAACTGCATTCCAAAGCAAGTCCCTGGAGACGCTGCTGGCGATGCCTGAAGAGCCACGGCCATACGTGCTCAAGCCAGTTATGCTGTGCCCCGGCTTGATGATGCTGGTCGCGGGAACAGGGGTTGGGAAGACCTGGGTCGCGTTAGCAGTTGCGCTTGCCGTGTGGAAGGGGACTTCTGCGTTAGGCGGGAAGTGGACAGCTTCCCGCACACGGAATGTGCTCTACCTTGATGGTGAGATGGGCGAGAGTGCGTGCAGGGAGCGCTTGAATGCCTTGGGTCAAGCTCAGGGACATACGGTAGACGAAGAAATCGGGGGAAAGGGGTTCGAGTTGCTTTCTACCATGACAGAAGGCAATGCCTTGCCTGACCTTGGTACGGAGGAAGGCGGCAAGGCCCTGCTGGGCTGGATCGACAAGCAGTTCCCGGATGTCGAGTTCATCGTGTTCGATAACCTGTCGACCTTGGCCCCGACGGCATGCGGCAACAGCACTGAGTGCCAGGAGGCATTTCGCGCGTTGCTCAAGAAGTTGAAGGCGCGGGGGATTTCTTGCCTGATTGTGCAGCATACCTCAAAGACGGGAGACCAGCGTGGCAGCAACGCTAAACTCGACATATTGGATGCCGTGGTGAAGCTTGATCGGCCCAGCAAAAAGGGCACCGCCGAGAAGACCACGACGATCACCGTTTCGTACGAAAAATGCCGTAACGCGTTCGGCAGTGATATAGAGCCGTTTACAGTGGAGCTATCGCCTCCGGACGGGCTGCTAGCGACCTCGGCTTGCGAAGGCCAGACCAAAAAAAAGGCCCCGGATGTGGACGGCCTCCATCCTGCATGGCTTGAGGATGCCAAGCGCATGCAGCAAGACGGCATGAGTTGCCGGAAAATTGCTCAGGAGCTTGCCAAATCATACGACAATGCCCCTAGCCATGAAACTGTCAGAAAATGGCTAAAAGAATTGGGTGAATAGTTGCAGGGGGAGGCGCTAGCCTCCCCCTGTTTTCATGTATGGCTCTCGCCTTCAGGCAGCGCCAAAGGTTCGTCGTCGCAGCCGTCCGTTCTCGTGGTGCCTGTCTCCGACAATATAGCAGCAGCGAACACGCCAGCGACACCGGCCAGGCAGCCGCCAAGAAACACCCAGGCCCTGTTCATTCCCTTGTCCTTGGACTCGTGCTCAGTCATCGATGCTCTCCTTGACGACATTAAGTACCGCGATGGCTATGGCGATGATTGATCCCCAGCTTATGCCCATATTCTTCTCCTCGGGGTGCGGACCTTGGGGCAGTCCGCGAAGAGGACGCATTCCGCAGGCGGCAGAAGGCATTTCTT
>NZ_JBAIYT010000059.1:0-6690 GCF_036763125.1 Nitratidesulfovibrio sp. 1201_IL3209
TGGAAACCCCTTTTGCAAAAGGGGCTTCCTCCCTCCCCCGCACCCCCTCCCTCCTTCCCCAAAAACTTTCCTTTGGTCCGTTGCATCAGAGTCGTGGAAACCCGCCCGGTTCCTTTTCACCCACAGGGTATTCCAGGCAGCAACACAGCTTTCCCCGGCCCACCCCCCCCTTTGAAAAGTTTGGGGGGATGGGGGTCCGGGGGAAGGAGACCCTTTGCCTCAGCCGTTAGGTGAGCTAAGCGAACCTTACGGATGAGGACCGCAGAGCGCCAAAGGGTCCCTTCCCCCGGAAAATCGAATCTTGCACCGCAAAACCACAAGGAGCACAACCATGCGCCTGACCGAGATATTCACCACCAGGCCTGCGTGCGCGGCGCGCGCGGGCGTCCAGCGTCCGTACATCATTGCCGAGGCGGGAGTGAACCACGAGGGCAGCATGGACATTGCCCGGCGTCTGGTGGACGAGGCCTGCGCGGGCGGCGCGCACGCCATCAAGTTCCAGACGTACAAGGCGGCCACGCTGGCGTCCAAGGATTCCCCGGCCTACTGGGACACCACCAAGGAGCCGACCAAAAGCCAGTTCGAGCTGTTCACCCGGCACGACAAGTTCTGGAAGGGCGAGTTCGAGGCATTGAAGAAGCACTGCGACAGCGCGGGCATCGAGTTCCTATCCACGCCGTTCGACGTGGAGTCGGCGAAGTTTCTGAACGACATGATGGACGTGTACAAGATATCGTCGTCGGACATCACCAACAAGCCGTTCATCGAATTCCTGTGCGGCTTCGGCAAGCCCATCATCCTGTCCACGGGCGCGGCGCACCTGCACGAGATCGCCGAGGCGGTGGAGTGGATCGAGGCCAAGGGCAACCCGCTGGCGCTGCTGCACTGCGTGCTGAACTACCCCACGGACGACGCCAACGCGGCCCTGGGCATGATTCCGGCGCTGCGCCAGCACTTTCCGCAGCACGTCATCGGCTACTCTGACCACACCCTGCCCCGCGACATGAAGGTGCTGGAAGTGGCCACCCTGCTCGGCGCGCGCATCCTCGAAAAACACTTCACCCACGACAAGACCCTGCCCGGCAACGACCACTACCACGCCATGGACATGGACGACCTGGCCCGCTTCAACGCCTCGCTCGACCGCATCCTGCCCATGGTGGGGCCGTTCGCCATCTCGGCGCTGGCCTCCGAAGACCCGGCCCGGCGCAACGCCCGGCGCAGTCTGGTGGCGGCGCGGCGCATCGCGGCGGGCGCGGTGGTCACCCGCGACGACCTGACCTGGAAGCGCCCGGCCCACGGCGTGAGCCCGCGCGACATCGACGCGGTGCTCGGCAAGCGCGCCCGCGCCGACATCGAGGAAGACACCGTGCTCCAGTGGAGCCACCTGGAATAGGCGGACGGACAGCCGCCAGACGGCCGGGCCTGTCAGGCGGGCCTGTCAGGCGGGCACGTCTGGCCGCGCCGCCTTCCGTGTTCCGCACAACGCACCTGACCGCCCGGCGCGCCGGACCATCCGAAGCGCCGGGCCTTCACGAAACACCGCGCCCCGCGCGCAGCCGCACATGAGCCAACGCCGTACCCTTGTCCTTGCCATCGCCCCCGACGACGCCGCGCCCGACACCCACCTGATGGCCGGGCCGTGGTGCTTCCACGGGCGCGAGGACGCCTTTCCCGACTGGGATGCCCGCTTCACCTTCGGCCCCGACCCCTACGCCGACGGCGACGAGGTGGCCGCCGCCATCGACGAGGCCAACAGCTACGCCATCTCGCGCATCCCCGACCTGGCCCTGCGCCTGGGCGCGCACCACGGCGCGGACCTGCCGCGCGACTTCTGGGACCTGACCCTGTACCCGTGGCTGACCCTGTGCTGCCAGATGCTGCACGAACGCCAGCGCCGCGTGCAGGACATGATCCGCCTGTGGGGCGCCGAGGAACTGGACGTCCCCCTGCTGCCGGGCGACTGCGCCTTCTCCTTCGAGGACAGCCACCAGTTCATCCTGGCGGGCGCGCAGGACCAGTTGTTCAACTGGTGGGTCTTCTCGCGTATCCTTGAGCCGCAACTGCCCGCTGCGTGGCGCGCCATCCATGCCGAGCCGGTCGTCCGCCATTCCGGCGCGCCCGCCGAGGGCGGCCTGCGCGCGCTGGCGCGGCGGCTGCTGTACGCGCTGCCGTTCCCGCGTATCAAGGGCTTTTCCACGCTGCAATCGCTGGCCTTTTCCATGGCCTTGCTGGGGCCGCGCACCTGCGAGGACCGCACCATCCCCCTGGCCCAGTTCAAGGGCCGCATGCCGGTATGGCGCTTCGAGCCGGACGACATCATCCTGCCGTCCATTCCCCGCGCCCTGTGCAGCGAACGCCTGCCCCGCACCGTGCGGCAGCGCCGCCCGCGCACCCGCGTGGTCAACGTGGCCTCGTACCACGACGACGCCTACCGCATGCGCGTGGCCCTGGACCGCGCCGCCGGGGCGCGGCTGGTGTTCATCCAGCACGGCGGCAACTACGGCCACATCCGCGAATCCGCCGTGGTGCCGTACTACGAATACCGCCAGCACGCCTTCGTCACCTGGGGCTGGACCAGGCATGCGCCGTTCCGGGGCAACTTCCTGCCCTTGCCGCACGGCCAGCTGGACCACGTCAGGGACGGTCACGTGGACCGCACCGGCGCGCTGGTGCTGGTGGGCGCGGAAATGAGCCTGCTCTCGTACCGGCTGGACTCGCGGCCGCAGCCGCTGCAATGGCTGTCGTACCGCCACGACAAGGCGCGCTTTCTCGCCGCCCTGCCCGACCACGTGCGCGCGTCCGCCCTGTACCGCCCCTATTTCAAGACCATGAGCGGCCTGGACGACGGCCCGTGGGTGCTGCGCCGCTTTGCCGACGTGCGCCGCTGCGAAGGCAGCCTGGACGAGCACATGCTGGGCTGCCGCCTGCTGGTGCTGGACCACCACGGCACCACCCTGGAACTGGCCATGGCCGCCAACACGCCCACGGTGCTGTACTGGAACGCCGACCACTGGCGCGTGGGACGCGAAACCGCCGCCGCCTTGGCCGAACTTGCCGCCGTGGGCATCCACCACGCCACGCCCGACGCCGCCGCCGCGCACATCTGTCGCATCTGGCCCGACGTGCAGGGCTGGTGGCAGAGCGAACCCGTGCAGCAGGCCCGCCGCAACTGGTGCGCCCAGTACGCCCTGACCGCGCCCGGCAGCATCAACGGCATCTGGCTGGACGCGCTGCGCGGGTTGTAAGAAAAGGGCAGAAAGACAAATGACTTTGCGGGGGAGGCAACATTTTGAAAAAGGTTCCCTCCCCCGCACCCCCACCCTCCCAAACTTTTCAATTGGGGGGTAACGCGGCCCGGGAAGGAGCCAGAGATGGGCGGATTCATCACCAAGGCGCTGCGCAAGATTCGCGAGGAAGGGCTGACCCCGCGCGACATCGTGTCCTACGGCTGCATGGCCGTACACCGCAACGCATCCTGCCTGTGGGGCACGGTGCGCATGCGGCTGAAGGCCGCGCTGTTCGGCGTGCGGCTGGGCGGCGGATGCGAGTGCTGCGGCGCCATCATCCTGCAACGCTGGCCGGGCAGCCGCATCGAACTGGGGCGCGGGGTGGGCATCATTTCCTCGTCGCGGCGGTGCACCTCGGCCACCATCCACGCGCCCACCCGGCTGCGCACCTTTGCCGGGTCGGCCGCCATCCTGATCGGCGACGGCGTGACCATGAACGGCACCGCCATCACCGCCCGGTCGCGCGCCATCCGCATCGGCAAGGGGACCATGATCGGCCCCAACTGCGTGATCACCGATTCCGACTTCCACGCGCCATGGCCGCCGGAAACGCGCCTGACCACCCCGGCCTGCGAACGCGACCGCGATGTGACCATCGGCGCCAACGTCTGGCTGGGCATGCGCTGCATCGTCCTGAAGGGCGTGACCATCGGCGACGGCGCCATCGTGGCCGCGGGCAGCGTGGTCACCCGCGACGTGCCCCCCGCCACCCTCGTGGCGGGCGTGCCCGCCCGCGTGGTACGGCAGTTGCCGTAGCCCCCGCGCCGACCTCGTTTTCTTTTTCCCCGATGCGGTGTATGCGCTCGCGCATCATACGCACGATATATTTCCCGCTCCCATCACCCCATTTGAAAAATTTGGGGGGATGGGGGTCCGGGGGAAGGAGACCTTTGCCTCAGCCGTTATGCGAGTCTTCGAGCATTACGGATGAGGACCGCAGCGCGCCAAAGGTCCCTTCCCCCGGTAACTCTTCCCCAACCAGCCCCACCCCATGACCCAACAAACCCTTGCCAAGCGATACGCGTTCAAGCTGCTGGCGAACGTGGCGTCCATCCCGGTGTACCTGACCATGGAGGCGGTGCTGCCGCGCGCCCTTGGTCCCACGGGGTACGGCAACTACAGCTTTGCCACGAACATGTTCCAGCAGTTCGCGGGGTTCCTGGACATGGGCACCTCCACCTGCTTCTACAACGCGTTGTCGCGGCGGCAGCAGGAATTCGGGCTGGTGTCGTTCTACGTGCGGGTGGCGGCGCTGGTGCTGGCCATCACCATGCTGTTCTCGCTGGCCGCGTTCGTGCCGGGGCTGGGGCAGTGGCTGCTGCCGGACGTGCCCGCGTGGATCGTGCCGCTGGCGGCGCTGTGGGCGTTCCTGACCTGGTGGGGCCGGGTGCTGCGGTCCATGAACGACGCCCTGGGGGTGACGGTATCCAGCGAAATTTCGCGCACGGTGCTGAACCTGGCCAGCGTGGGCGCGCTGCTGGCGCTATTCCTGCTGGGCTGGCTGAACATGGGCACCCTGTTCGCGCACCAGTACGTGACCCTGATCGCGCTGGCGGTGGGCTATGCGATGGTCCTGCGCGGGTGCTGGCCCACGGTGACCTTCCGCATGGCGCGGGACGAGCGGCGGGCCTACACGCGCGAATTCGCGGACTACAGCACGCCGCTGTTCGTGCAGGCGCTGGCGTCCACAGTGTTCCTAGTGGCGGAGCGCTGGCTGCTGCAAACCTTCAACGGCAGCGCGCAGCAAGGGTTCTTCGCCCTGTCGCAGAAGGTGGGCATGGCCTGCTTCCTGTTCGTTTCGGCCATGACGCCGCTGGTCATGCGCGAACTGTCCATTGCCTGGGGCAAGGGCGACCGGACGGAAATGGGCCGGCTCATGGACCGCTTCGCGCCGCTGCTGTTCACGGTGGCGGGGTATTTCTCGTGCTTCACGGCCATGGAGGCCCCGGCGGTGGTGCGCATCTTCGGCGGGGCGGACTACGCGGCGGCCATCCTGCCGGTGCAGATCATGGCCCTGTACCCGGTGCACCAGGCGTACGGGCAACTGGCGGGCTCGGTGTTCTACGCCACGGGCCGCACCCGCACCATGCGCAACATGGCGGTGACGGAATACGTGCTGGGCTTCGGCCTGTCGTGGCTGCTGCTGGCCCCGGCGGACAAGTTCGGCTTCGGCCTCGGGGCCATGGGCCTTGCGGTGAAGACGGTGCTGGTCCAGTTCCTGTCCGTGAACTTCATGCTGTGGATGAGTTCGCGGATCATCCCCCTGAACTACCTGCGCAACGTGGCGCATCAGGCGCTGTGCCTGGCCTTTCTGGCCGGGGCGGCATGGGCCTGCCGCAGCCTGACCATGGCCGTGGGGCTGGGGGACGTGCGGGACATCGTGCGCTTCTTCGTGTCCGGCGTGGTCTATTCCGCGCTGGTGGGCGGGGCGGTGCTGGCCGTGCCGCAACTGGTGGGCCTGACCCGGCAGGACCTGCGCGGGCTGGCCATCCGGGCGCTGGGGCGGTTCCGGAGGTAGCCCAGTTTCCTTATTCCGAATAAAACACTACGCTGGTCGTACTTTTTCTACATTTACCCACGCGAGTTCTTCGTATGATAAAAACATCACACGAGTTCAGAGACCCCATCCACACGTTTATCCTTTGCTCATCCCTGGAAAGAAAAGCTATTGACTCTCCACCTGTACAAAGATTGCGACACATAACCCAACTCGCGACAACTTATTTGGTTTATCCTGGGACAACTCACAAACGTTTTGAACACTCTTTAGGCACAATGCATATTGCGTCTGAAATTTTTGAAATTCTTACCAAAGATGAATATATTTCCCTTCTCCCCAATGAAACACTCCAATCCATGCCTGATTTTCTCGATGACAAAGAATACTGGAGAAAAGTCCTGCGCATGGCTGCCCTTCTTCATGATGTCGGCCATATGCCATTTTCTCATGGAGCAGAGGAATTGCTTCCTGATGGCTATAACCATGAAAGATTAACGTGGGATATCATTCACAGTGATTACATATCATCAATATTTGACGATATGCACATCAAGCCTATCCATGTTGCAAAAATTGCCATCGGGAAAAAGGAGGTTTCCGAATTCAGACCGGACGTAGAATTTACGACATGGGAGAGCATCCTTTCGGAAATAGTCACAGGGGAAGTTTTTGGTGCCGACAGGATAGATTACCTCCTTCGAGATTCATACCACGCTGGAGTGCGATATGGCTTCTTTGATTACAAACGCCTTATTAATTCATTAAGAATTCTCGGGTCTTCGACGTTAGCTGTGGAATTCACGCCTCCAAGAGTTGGGTGATGGGCGCTCCGATCAGGTAGATCATGGTGATGAAGGTTGTTACGTTCCGATACCCTCTGGCCCGCGAGCGAGCAGCCTG
>NZ_JBAIYT010000060.1:0-6351 GCF_036763125.1 Nitratidesulfovibrio sp. 1201_IL3209
AGGGGGGAGAAAACTTTTGGAAAAGTTTTCTCCCCCCTCCCCGATACTCTCCATCTCCTTACTCTCCGGAGAATCTCAATGAAGATCGCACTGTTGCAGCTGAACTTGGTGGTGGGCGACGTGACGGGCAACGCGGCGCGCATCGAGGCGGCGGTGCGCGATGCGGCGGCGCGGGGTGCGGGGCTGTGCGTGACGCCGGAACTGGCCATCTGCGGCTATCCGCCACGCGACCTGTTGCTGCGGCGCGACTTCGTGCCCGGCTGCCGCAAGGCGCTGGCGGGGCTGGCGCAACGGCTGAAGGGCGGTCCGCCGGTGCTGGTGGGCGCGCCGGTGCCCAATCCCACGCCGGTGGGCAACCGGCTGCACAACGCGGTGGTGCTGCTGCACGAAGGCACGGTGACGGTGGCCACGCGCAAGGTGCTGCTGCCCACGTACGACGTGTTCGACGAGCGCAGATACTTCGAGCCGGGGGTGAACTGCGGCGCGGTGACGGTGGCGGGCTGGCGGCTGGGCGTCACGGTGTGCGAGGACATCTGGAACGACAAGACCTTCTGGCAGGAACACCGCCAGTACGAGACCGACCCGGTGGCGGACCTGGCCCTGGCAGGGGTGGACGCCATCATCAACCTGTCGGCCTCGCCGTTCACGCTGGGCAAGCAGGCGGTGCGCGAACGCATGCTGTCGCGCGTGGCCTCGCGCTACCGGGTGCCGGTGCTGTACGCCAACCAGGTGGGCGGCAACGACGATCTGCTGTTCGCGGGCAAGAGCGTGGCCTTCGACGCGGTGGGGCACCTCATCGCGCGGGGCCGCCCGTTCGAGGAAGACACGGTGCTGGTGGACGTTGCGGCGTCCACCGGCGCCATCTGTCCGGACCCGGCCGAGCCGGAGGCCCAGGTGTGGCAGGCGCTGGTCATGGGCACGCGCGACTACGCCCGCAAGTGCGGGTTCACGGGCGCGGTGCTGGGCCTTTCCGGCGGGGTGGATTCGGCCCTGGTGGCGGCCGTGGCCGCCGAGGCGCTGGGGCCGGAAAACGTGCGGGCGCTGCTGCTGCCCTCGCCCCATTCCAGCGAGGGCAGCGTGACCGACGCGCTGGCCGTGGCCCGCAACCTGGGCCTGCCCGCGCACACGGTGCATACGGTGCCCATCGGCCCGCTGATGGAGGGCTTCGACGCGGCGCTGGCCCCGGTGTTCGGCGCGCTGGGCCGCACCGCGCGCGACGTGACCGAGGAGAACATCCAGTCGCGCATCCGGGGCAACCTGCTCATGGCCGTGTCCAACAAGTCGGGCGCGCTGCTGCTGACCACCGGCAACAAGTCGGAACTGGCCGTGGGCTACTGCACCATCTACGGCGACATGGCGGGGGGCCTGGCGGTCATCGCCGACGTGCCCAAGACCCTGGTGTACCGGGTGTGCCGCTGGCGCAACGCCCAGGTCGGGTACGACCTGATCCCCTCGGTCATCCTGGACAAGGCCCCTTCGGCGGAACTGCGGCCCGGCCAGAAGGACACCGACAGCCTGCCCCCCTACGACGTGCTGGACGCCATCCTGGAGCGCAGCGTGGTGCACCACATGGACCGCAACGCCGTGGTGGCCGAAGGCTTCGCCCCCGAGGTGGTGGACACCGTGCTGCGGCTGGTGCGCATCTCCGAATTCAAGCGGCGGCAGGCCGCGCCCGGCCTGAAGGTGACCGACCGCGCCTTCGGCACCGGCTGGCGCATGCCCGTGGCGGGCCGGTTGGTGCTGCCGTAGCGGCCGGGCAACGGTCCGCGCTGCCGCAACCGTTGTTGCCGGCCCTCTACACCCTCTCCCCGGAGGTCAATTCTCCAACCGTACCCGCTGGTCATAGTAGGCGGCCCCGTCGCCCATGTCGGTGGCCAGCGGGGCGATGAGCGCGTTGGGCGAGCGGCCGTGGGCCAGCCAGCCGCCGCGCGGCATGAGCACGGTGCGGGGGTGGATGCCGGGCAGGGGCTGGACGCGCACGGGCATGCGGCCGTGCGGCGAGGCGAGGTACACGGGGCGGCCCATGTCCAGTGCGGTAAGGGCCGGACATTCCGGGGCCACCTGCACGGTGAGGGGGGCGGTGTCGTCGGCGGGTTGGCGGCCGGGTAACGGTACCTGCGAGTTGACGTAGTCCGGGGCCAGCAGGGTCAGCAGGTGCAGGGGGTAGTCGCCGGGCGTGGCGACATCCGCCACATCCATGTGCAGGGCGTCGGGCAGGTGATACAGCCCGTCGGGATGGGCGAAGCGCAGCCCTTCCCAGGCCACGGAGGGCCGTTTCGCCTTGGTCCAGCCGGTGGTTTTCAGTTCTTCAAGCGATACTTCAAGGTGGGGCGTATGCAGGGCCTGGCGTAACACCTCTTCCCGCTCGGGAAAGGGGATGGGCCGGGCCAGCCGTTGGGCCACGCCGCGCGCGATGTCGAAGTCGTGGCGCACCTGGCCGGGCATGGGGCAGACGGGCGCGGCATAGGCGATGTAGTTGTGGTAGGCGGAACCGAAGATTTCCTCGCGCTCCAGCACCAGCGCGCAGGGCAGCACCACGTCGGCCCTGCGGGCGGTGTCGGTCAGGAACGCCTCCACCACCACGGTGAAGTCCACCGCCTCCACGGCGCGGGCCAGGGCCGGGGCGTCCGGCGACTGGCTCACCGGATTGAAGGCGTCCACCCACAGGAAGCGCACCGGCGGGTCGGCCTTTGCCAGTTCCCGCGCCAGGTGCGAGAGCAGGAAGGTGCGCGCGGGCCTGCCCGCCTTCTTGCTCCACGAAAGGTTCAGGCTGCGGCCGGAGGAGATGCCGTAGTACGCGCCGCCGCCGGAAACGCCCAGGTTGCCGGACAGCATGACCAGCGCGTTGATGAAGCGTACGCTCTCGCCGCCGCGCAGGTAGCGTTGCAGCCCCCAGCCCAGCAGGCTGGCCGTGGGGCCGCCGGAGCCCACCTCGCGGCGCATCCACCGGCACAGGGTGTCCAGGTCCGCCGGGGTGGCGTCGCAGGCGGCCAGCAGTTCCGCCTCGCTTCTGGCCAGCAGCATGGCCCGGAAGTGCTCGAAGCCGCGCGTGCGGTTGCTGATGGCCTGGGGCACGGCATCGTCGGCCAGCAGGCGGCGGATGGCGGCAGCGGCCAGAAACCGGTCGCCGCCGGGGCGGATGCGGATGCGCGCGTCGGTGAAGGCGTCGTTGTCGTCCCCGCCGGGAGAGATGGTCAGCACCGGCATGCCGCGCTTGCGGGCGTCGCGCACCATCAGTCCCAGGTGCAACGCGGAGCGGGCCAGATCCTTGCCCCAGTTGACGATGGCGGCGGCGTTGGCCAAGTCGTCGCTGTCGTTGTGGTCCGGCGCGCCGAAGTCGGCCTCGCAGGCCGCATCCCCCGCGCCGTCGCACAGCGAGCCGCGCTTGCAGGCCGCGCCCAGGCTGTTGAAGAGGTAGTTGCTGGCCTCGGCCAGCGCCCCCCGGTAGCCGAAGCCGCGCAGATGCAGGATGGATTCCGGGGTGTGGCGCAGGGCGTCCAGCTTGGCCGCGCACAGGGAAAGCGCCTCGTCCCACGTGGCCGGGTGCAGCGCGCCGTCCGCGCCGCGCACCAGCGGGGTGGTGATGCGGTCGGGGCTCAGGCGGCGGGCGGCCAGCCCGCGCCCCTTGACGCAGACCACCCCGCGCGTGAACGGGTGGTCCGGGTTGCCGGTCACGCGCACGCCACCGGCGGGGTCGTCATGCAGGCCGGTTTCTTCGTCCGGCAGGTGCACCACCAGCGAACAGGCCCCGTGACAGTCCAGCGAACAGGCGGAAAGGCGTTGCATGCGAAACTCCGTGGGGAGTGGGTTGGCGAAAGGGGGAGGGCATCCGGCAAGGCAGGCTGCGGCCGCACGGCCACCGTGCGCCGCACCGGCCGCGAATTCCGTGACCCCGGTCACGGAATGGCCGCGCGGGGCGTGCCATTGCCCGATCAGCACGAAAAAAGGGCCGGACCCGGCATCCACCGGACCCGGCCCCGTCCGGTCAGGGAAGGGCGCTGCTGGCGGCGAGCTAGTTCCGGTACAGCCTGTCGCCGGGAATGACGGGGATGCCCGCCTCGTTCAGCACTTCGATGGCCTGGTCGGTGCGGTCGAAGCGGAAGATGAGCACCGCGTTGGCGCCGTTCTGCTGCACGAAGGCGTACATGTATTCCACGTTGACGCCGCGCGTGCTCAGCAGTTGCAGGATGCTGTCCAGGCCGCCGGGATGGTCGGGCACTTCCACGGCCACCACGGAGGTGCGGCCCACGGTGAAGCCCTTGTCCTTCAGGGCGGCCTTGGCCTTTTCGTGGTCGTGCACGATCAGGCGCAGGATGCCGAAGTCCGAGGTGTCGGCCAGCGACAGGGCGCGGATGTTGATGCCCGCCTCGGCCAGGGTGTGGGTGACCTCGGCCAGGCGCCCGGCCTTGTTCTCGAGAAATACGGAAATCTGTTCCACTTTCATGGCGACAATCCTTTTGCGGGGTGAAGCAGGCCGGTTCGCCCTGCCGTTGCAGTCATTGAAGGTGGATAGCATTCCCGGCGGGCTGTTGACAAGCCGGGTCCGGCCGGCCGGGCCGGGTGCGCCGCCCCATCCCGCCGCTTGCGGAAGCGGGCCCCGTGGCTATATTGAACACGCACGCTGCGCGCGCCGCACTTCGCGGCCCGGCGCACGGCAAGCACCGTGGAGCATCGATGTCCAACGCCATGAATTTCGCCTTCATGCGGGAAGAACCCGCACCGCCCAACGGGCGGCGTGTCGCCATCATCGGGGCGGGGCCTTCGGGCCTTGCCGCCGCCGGGTACCTGGGGTGCCTGGGCTACCAGGTGGAGGTCTACGACAAGCTGCCCAAGCCCGGCGGCCTGATGCTGTTCGGCATTCCGGGCCACCGCATCCCGGCGGACCGCATCCAGCGCGGGGTGTTCAGCCTGTCGCGCAAGTTCGGGGTCAACTTCCACAACAAGACCAAGATTTGTTGCAGCGCCCCCCTGCACGAGGAGGAGGGCGACCACTTCTCGTGCGACATCCGGGGCCTGGGCGAACTGGTGGAAGAGCATGACGCCGTGATCATTTGCAGCGGCGCGTGGAAGTCGCGCAAGCTGGGCATTCCCGGCGAGCAGTTGAAGGGCGTCTATTCCGGGCTGGAATTCCTGTTCCCCATCCGCGCGGTGAAGTACGCCACCAGCAACGTGTCCGTGCCGCCGGTGGAAGGGCGCACCGTGGTGGTCGTGGGGGCCGGGCATTCGGCCATGGACGTGGCCCACAGCGCGAAAGCCCTGGGGGCCAGGCGCGTGGTCATGGTCTACCGGCGCACCAAGAAGGAGGCCCCGGCGGGCAGCTACGAGGTGGACCGGCTCATCGACGTGGGCTGCGAATGGTGGGAGCGCCGCACTCCGTTGCGCGTGGTGGCCGACGAACCCGGCGAGCACGTGGCGGCCATCGAAATGGCCGACGGCAACACCGGCGAGACCGAAGTGCTGCCCGCCGACATCGTCGTCACCGCCATCGGCGAGATTCCCACCCCGCCGTTCCAGAAGGAACTGGGGCTGGAGAACGTGCGCAAGGGCGAGGTGCGCTGGCTGCACATGACCAGCATAGAGAACGTCTTCGTGGCGGGCGACGTGCTGACCGGCCCCAGCAAGATCGGCAAGGCCGTGTACAGCGGGCTGCGCGCCGCGCGGTCGCTGACCAACTGGCTGGACCTGAAGGCGCAGCACCGCGAAAACGAATACAACTACGATGCCGACGTCATCACGCGCCCCGGCGCATCCAACGGGCCGAGGTAGCACGCCATGTCGGAATGCCGCGGCAGGGGCAAGACCCTGCATATCGACTACAGCAAATGCATCGGCTGCGAAACGTGCGAGGCCGTGTGCGGCTTTCTGTACGACACGCCGCGCATCGCCATGGCCCGCACCGGCGACGGCCAGATGATTCCCATCTACTGTCAGCACTGCGAACACGCCCACTGCATGAAGGTGTGCAACCGGGGCGCGCTGATGCGCGACCGCGACGGCGCCGTGGTGCTGCAACCCATGCTCTGCCGGGGCTGCGAGACCCGCAATTGCGTCATCGCCTGCCCCTATGCCGCCTTTTTCGCCACCGACCGGGGCGTGGCCGTGCGCAAGTGCGACCTGTGCGCCGGGCGGCGCGCCGTGGGCCTGGGCCCCGCCTGCGCGGAAATGTGCCCCTGCGGGGCCATCCGCTTTGCCGACCGCGACGAACTGGACGAACTGGAGACGGAAGCCTCGCGCGAGGCCCGCGACCGTGTGCTTGCGCACATCCGGCCCAGGAAGTAGGGCGGGAAAAGAAGGGGCGAAAGAGAGAAGATGAAGAGAATCGGGGGCGGGGGCGCTTTTCAAAGCGCCCCC
>NZ_JBAIYT010000061.1:0-5213 GCF_036763125.1 Nitratidesulfovibrio sp. 1201_IL3209
GTTTTGGTGGCATCAATATCGATGCAAAAGCATTCAGCAATTTTTCCGATTTTGTAGCGGCTTAATTTGCTGTTTTTAAACATGATTCTAGCCTATCAGGGCTTGGCCTGATGGTCTAGAGCCTTAGGATTTTCGTTCGTTGGCAAGGAAAACGAGCCTGCCATGAGGGAGTGCGGCAGCCGTTAGGCGAGTCTTCAAGCATTACGGATGGCGACCGCAGCGCATACTCTTATCGTATTCGACCGAGCCTTAGCCGTTAGGCGAGCGCGCAGCGCGAGTCTTACGGATAAGGACAGCAAAGCCATGGCAGGCGAAGTTTGACCTCGTTGCGCACGATGTCCGTAGGGCTCGCAAGCTCGCCCAACGGCCACGCTTCGCGCCCTTCGGGTCGGAAGCCAACGGGCGAAAAGACAATTTGGAAGCGGCCCCTACCGGACCACCAGCACGGGCACCTTGGAAAGCTGAAGCACCTGATGCGTGACGCTGCCCATGATCATGCCGCCCAGTTCGCCCAGCCCGCGCGACCCCATGACGATGGTGTCGCACCCTTCCTCGTCGCATACGCGAACCACGGCCCTGCCGGGCGCGCCGTCCACGATGCGCACGGAAGTGGACACGCCCAGTTCGGCCAGCAGGGCGCGCGGCTCGGCCAGCAGGGCTTCCGCCTCCCGGGTGCATTCGCGCACCAATTCCTCGCGCGCCTCGCCGCCGATGAGGGCCGGTATCTCGCCGAAGCTGTGCATCAGCACCACGTGTCCCCGGCCGCCGCAGCGGGCCAGGTTCACCGCGTGGCGCAGGGCCAGGCGCGCATGCTCCGAACCATCCATGGGAAGCAGTATTCTTGCGTAGGACATGACGCGGACTCCTTCGTGCTGTGCGCGCCGGTGGCGTCGCGTGGGCGCATCTCCCGTCGTCGCCGGATCGTCCCGCAGCGGCGCGGGCGAACGGTTTTCGCGACATGCCGGGGGGATGCCGATGCATGCACAATGGCACGACTGACGCGACCTGCGCAACCCCCGCGCCGGTTCGCCGCTCCCCCGGCCCCACCGGCCCCGACAGGCACCGGGCACGGACAGGCATCGGGCAAGGCGCCCCCGCGCCTCTTCCGGCCATCGGCGCTTTCTGATATGGCATGCCATCTGGGCGGCCACGCGCGCCATGCTTTCAAGGGGGGGGTCCGATGACGGGCGACATGCGGGACGACGGGATGGAACTACACGTCACTCGGGGCGCATCCTCCGAACATGCCGGGCCGGATGCATCCACGGCGTCCCCCGCGCCTTCCTCCGGCCTACTGCGCGCCCTGCTGGACAACCCCATGGTGGCCCTGTTCCTGCGCGACGGCGACGGTCGCTACCTGGCCGCCAGCCAGTTGTATGCCGACCTGGCCGGGGTGCCCGGCATCGACGTGGTGGGCCTGTCCCCGCGCGACGTCTTTCCCCCCGCCGTGGCCAGCGCCCTGCTGGACGAAGACCGGCGGGTGACCGCCACCTCCGCCCCCCTGATGTGCGAACGCATGCTGCCCGGCGGCGACGCCGAGCGGGTGTTCCGCGTGGCCAAGCTGCCCCTGCCGCCCGAGGTGGCAGGCCCCGGCGCCATACTGGGCCTTGCCTTCGACGTCACCGCCGTGGTCCAGACCGAAATAGAGGAGGAGGTGCGCCAGCGCACCGCGGAACTTGCCGAAAGCACGGCCCGCTTCCGCGCCCTGTTCGAACTGGCTCCGGACGCCGTGTACGTGCGCGGCCAGGGGGGCCGCATCCTGGACTGCAACCGCGCCGCCGAACGCCTTTCCGGCTACCCCCGCGAAACCCTGCTGACCCGGCGCACGGCGGACCTGCTGCCCGAGGACGTGGAGGTCCGCATCGACCACCTGCTGTCCGGCTGCCCCCCGGAGACCGCCGGGATTCCCGGCGCGCCGTCCGACGGCGCCGGCCCCATCGGCGGGTTCTGCCCCACCGGCGGGTTCTGCATGGAAGGGGTGTGCCGTACCGCGCGGGGCACCCACGAGGCCGAGGTGAGCGTGGAACCACTGCCCCTGTCCCTGGCGCCGGGCCAGGACGGGGGGCGCTCCGCGCTGGTGGTGGTGCACGACATTTCCGGCCGCCGCGCCGCCGAACGGCAGGCCCGGCTGTTCGAACGGGTCTTCCGCAACGCGCTGGAAGGCATCTGCATCACCGACCCGGAAGGGACCATCATGGCGGTGAACCCGGCCTTCACCACCATCACCGGGTATCCGGCCGAAGAGGCCGTGGGCCATACCCCCCGCATCCTGAAATCGCACCACCACGACGACGCCTTCTACGAGGACATGTGGCGCGCCCTGGTGGAGGACGGCCGCTGGGAAGACGAGATCTGGAACCGCCGCAAGAACGGCGAGGTCTATCCCGAGTGGCTGAGCATCAGCGCCATACCCGGCCCCACCGGCCGCACCGAATACTACGTGGCCGTGTTCCACGACATCACGGAACTGAAGGCCAAGGAATCGCAGATCCAGCACCAGGCCCACCACGACGCGCTCACCGGCCTGCCCAACCGCGCCCTGCTGCGCGACCGCCTGGGCATGGCCATCAACGGCGCGCGGCGCGAGGGGCGCAAGGTGGCCGTACTGTCGGTGGACCTGGACAACTTCAAGCAGGTCAACGACAGCCTGGGCCACATGGTGGGCGACATCTACCTGCAACAGGCCGCCGAACAGATGCGCCAGATGGTCCGCCCGCAGGACACCCTGGCCCGCGTGGGCGGCGACGAATTCGTGGTGGTGCTGCAGGACGTGGAGAACGAACGCGACGCCGCCCAGGTGGCCGAACGGCTGCTGGCCCGGTTCACCGACCCGGTGCGCGTGCAGGAGCACGAACTGTTCGTGGGCGCCAGCGTGGGCATCGCCCTGTTCCCCGACGACGGAGACGACCCGGACACCCTGGTGCGCAACGCCGACATCGCCATGTCGCGGGCCAAGGAGCAGGGCAAGCGCCGCTACCACCTGTTCACCCCGGCCATGAACGAGCGCGCCGTGCGCCGCCTGTCGCTGGAAGGCGACCTGCACCGCGCCCTGGCCGCCGGGGACATCACCGCCCACTACCAGCCCAGGGTGGACCTGCACACCGGCCTGATCACCGGCATGGAGGCCCTGGCCCGCTGGACCCGCGCCGACGGCAGCCAGGAGCACCCGGCGGAATTCATTCCCCTGGCCGAGTCCACGGGGCTCATCGTGCCCCTTGGCGAGCACATGCTGCGCCTGGCCTGCGCGAAAACCCGCGCCCTGTGCGACGCCGGGCACACCGACCTGCACGTGGCCGTGAACCTTTCACCGCACCAGTTCCGCCACCCCAACCTGGTGGGCATGGTGGCCGACGTGCTGGCCGAAACGGGCCTGCCCCCGTACCTGCTGGAATTGGAGATCACCGAATCCACCATCGTCACCGACGTGGACCACGCCATCCGCAAGCTGAACCAGTTGGCAGAGATGGGCATCGCCCTTTCGGTGGACGACTTCGGCACCGGGTACTCCTCGCTGTACCAGTTGAAGAACCTGCCGCTGACCTCGCTGAAGATCGACCGCTCGTTCATCCGGGACATCCCCGACGACCCCAACGACGCGGCCATCGCCGCCACCATCATCACCATGGCCGACCGGCTGGGGCTGCGCGTGATCGCCGAGGGCGTGGAAACCCCGGAGCAGCTCAACTTCCTGCTGCTGGAAGGATGCCACGAGGTGCAGGGATTCCTGTTCAGCCGTCCCCTGCCGCCGGACGGGTTCACCGCGCTGCTGGCCAGGAGCAGAAGGCTGACCGTGCCCCGTGACGGGAGTGACAGGAGTGACGGGGGCGACGCCTGACCGGCGGAGGCACCTGCGCGGCGCCCGCCCTGCCCCGACCAGCCCTGCCCCTCCCTGTCCCGCCCTGTCCCGCCGCTCTGGCAGCACCACCGCACCGCAAACGCCCCGGCCCGGAAACATCCGGAAGCCGGGGCGCTGTCGTTGCATCGCATGCATGCGCGGGCTCCGCCCGTGGTGCGTGCATGTGGTGTGCGGGGGGGCTGGACCGCGCGGTGTGCGAAGCGTGCGGGGGAAGAAAGGCGAAGGCGGAACGCGACCGTCAGCGGCAGATCCGCTGCACCAGCCCCATGATGTCGTACACCAGCCGGGCCGCCGCGAAGTCCGCCGCGTGAAAGCCCGGCATGGGGGCCAGTTCCACCACGTCGAAACCCAGCACCTGCCGCCCGGCCATGGCCAGTTCCAGGCAGCGCCGGGCGTCGTACCAGCCAAGGCCGCCAGGCACCGGGGTGCCGGTGGCGGGCATGATGGACGGGTCCAGCCCGTCCACGTCGAAGGTCACGTAGATGCGCTCGGGAAAGTCCGGCGGCAGCAGCGGGTCGGGGATGCCGTGGCGGGCCAGCGCGGCGGCGTCCAGGTGGCCGATGCCCAGCGCGACGCGGCAGTCCACTTCCTCGCGGCACAGGGCGCGCACCCCGATCTGGAACAGCGGCAGGCCCAGGTCGGCCACGGCGCGGCGCATCACCGCCGCATGGCTGTACGGCGTGCCGCCGTAGCTGTCGCGCAGGTCGGCGTGGGCGTCGAACTGGACTACACCGAAAGGGCCAAAGCTGCCGTGCCTGCGGTGCAGCGCCCGCAGCGCGCCCAGGGTGACGGTGTGCTCGCCGCCCAGCAGCACGGGCAGGCCGCCGTGGGACAGGACCGTGGCCGTGGCCGCCTCGATGCGTTCCAGAACCGCCCCGGCCCCGCCGGAACAGTCCACGGCGAGCGCGGTGTGGATGCCAAGCTCGGCGGGCACCGATTCGCCGTCCCACAATTCCAACTGGTCCGACGCCGCAAGGATGGCCGCAGGCCCCGCCGCCGTGCCCCCGCCGTAGGAAACGCTTTCCTCGTAGCCCACGGGAATCACATGAAAACGCGCCTTGTCGGGTGCCACGTCGTCCAGTTCAGAGGCCAGGAAACGCCCTTGGGCGTGCCGCATGGCAAGCTCCGGTAACGCCTTCCCGCACGGGGAGGCGGCTGTCTGTCCATCCACCCGGAAGGGCCGGGCGGCGGTTACGCCACCAGGGTGCGCGCGCCCTCCACGTCGAAATACGAAAGGCTCTAGACCATCAGGCCAAGCCCTGATAGGCTAGAATTATGTTTAAAAACAGCAAATTAAGCCGCTACAAAATCGGAAAAATTGCTGAATGCTTTTGCATCGATATTGATGCCACCAAAA
>NZ_JBAIYT010000062.1:0-4795 GCF_036763125.1 Nitratidesulfovibrio sp. 1201_IL3209
TGCCCCTGCGCGGCCATCCCGTGCCCGAACTGCTCCAGGTCTCCAGGGAATACAAAGAAATCCACATCAAGGGATTTCGCATGGTGTATCTGCCGATGGAAGCCGAGCGAATGGTCTGGATAGTGTTAGTCGCCCGCGCCCAAAGAAGTATCAGCGCCATGCTCCGTAAGCGGCTGATGACCCTCAGGCCGGAATAAAACACCATCAAAGCCCGCCCCGAAGCGCCTGTGCCTCTTCATGGAGGCGGGCGCTCTTTTTGCGTCCATCATTGTCCATCTATACCCGCTGAAACTGCTGGTATCGTTGCTGGTAGAATATTTTCTCATTCTATTTTTCTCAATATGTTTCAGTCAGATAAAACTGCTTGACGAACAAGGCGGAAGAGGCGGCGGCGGAACTGCACCGCCGCGCCGAAGGCTGGATGATCGCGCTGGCCCTGCACCTGCGGCGCTGGCGCGAAACGGGCGGTTTCGCCGCCTCCCTCCGGGCGCTGTCGGAACGGTTGCGGGCGGGGCGCATGGCCATCGCCGACAGGCTGTATTCCCCCCGGGGGGTCTTCGGCCTGTCCCGGCGGGAATACGAAACCGCCAGCCTCGCGGCGCAGGGGCTTTCCAACACGGAAATCCCGGACAACTGTTCCTCAGCCCCAACACGGTGAAACCCCACCTCAAGACCGCCTACCGCAAGACGGGCGCCACCTCCCGCACGGCCCTGCGCCAGACGTTGCCCCGGACGCTGCCCCAGACGCTGCCCCAGACGCCGCGGCAGTGAATATCACCCGTTCCGGGTGATGCCGCGAAAAAAGAAACGGCGCTATCCTTCTGCGATAGCGCCGTTTCTTTTCATCTGGCCCCGCATCTTCCAACCGCTCTTCAGGAGTCCGCTCATGCGATGCCCCGCTCCCGCGCGCCATGCCCGGCCCCGCGCGCGCCATCTCGACTGGTTCCGCCGCTTCCTCGTGTTCGCCCTTGTCCTGTCCATGACCGTTCCCCTGCCGCTGGCCGGCGGGGCGGCCACGCCGGACGCGCCGGGTGCGGAAAACAGGATGGAAATGGATGACGATGCCGCCAGCGTGCACGCCCGGCTCAACGGCCCGGAACGCGCGGCGGCCATCGAGGCGGCCCGGCGAGAAGACGCCGCCGCGCGGGCCAGCTTTGCGCGCGGCGAAGACGGCAAGTCCCTGTCCGCCGCGTCCCCGGCGTCCTCACCATCCGCGGACTCGTCCGCCCCGGCGGACCGGCAGGGCGCACCCACCGCACAATCCGCCGAGCGGGCCGGAAGCCTTGCGGAAACCCTGTTCAACGGCGCGGCCGGGCTTCTGGGCCTGCCGGGCTTGCAGGGCAACCGGCCAGATCCATACGCCCCGCAGCATGACCCCAACGCCGACCCCAACGCCGATCAGGGCCGGGGCTTCCACGAGGACGGCACGGCGCGCCGGGCCGACGGCGCCACCGGCAACAGCGCGGCCAGCGGCAGCTTCGACGGCCGCCGCGCAGCCGGGTATGCCTCGCACGGCCTCGGCTATGGCCTGAACGGCCGCTACGGCGCGGCCGACGACCCGCTGCGCGCCGACAGTTGGGACATGGACGACGCCATGGACGGCCGCGCCGCCAACCGCACGAGCATGGACGGCTACGGCCTGCTGGGCGTGACCGACCCGCACAACTACCTCATGCAGCGGGGCCTGAACCACGGCATGGGCTTCCTGAACAGCATGGGCGAGGCGGCCCTGGGCGGCCTGACCGACAACGGCCGCGCCCGGCTGAACTTCATGACCGACTGGGACGGCAAGCTCAACGGCGAGGGCGACGTGCTGCTGCCGTGGTACGACGGCAAGCACACCACGGTGTTCTCGCAGTTCGGCGCGCGCACCATGAACGCGGAAGACAGCCGCGACCGCTGGATAGGCAACGTCGGCCTGGGCCAGCGCTGGTACCCCTTCGCCACCGGCGGCGACGCCCCCGGCGACAACGTGGATTCCGGCAACTGGATGCTCGGCTACAACGCCTTCTACGACCACGACTTCACGCGCGGGCACCAGCGCGGCGGCGTGGGGCTGGAAGGCCAGTACGACTGGCTGCGCGTATCGCCCAACTACTATTTTCCCGTTTCCGGCTGGAAGGATTCAGAGGACTTCGACGGCGACTTCGTGAAGGAGCGCGCCGCCGAAGGGTGGGACGTGCGGGTGAAGGGCTACCTGCCCTTCTACCGCAACGTGGCCCTGACGGGCGCGTTCACCCAGTGGTACGGCGACCACGTGGGCATGTTCGGGGCCGACAAGCTGGAAGAGGACCCCAAGGTGTGGAGCTACGGGCTGGAATACACGCCCATCCCGCTGGTGTCCGGCTTCGTGAACCAGCGCACCACGGAACGCGGCAGCACCGATACCGAACTGGGCCTGCGCCTGACCTGGCTGTTCGGCATGCCGTGGGAACAGCAGACCAGCCACGACAAGGTGGCCGAACTGCGCACGGTACAGGGCTCGCGCCATGAATTTGTGGACCGCGAGAACCGCATCATCCTGGAATACAAGGCCAAGAGCAACTACCACGTGGAGTTCACGGGGCGCAACGGCAACGTGTTCTCCTTCCGCATCAGGAACGGCTTCGACGAATACATGGCCGGGCAGACCGTGCGGGTCACCGCCTCCGGGGTGACCACGCTGGCGCAGGCGCGCAGCGTGCCCGCCACCTTCCTGGCGCAGGCCGGGGACATGCTGGGTGGCCTGTTCTCGCCCAGGGAAGCCCACGCGGCCACCCTGTCGCAGGTCTACACCACGGGCAGGGACGGCACGTTCCGCGTGACCGTCACCGGCCTGACCGCCGGGGCGACGCTGAACGTGCAGGGCGGCGGCGTCGACCGCACCTTCACGGCGGCGGAACTGGGCGGCGGAGGCCCAAGCTACACGCTCGACGTATCCGGGGTATCGGTGGCCGGCAACGGGGCGCTGGGCGGGACCATCACGGTGCGGAATGACGACAGCACTCCCGTTGCCGGCGTTTCCGTCACCCTGTTGTACAAGACATACGGCGGCAACGGCGCACAAGCGACAGCCCTGCCGCTTTCCGGCATAACGGACGCCAATGGCCAGATAACGCCTTCCGGCGCCATCAACCCCACCCCGCGCATGGTCGTCGTGGCCGCTCGCGCCGGTTCGAGCGAGTCCGCCTATTCCTCTCCCTTCACAATCGGCGTCATTGCCGCGGGATTCCTGACCGGCACTTCGCTGGACGACAGCGGAGCGTCCAAAACCATGACCTGGAGTGAAGCCGGCACCTACTGCGCAAGCCACGGTGGGCGGGTGCCCAAAATCAATGGGGAGGACGCTCTCCCCCAATCAGTTGTCATCTACACTGATCCCGTCCCCGTCGAAGGGTTCGGCACGCTGCGCAGTGGAACCTGGCCTGCGAATTTGGCGAACGAGACCCACTGGACGGGCACAGCGGACGCCGATTATCCAGAACAGGCTTTTGGGGTTGCCAATCTCATCTACCCGACACCGCACATTTCGCCCAAGACCGGTCTGTTCGTAATTGCCTGCATTCCCCACTAGCGGGGCTCGGGGGGCGGCTTTCGTTGGGCCGTTCACGCCAAGGCGGGGCTCCCCGGCATGAGCCCCGCAAAGGTCCGACCCGGCTTGGCTGAAACAGACGGTGCGCCGCTGGCTTCACTTCCCCACGGAAGTTCCACCACCGGCGCACCGCTCCGTACTCGTACATTCGCCCCGCCGCCGCCCCATGACGGCGGCGGGACGTTCGTCAACGCTTCCTACAGCAAACGATGCTCAAGCAGTTCCCTGACGGCCCGCCTGCCATCCAGAACGCCGGGCACGAACACTTTCCCGCCCTCGGGGCGATAAAAAATCCGCCAGGGCGCTTCCTGCACCTCGCGGATGTTTCTGTTGCCGAACGGCACAAGCTCTTCGGGAAACTTGCCGCGCAGGCCAAACGTTCCAAGGCCGCGAACTCTTCCTTCCAGTCGGCCCGGAATGGACTCGGCCTGCTCCTCTCCATCGCGCTCAAGGATGTAGCCGTATATTTCAAGGATGTCTTCGATGGCCTCTGGCGTCAGGGCAACGTCAGCCATTGGCCTTGGCCTCTTCCAGCGTAGCCCGGATGCGGGCAAAGGCGTCTTCCGCCGGAACTCCCCGGCCTTCCTGAATGCTCTTTTCGCCCCGTGCAAGAATTTTCAGCAGGGCGATGCCTTCGGTCAGGCGGTCGTAATCCCTGACCCTGAGATACGCGCTGCGGGCCTTCCTGGCTGTAAGCCGCCTGCACAACGAAACCTGTAAACCGCAGCGCCCGCGCCGCTGTAAAGTGGCACGGGAGCTTTTTTCATTGCCTCCGGCGCTCATCGTCGCGTTTCCTCTGGAGTTGTTTTCGCGTTGAGCGGGCGAAGCCCGGCGAATAAGCCCTCTCCCCCGGAGGGCGGGACGGAAGCGGGAACACCCGGAGGTGTACCCACCGCCCTTGTCCTGCCTTCTCAATCCGCAATTTCATGCAGTACGAAAGTATACGCAAGAATGCACAAACACACGTAACAATGGCATGGTCAATACAATGCCTATGAATACTATCGACGAATCATCGCGTGCTATTGCGCAGTTCAATAGGTTTGACAAATCAGCGCATGGCAAAGCATTCCAGCGCCGATCATTGCCGTATCATGGCATGAAGGGAATCCGCAGTCTTTTCCTGCCACGCGGAAGGCAAAGCGGTCTTGACCAGCTTTCGAGCGGGTGCTATCCTGAATTATGTACGCAATTAAGTACGAATGGAGTTTTTATGAATACCCA
>NZ_JBAIYT010000063.1:0-4628 GCF_036763125.1 Nitratidesulfovibrio sp. 1201_IL3209
CATCCACGCGTTACTCACCCGTGCGCCGCTTTACTCAGGCCGAAGCCCTTTCACGCACGACTTGCATGTGTTAGGCACGCCGCCAGCGTTCAATCTGAGCCAGAATCAAACTCTCCAGTTGAAAAACCAGAGTCGCACGAACGCCCCGTACTTGGGACACCCGCACGATTGATTACTTATCGTAAAGGCTGATTCCTTCCCGACTCGCTATTTACTTGTCAAAGAACCGTGGTCTGTTCAGACCGCCGGAGCCAGTGCTCCGCCGTGCCCTCGACCTTGTCGCGGCGCGGACGGCCTTTTTGCCGTATCCCGCATCCGCTGTCAACGCCCTTTTTCACTTTTTTCGTGGCCGGTGGATGCTGCCTGTGTGGGCACATCATCCGGCGGGGCCTACAAGGTAGAAAGAGCACTCCACGCAGAATTCCGAATGGCGGCGCGCTGTTCACGCGCTGCCGCCGGTCGCCGGCGCGGAAGCGGGTATCTATGCGTATCCCCCGCCAAGGTCAACAACCTTTTTTCGGGCGGCGCGCATTTTTCAGATAACACACTGAATTTGCAGATATAAAAACTTGCAGCCAAAGCCGGGCAGGCCCCGCGCCAGCCCGGCTACCCTCGATGCTGCGGGCAAGACCTACAGCGTGGGCGGCGTGACCAGCCCGGCGCTGACCATTTCCTCCACCTGGGCCACGTCCTTGTCGCCCCGGCCGGACAGGTTCACCAGGATGATGGCGTCCCTGCCCATGGCGGGCGCCAGCTTCATGGCGTGGGCCAGGGCGTGGGACGATTCCAGCGCGGGAATGATGCCCTCCGTCCGGGACAGGACGAAGAAGGCGTCCAGGGCTTCCACGTCGGTCACGCTGGCGTACTCGGCGCGGCCAAGATCCTTGAGGTGGCTGTGTTCCGGCCCCACGCCGGGGTAGTCCAGCCCGGCCGAAATGGAATACACGGCTGCCGGTTCGCCCGCCTCGTCCTTGAGCATGTAGGAATGGAACCCGTGCATGACGCCCGGCGACCCCATGCACAGGGTGGCCGCGTGGTCGCCGTAGGTCAGGCCGCGCCCGGCCGGTTCCACGCCGATGAGCCGCACGCCCTCATCCCCGATGAAGTCCGCGAACAGGCCGATGGCGTTGGAGCCCCCGCCCACGCAAGCCACGGCGCAGTCGGGCAGGCGGCCTTCGGCCTCCAGCATCTGGGCGCGGGCCTCGCGCCCGATCACCGACTGGAAGTGCCGCACCATGCGCGGGTAGGGATGCGGCCCCACGGCGGAACCCAGCAGGTAGAAGGTGTTTTCCGCGTCGCCCAGCCAGGCGGCCAGGGCTTCGTCCACGGCCTCCTTCAGGGTGCGCTGGCCGCTCATGGCGGGCACCACGTCCGCGCCCATCATGCGCATGCGGAACACGTTGAGCTTCTGGCGCTCCATGTCCTCCGCGCCCATATGGATGGTGCAGCGCATGCCCATGAGCGCGGCGGTGGCGGCCGTGGCCACGCCGTGCTGGCCCGCGCCCGTTTCCGCGATGACCTTCTTCTTGCCCATGCGTTTCGCCAGCAATATCTGGCCGATGGTGTTGTTCACCTTGTGCGCGCCAAGGTGGTTCAGGTCTTCGCGCTTGAGGTAGATCTTCGCCCCGCCCAGGCGCGCGGTAAGGTTGGCGCACAGGAACAGCGGCGTCTGGCGGCCGGAATAGCGGGTCAGGTAGTAGTCCAGTTCGGCCAGGAAGTCCGGGTCGGCGTGGTAGCGCTCGAACGTGGCGGCCAGTTCGTCGAGCACGGGCTTGATGTGCTCCGGCACGTACTGCCCGCCGTAAGGACCGAACATGCCGTCCAGCGCAGGAGGGGCGGGCGGAGACGCCGGGCGGGACAGGTCGGTACGGGCGGCGCGGGCGGCCACGCCCCCGTCGGAGGCCAGGGACACGAACCCGGCGGCGCCGGGACGGGAAGACTGCGAAGGATTGCCGGACATGAACGAAGCTCCTCTTGCTGCGCGCGGGGCTGTATGAAGAATGCGGTGTGATGGAGTGCTCATGCCGCGAACCGGGTCGGCTGTCAAGAATTGTATACAGTATGCGAAAGACGAAAGCCGTGCCAGCGGAACAGGACCATCAGGCGGCAAAACAGGCCCGCACGCGGCCATCCCCTCGCCTGACCGACGCCGCGCCCTTGCCGAGTCGCCTCCGGGACGGTACACCCGGCGGGGAAGGCAAGCACTAGGCCCGCCGCCCGGCATGGCGCCACGGGCCATCCCCGCGCGCCTTGCCGCACCACGCCCTGCACCCGCGCCCATTCCACGGAGGCCCCATGGAACACCATATCCGCTACGACGCCGCCCAGCGCGCCCTGATCCTACTCGACCAGCGGCTGCTGCCCACCCGGCAGGAGGATTTCGTCTGCCGGACCACGGAAGACATCGTCACCGCCTTGCAGGTCATGGTGGTGCGCGGGGCTCCGGCCATCGGCGTCACCGCCGCGTGGGGCTGCGTGCTGGCCGCCTACGAGGCCGCCGAGGCGGGCGACCACTGGCACCCCGTGCTGGACGGCCTGCTGGGGCGCATCGCCGCCGCGCGGCCCACGGCGGTGAACCTGCGCTGGGCCGTGGACCGCATGCGCAAGGTATGGAAGACCGCCGGGCACGCGCCCTTCGCCACCCTGATCTCGCTGTGGGAATCGGAGGCGCGGCGCATCCACCGCGACGACATCGAGATCAACCGCGCCATGGGCCGCCACGGCGCGGCGCTGATCGACGACGGCGACACGGTGATGACCCACTGCAACGCGGGCGCGCTGGCCACGGCCGGGTACGGCACGGCGCTGGGGGTCATCCGGGGCGCGGTGGACGCGGGCAAGAACATTTCGGTCATCGCCAACGAAACGCGCCCCTTCCTGCAGGGCGCGCGGCTGACCGCCTTCGAGCTGCACGAGGACCACATCCCGGTCACCGTGGCCTGCGACAACGCCTGCGGCCACCTGATGCGCAAGGGCATGGTGCAGAAGGTGGTGGTGGGGGCCGACCGCATCGCCGCCAACGGCGACGCCGCCAACAAGATCGGCACCTATTCCGTGGCCCTGCTGGCCCGCGAGCACGGGGTGCCGTTCTACGTGGCCGCGCCGCTGTCCACCATCGACAGGAACACCCCCGACGGCGATCACATCCCCATCGAGGACCGCACCCCGCGCGAGGTGACCCACGTGGGCGACACCCGGATCACCCCGGACGGGGTGCCGGTGTTCAACTTCGCCTTCGACGTGACCCCGGCCGCGCTCATCGCGGGCATCGTCACCGAGGTGGGCGTGCTGCGACCGCCGTACGCGGAGAGCATCGCCGAGGCGTTCCGCAAGGCGGGGCTGGAGTAGGGGGCGTTTCCAACTTGTCTTTTCGCCCGTTGGCTTCGTCAAACTTCGCCTGCCATAGCTTTGCTGTCCTTATCCGCGCGTTGCGGTCCCTATCCGTAAGGTTCGCTTCGCTCACCAACGGCTAGGGCAAGACTCGCGCTGCGCGCTCGCCTAACGGCTAAGGCTCGGTCGAATACGAGAAGAGCGCGCTGCGGTCCTCATCCGTAAGGTTCGCTTCGCTCACCTAACGGCTGAGGCATACTCCCTCATGGCAGGCTCGTTTTCCTTGCCAACGAACGAAAAATCCTAAGTTGGAAACACCCCCTAACGGCCGCCGCCCGGCGACGGAACGCCCAAGGTCTTCCTCTCAGGAGTCTTCCATGATGATGAAACTCTCCGACGTCGATCTGCTGGAAGCGCTGGAGCGCCCCGAATCCGCCCCCCTGCGCGAGATGTTCGCCGTGCGCCGGGTGGCGCGCGGGCAGGGCATCTTCTGGCCCGACGAGCAGGAAGACCTGGTGCTGGTGGTGAAGTCCGGGCGGTTCCGGGTGTACCTTTCGTACGGCGGCAAGGAATTCACCCTGGCCTTTCTGGAGCGGGGCGACATCTACAGCAGCCACACCGGGGCGCACGTGCAGGCCATGGCCGACGGCGAAGTGCTGCTGGCCGACACCCGCGCCTTCCGCCGCCGCATGACCGACCTGCCCGAGGTTTCGGCCATCATGGTCCGGGTGCTGGGGCAGATGCTGCGCTCCACCTTTTTCCTCATCGAAGGGCTGGTGTTCCGCGACAGCAACACCCGCCTGGCCGCCCTGCTGCTGGAGCAGGCGGAGCGGGCGGGAGCCGGTGACGCGGACGCGGCTCCCGATGCTACCGACGCCCCCGCCCATGCGCCAGGCAAACGGCACGCCATGCCCACCCGGCCGGTGCAGCCCGGCAGCGGCCAGATCATCCGGCTGGACCTGACCACGGAGCAGTTGGCGGGCATGGTGGGGGCCACCCGCCAGACCGTGTCCACCCTGCTCAACGACATGATCCGCTCCGGCATCCTCGACCGCATGGGGCGCGGAACCTACCGCGTGCGCGACATGGACCGCCTGCGCGAACTGGCCAGCGCGTAGTCCCGCCCGCTCCACCACCACCCCCGCTCCACCACCGCCCGTCCCCCTCCGGCCTCCGCCCCTGCCCCTGCCGGACAGTGGCGCACCGCGTTTTCCGCGCCGCCCCGTTTTTCACCGGCCCTCCCGGCTTTCCTGTCTTTTCCCGTCCTCCCTCCACCGGCTTTCCCCCAGCTTTTCCCT
>NZ_JBAIYT010000064.1:0-3875 GCF_036763125.1 Nitratidesulfovibrio sp. 1201_IL3209
AGGCTGCTCGCTCGCGGGCCAGAGGGTATCGGAACGTAACAACCTTCATCACCATGATCTACCTGATCGGAGCGCCCATCACCCAACTCTTGGAGGCGTGAATTCCACAGCTAACGTCGAAGACCCCGTCTTTTTAAATTCTGGAGCGGGAAACGGGATTTGAACCCGCAACCTTCAGCTTGGGAAGCTGACACTCTACCGTTGAGTTATTCCCGCTAATGGTGGGGTATCATTAGGGTTTGCCGCGCTGTGCGGCGAACCCGAAGGAGACGGTGGAGCGGGAGACGGGATTTGAACCCGCGACTTCAACCTTGGCAAGGTTGCACTCTACCACTGAGTTACTCCCGCGCCGATGCTGGAGGCGGCATCCGGATTTGAACCGGAGAATGGAGGTTTTGCAGACCTCTGCCTTACCACTTGGCTATGCCGCCTCATCGGTTCGTTGGAGCGGGAGACGGGATTTGAACCCGCGACTTCAACCTTGGCAAGGTTGCACTCTACCACTGAGTTACTCCCGCTCAACGAGGAGAGCCTTCTACGTCACAGCCCCGCTCCCTGTCAAGCGAGGTTCCCGAAAAAACTCGACGGATTCCCGCAAGATGTTGGCAGGTGCGGGTTTGTGGGCACGGAACGGGCGGGGTGGCGGGGCGACCCTTCGTCGTGACCCGGCGGGGAGCCGCCGATAAGGGAGGGCGGGCAATCCCTCAGGCGGCCCCTCCGGCGGTGCCCCGGCCCGGCCGTCGCGCGGGGCGCCCGCACCGTTTGCTTCCTCCGTTCCGCGCCACCCGTGACGTTCGGGCCGTCAGTCGGCGCCCACCAACGTCCCGCGCCCGTGTCCCCCGGCTTCCGCGAGCGGAAATCAGTCCTCGCCCCTTTACTTTTATCGGCCGGATGATTTATGGCAGTTGCCTTGCAAGCGACAGCCCCACCCGGCACGCGTGCCGCCTGGCGGCGGCGCGCTGCGTACCGCGAGGAGGTTCCCCATGGATCAGAAGGATATCGAATACTTCCGCGAATTGCTGACCCAGATGCTGGAAGAAGCCACGCAAAAGGGCGACCTCACGCTGGAAGACATGACGGATAACAACGAGGTCTTCGCCGACCCGGCCGACCGCGCCACCATGGAATCGGACCGCGCCTTCACCCTGCGCATCCGCGACCGCGAACGGCGGCTCATCAAGAAGATCCAGGCGGCGCTGGGCCGCATCGAGGACGGTTCCTTCGGCATCTGCGACGAATGCGGCGAGGACATCGGCGTGCCGCGCCTGAAGGCGCGCCCCGTGACCAAGCTGTGCATCAACTGCAAGAGCAAGCAGGAAGACGACGAGCGCGTCCGAGGCGATTAGAAGCCCGCAACGGCCCCTCACCCCTTCCGGATGAGGGGCCGTTTTCGCTTTGGGGGCCATGGCGGAGTCCGCCCGCCGGACGCGCCGCCGGACACGCTGCCCAGGAATACGACGATGGACGCCCATCTGTTCCGCCGGGTCTGCCGGGCGCTGGTCCCGCTGCTGACCGGGTGCCGCATCGAAAAAATCCACGCGCCCGCGCCGGACATCCATTCCCTCACCATCTTCGCCGCCGGGCGCAAGCAGGTGCTGGTGCTGCGCCACGGACGCCGCGCGCCGCTGCTGTACCTGGCCGCGCACAAGCCGCCCAATCCGGCCCGGCCCGACGCCCAGGTCATGCTGCTGCGCAAGCACCTGGCCGGGCGGCGCGTGGCCTGGGCGGGGTGCGACTGGCCGCGCCGCCGGCTGGCCCTGCGCATGGCGGCCGGAACGGGACAGCCGGAAGGGCAGGGCGCGCTGGTGCTGCTGGACCTGCGCGAGGGCATGCGCCTTGTGGATGTCCTGCCCCCTGACTTCGGCGCGGAACCGGCCTGGCCGCAACTGCCGCCCCCCTCGGAGCCGGAAGCGTTGCAGGACGCCCTGCGCGCGTTGTGCGCGGACGGGGCCGCCGGGTCCGACCCCGTGCTGACCCCGGCCCTGCGGCGCACTCTGGCCGCCCTCGTGGGCAGTGGTCATTCCGCCGCCGCCTCCCCCGGCAGCCCTTCCGATATTTCCCGCGACATCCCGGAAGACGGCGCGCTCGACGCCTGCGCCCTGTTGGTGGACCTGGATTCCGGCGAGGGCGACGTGTTCCTGTACCGCCAACGCGCCACGGGCGGGACGGAGCCCGGTGAGCCCGGCGAGCCAGATGAGCCAGATGAGCCAGATGAGCCGGACGAGCTTTCCGCGTGGCCGCTGCCCGCGTCGCTGCGTGGCGGCAGGACGGAAGAGGCGCACGAATCCGCCCTGGACGCCGCCGCCGTGCTGGGCGAAGTCGCCGCGTTCACCGGCCTTGCCGATGCCGCCCGTACCGAGGCCGCCGCTCCGTTCAAGGCCGAGGCCAAGCGCCTGCGCCGCCTGCTGGCCAAGCTGGACGACGAGGAACGCCGCCTGCGCGGCCTGCTGGACCAGCGGGCCGACGCCGTGGCCCTGCAAGGGGTACTGTACCGGTATGCGCCGGATGCCCGTTTGCCGGAAGTGACGGTGCCCGAAGCCGTGGAGCCGGAAGCCGGGAACGAGGGCGCACCGTCTTCGGCGGGCGTCCCTGCGGTACCCGCCGTGCGCGCCATCCGCCTCGATCCGCTGCTGACCGTGCGCGAGAACATGGCCGCCATGTTCCACCGCTCCGGCCGGGGCGCGCGCGGGCTGGCCATTCTCGAACGCCGCCGGGCCGAAGTGGCGCGCGACCTGGCCGCCGCCGAACAGTCCGCCGCCATGCCCCCCGCCATGTCCCCCATCATATCCCCGGATGCCGGGCTGCCGCCGGTGCAGTTCCGCTTCGCCGCCCGGCCCGCCAAGGGCGCGCCCGACTCCCGCAAACAGCCCCGCGCCACCGGAACCGGCAGCGACGTGCAGCGCTTTCGCAGTTCCGACGGCTTCCTGCTGCTGCGCGGCCGGTGCGCCGAGGGCAACGCCGAACTCCTGCGCATGGCCTCGCCCTTCGACTGGTGGCTGCATGCCGAGGACGGTCCCAGCGCGCACCTGATCATCCGGCGCGACCACCCGGCGCACCAGGTGCCGGAGCGCACCCTGGCCGAGGCCGCCGCACTGGTGGCGGTGAAGAGTTGGCAGCGCAACGCCGCCCGCGCCCGGATCATGCTGGCCCTGGTGCGCGACGTGCGCGCCGTGAAAGGGGCCGCCGCCGGTTCCGTGCGGGTGGACGCGGTGGCCCGCTCGCTCATCGTGGCCCCCGACCCCGGGCTGGAGGCCGCCCTGCGCCTGGACGAGGCGAAAGGTGACGCCGACCCGTGTCCCGCCCGGCACGGCGGGGAGGCCCCCCACAAGGCGGGCACGGCGCCGGGCAAGGCTTCCGGCAGCCCTCCGGGCAAGGGACGCGGCAGGCGGCGCTGATCGGCATCCCCCGGCCCGCACCCCGCGCGGGTCAGGTAATATCGTCTTGTTGACCGACGTGCGGCATACCGCATACAGTCCGCCACGGCCCTGCGGAGGCCCGCAGGGTAGGGGCAGTTTCTAAATTGTCCTTTCGCCCGTTGGCGTCCGACCCGAAGGGCGCGAAGCGTGGCCGTTGGGCGAGCTTGCGAGCCCTACGGACATCGTGCGCAACGAGGTCAAACTTCACCTGCCATGGCGTTGCTGTCCTTATCCGTAAGGTTCGCAAGCTCACCTAACGGCTAAGGCTCGGTCGAATACGATAAGATTACGCGTTGCGGTCGCCATCCGTAAGGCTCGCAAGCTCGCCTAACTGTAGTGTTTCGATAGGTTGTTCACCCGGAATCTGGCCGGTAAGCTGGAGTTACCAAGCAACAGCAACCGCCAAGAAACCGGGTGAACATGCACAGCAATGCCAAATTGACGCCTCGCGGTCGAGAG
>NZ_JBAIYT010000065.1:0-3807 GCF_036763125.1 Nitratidesulfovibrio sp. 1201_IL3209
GTGCATGGGGACGATATTCATAGCCACCTCCATACGATACTCCTTGTCCATTTAGACTTAGCTAGAGCTTAGTCCGAAGTCAAGGAAAGCACTTCCGGTGCCGGACGAGTCAGCAAGCCCCAAATAGTTGTCGGCCGCCCTGCGGGGGTTACGCCAAGCAAGGCCGTGCCAGGTGAATACTATCTCTTTACACACATAGTATGTAAAAAATAAGTCTGACAAAAAATCATCATACAAAAACTTCAGCAGCAATCGCTTTCAAATCCAAAACTATCCAGTATATCAATTTTATGTTCAAAAATCATACATGCTAAAATGGTATTATCTCTCTTGTATCTATTATAGATACATTATTTATTATCACCATTATTAATGCTTCTCATCCATAAGAACTAAATATATAAAGATATGCAAACAAATAAATATCAAAACATAAACATACACCTATTACAAAAACCACACCATATCATCATTAGCTAGCAAAATCTAGATCCACATCAAGAGCCGACATCACAAGTGTCGGCTTCTTTTTGTGTAACAAATAACACTCTCCATTAATTCAATAGCTAACAAAGGAGCACACCATGTTCATAACAGAAAAAACCCACAGAGACTATCCAGTTCAAGCGTATGACGACAAACCTTGTCGTATCGACATCCTCAATGCCATCATCGACCGCATAGAGTACATGACGAGTAGATTCAGCAGAGTGCTCTTCATCCGCTTTGACTTACGATATCCGAGAAACTTCTATTCATCCCGTGGAAACGACGACATTCAACGCTTTTTCAACAGCTTTACACGCTATTTATCCCGCAAGGGGATAGCCTTCCAGTACGTCTGGGCACGTGAACAATCCAGAGAAAAACACCAGCATTACCACGTGATGCTCCTCCTGAATGGCAACCTCACATGCCACAGCTGGAACCACATGGAGAAGGCTGAACAACTCTGGCAGCGTGCCCTTGGGATCGACTACCCAGGACTCCTCCATAGGTGTGACCGAAGCAGAGACGGCAACAGGCACCCTGACTTCATCCACTTGGATCGTCATGATGCCAGCTATCAACGAGACATCGAGAGATGCGTGGAATGGGCCAGCTATCTGGCCAAGACGAGGACCAAGGGCTATACCCCCTTGAATGTGCGGGAGTGGGGAACGAGCCGCCTTGGTAACTGATCAGGAGTTATATGCCCTGGTACAGCCTACACTGGAGCAGATACAAGCCATTTCAGCGACCCTCCCTAGTATGCCACAGTCGCAGCACGTAGACTGTCGAATCCTGAATCTCGTAACGCATCTCATAATGCCCGACAAGCAACCGCCGAACCTCGCGAGGGGCGAACGCAAAGAGTTGCTCACCGATGCGCGGATTGGTCAGCAGGACGGTCGGGGCCTTAGCCAATGCCTGCACCGCCCGCGAGGCAGCAGGTTGGTCAACAGGGGCCAAGAATTCATACAGGCGTGTCAGGTCGGAAAGAGCCTTGCTGGTCCATTTCAGGTTCATTAGCGAGGCACCGGCAGCGGTTCATCGGTACTCAGACTATCCGCCCATGCCTGCACAGCCTGATGATCGATGGCGCGATCTGTATCCACCTCGGCGAGCGCCTCATACGTCAACCGGTCACGCTCTTCCTCCTGGGCGATCCAGGATGAAAGCGCTTGCTTCATGATCCAACCGCGAGAGCGTTCCAAACGGTTGGCCACCTGGTCTACCTTTTCTGCCAGTGGCACGGGTACATGAGCAGTCAGCACGCGAGTTTCAGCCTTGGGCATGACGTTCTCCTCAGTCTTGCTCTGTGTAGACTCCATCATCTGATATTTCACCAGGATGGCTATCCCCTCGTTGGTCAAAACATTGACCCTGAGTTAATCATAGTGATTAAAAACAAATCAAGCAAGCCAGCACACCACCTATCCCACCGAAAATGCCCCTTCTTCATGACCGCTCAGCTTCCCGGCTGGTTCGAAGCCCACATGAAGAGCCCCCCCCACAAGGGCTTGCGGATGAAATCCCCCAGAGAATTTATCCGCGCATCAACAACCACAAAAAGGTGACCTGCCCCCCTAAACCTGAGCCAGGGATTTTGTTAGTCTCTGGCCAACGGAGGGAAGGCAATGGGCAGGAAAGGGCAAGCACCGGAACAGATAATTGCCAAGCTGCGTGAAGCAGAGGTTTCGCTGGCCAAGGGCAAGACAGTAGCCGAGACGTGTCGGGCGCTGGGTGTCTGTGAACAGACGTTCTACCGTTGGCGCAACGAGTATGGCGGGCTGAAGGTTGACCAAGCCAAGAAGCTGAAAGCGCTGGAGCGTGAAAACGCCAGGCTGAAGAAGGCCGTGGCAGAGTTGACCTTGGACAAGCTCATCTTGCAGGAAGCGGCAAGGGGAAACTTCTGAGCCCTTCCCGGCGCCGGGAGTGTGTTGCTCATGTGCGTACGGTTCTTCATGTGCCGGAGCGGCGAGTGTGCCGCTTGCTGGAGCAACCTCGGGCGACCCAGCGATACCGCCCGAGCATAGCCAGTGATGAAGAACCACTGAAGGCGGCCATCATCCATTTCGCCAGCGAGTATGGCCGGTACGGGTATCGCCGCATCCAGGCTTTGCTTGAGCGGGAAGGCTGGCTGGTAAACCACAAGCGCATTGAGCGCATCTGGCGTCAGGAAGGGCTGAAGGTCCCACAGAAACAGCCGAAGCGCAGCAGGCTTTGGCTCAACGATGGTTCCTGTATACGGTTGCGGCCCTGCTGGCCCAATCACGTATGGTCCTATGACTTCGTCATGGACAGGACGCACGAAGGAAGGGCGTTTCGCATTCTTGTGGTCATCGACGAGTTCACTCGGGAGTGTCTGACTCTTGAGGTTTCCAGGCAGCTCCGCTCCGACGATGTGCTGCACTGCTTGGCACGGTTGTTCGTTGAAAAGGGCACGCCGGATTTCATCCGGTCAGACAATGGCTCCGAGTTCGCTGCCCACGCCGTGCGGGACTGGCTCGGCAAGGTCGGCGTGAAGACGCTGTTCATTGAGCCTGGTTCTCCCTGGGAGAACGGCTACTGCGAGAGCTTCAACGGCAAGATGAGGGATGAGGAGCTGAACGGGGAGCTGTTCTATACGCTCCGGGAGGCGCAGGTGGTTCTAGAAATGTGGCGGCAGGAGTATAACACATTCAGGCCGCATAGCTCGCTAGGGCAACGTCCACCAGCGCCGGTCGCCACCCTACCCCGAGGGACAGGGTGCTCCCCCTGGGGACCACCGCTGGACTCAAGTAGGCAGCACAGACTAACATAATGAGTGGTACAACTCGTGGGGGCTGGTCAAAGGGAGGGAGACGGCTTAGCAGGGGCAACTCCAGAGCATGGTCACCCCAAAGAGTGCGACCACATCAACGGGGCCGAGGGCTTCTGGGACTGTCCAAGAATTGGCTCTACCCGGTAGTTTTTCCGGGGGCGCGAGCCTGCATATCTAGGCGTAAGGCAGCCCTGAGGTAGCGAACTCCTTAACTTTGATGTATTTTTATTATTAACTTTGGCGGTTGGCTTTTTAAAAATACTAGCGCCGGCATGCTGTTTGCAATATGCAAGAGAATCTTGGACAGCTTCCGTCCTGTTGGTGGCCGCTTGTGCAAAAAAAGCGCTGCACGCCAAGACATGGCTAGACAGGAGTCCGCTCCCCCACAGAAAAAGGGTTCCTCGACGCGAGACGTGGAAATCAGCTTTCTTGACTCTCCTTCCTGACGCATCGTAGCCTTTCCCTTTGCCCAGGAGGGAAGGAGCCGTGGAAGCTAACGATTTACTGACGTTGGGCCTTGG
>NZ_JBAIYT010000066.1:0-3080 GCF_036763125.1 Nitratidesulfovibrio sp. 1201_IL3209
TGGCATCAATATCGATGCAAAAGCATTCAGCAATTTTTCCGATTTTGTAGCGGCTTAATTTGCTGTTTTTAAACATGATTCTAGCCTATCAGGGCTTGGCCTGATGGTCTAGAGCCTTTGAAATTTCCCGAAAGAAATCGTCCCGGCCATACGGCATGGCGCCGGACGGGGGAAGGCGCCCGCGTTGAAAGCGGGAAACGGAGGCGCGGGCCGGTGGCGGCCGGGTGGCCGGAAACGCGCGGGGTATGGGCGGCGTGGCGGCGCGATGGTTCTAGATGTCGGAGGCGGGGGCGGCTTCGGGCGCGTCAGGTGTGCCCGGTGCGGCGTCGGATGCCATGTCTGGTGCAGTGTCACCGGGAGCCGCCGAACTGGCCGGTCCCTCCGGCGTCATGTCCGGAACCGGGAGCGGTCTATCGGGCACGAATTCGGGGCGCAGGCGGCCCCCCTTCAGCATCAGATGCGCCCGGAATCCCTTGCCCTGGCGCGAGGTGAAGTCCATGGCCTGCGCGGTGCGGCCGGTGGCCAGCAGTTCGCGCGCCGTGGCGTCGTCCAGTTCGCGGCCGAAGGTGGTGCGCCAGAGGATGAACGGGCAGCGCCCGCCGTTGGCGGCGACGGGTTCCGTGGCGTTGCCGTTGGCCCCATCCCGCGCGGCGTCTTCCGCACCGGCCTTCTTCGCGCCGCGTCTGGCGCGCGCGGTTTCCTGCTCCGCCCCGTCTTCCGCATCGGGCGCGCCCCCCGATGGCTTGCCGCGCTTCTTTCCGGAAGGGGCGGGCGGCTGCCCGGTGCAGGCCCAGCCGCGCGGGGTTTCGCGCACCTCTCCGCCGCACAGGGGGCACAGGCCGTCGGGCGTTCGGGCGTGGCGTTCGGCCGCCGCGTCCAGCAACCGGTCCAGGTTGCGCCCGCCCACCCGCTTGATGCGGTGCACGCCGTGCCACACGCTTTCGCGTATCCCGTGCATGAACTGCGGATAGGTGGCCTTGCCCGCCTCCATGTCCTTGAGGGCCTTCTCCCACGTGCCGGTCAGTTCGGGCGAGGCCACGTCGGGCAGCAACGCCTCGATGACCTCGGCCACCTGCATGCCCCGGTCGGTGGCCATGAGCCGCTTGCCCTGCTTGCCCGCGTAGCCGCGCTGGAGCAGCGTTTCGATGATCTGGGCGCGGGTGGCGGGGGTGCCCAGGCCGCGTTCCTTCATGGCCTGGCGCAACTCCTCGTCTTCCACCAGCTTTCCGGCGGTTTCCATGGCCGCCAGCAGGGACGCATCCGTGTAGTGGGCCGGGGCCTTGGTCTGGCGCTTCACCCGGCGGATGTCCTGCGTATGCAGCCTGACGCCCTTGCGCAGAGGCGGCAGGGGGGTGTCTTCCGCCGCGCGCCACGGCTCCACGGCCAGCCAGCCCTTTTCCCTGAACACCTTGCCCCGCGCGATGAAGGCGTGCTCGCCCACCTTCACCGTGACCGTGGAGGTGGAGAATTTGGCCTCGGCGCAGAAGGCGGCGATGAACCGGCGGCAGATCATCTCGTAGACCTGCCGTTCCGCCTGCGAGAGGCGGGCCGGGTCGCCCTTGCGGGCGGTGGGGATGATGGCGTGATGGTCGGTGACCTTGCGGTCGTCCACGCAGGCGAATCTGGCCTTGCCGGACTTGATGCGCGTGACGGCCAGCATGGTCTCGTCCGGGTACAGGTGGTGGATGGCCCGGAAGTGGTTCAGGATTTCCGCGAACAGTTCCCTGGTCAGGTGGCGGGAGTCGGTACGCGGGTAGGTGATCAGCTTGTGCGTTTCGTACAGCGCCTGGGCGTGGCCCAGGGTGTCCTTGGCGGACAGGCCGAAGCGGGTGTTGGCTTCGCGTTGCAGGGTGGTCAGGTCGAAGGGCAGGGGAGGCTGCTGGCTGCCCGCCTTGCTGGCCACCGATTCCACCACGCCCTCGCGTCCGGCGCAGGCGGCGGCGATGGCGGCGGCCTCGTCCTCGCTGTCCACGCGGGTTTCGCGCAGTTCCGGCGGGCGGTGCCATACGGCGGGAAAGGTGTCCGGCGCGTCCGGGGAAGCGGCGGGCGTGTCCGGGGAAGTGGCGGACGTGCCGGAAGGCGCACCGGAGGCGGCCGCATCGTCCTGTGCGGCGCGTCCCCTGGCGCCGCCGCCGGGGGCGAACATCCCCTCCACGGTCCAGAAATCCTGCGGCACGAACTGCTCGATCTCGCGGCGGCGGGCGGCCAGCAGGCACAGCACCGGGGTCTGCACGCGCCCCACGGAGACGAGGCCGCCGGTCTTCACCGTGAACAGGCGTGAATAGTTCATGCCCACCAGCCAGTCGGCCTCGGCGCGGGCAAAGGAGGCCAGCCCCAGGTTGCGCTTTTCCGCGTCGGGCAGCAGGCGGGCCAGGCTCTTGCGCAGGCCTTCTTCGGTCATGTCGCTGGCCCACAGGCGGCGCACGGGCTTGGCGCATTGGGCCATCAGGTAGATGCGCCGGAAGATCAGTTCGCCCTCGCGCCCGGCGTCGGTGGCGTTGATGACCCCGGTGACGCGCTCGTCGGTCAGCAGGCGGCGCAGCACGGCGAACTGGTCCGCCGTCTCCGGCAGCACCCGCAGCCGGAAGCGCGGCGGCAGCATGGGCAACTGGTCCAAGGTCCAGCGGCCCGCCCAGGCCGGGTCCTGCTCCTCCGGCTCGGCGATGCCCACCAGATGACCCACGGCCCAGCTGACCAGATGGTCCGGACCTTCCAGAAAGCCCGCGCGGCGCTGCACGGCGCCCACAAGGGGGGCCAGTTCGCGCGCAACGGAGGGCTTTTCGGCGATGATCAGGGTCTTGGACATGTGCGTGGTGAAGATGCCGGAGGATGAAGGGTTGCCGGTGCGGAGCCGGGGTTAGGGCGGGCGGAACGGGGTGCCTCCTCGGGACGGCGGCGTGACCCGCCCCGGCGGTCGATGGCGTTTTTTCCTGGGGCTGTTTCCAAATTAGGTTGGCTCTAGACCATCAGGCCAAGCCCTGATAGGCTAGAATCATGTTTAAAAACAGCAAATTAAGCCGATACAAAACCGGAAAAATTGCTGAATGCTTTTGCATCGATATTGATGCCACCAAAACGGC
>NZ_JBAIYT010000067.1:0-2905 GCF_036763125.1 Nitratidesulfovibrio sp. 1201_IL3209
GGTGAAGAGGAACTTCGAATTACACCTCAAAGAATGTGAATGGCGCTACAACAAGCCCCTGCCCCAACTCATTGCCGAAATGAAACGGCTGGTAGCAAAAAACAAAGACCTGATGGTCTAGAGCCATTCTAATTTAGAAACAGCCCCTAGCACAACAGGAGGACCGGACGATGCAGCAACCCCCCTACAAAGAGATCGCGCCGCGCCTTGCCGGGCTGCGCGACGCCTGCGGCTTCTCGCAGCGGGAACTGGCGGACAAGGTGGGCGTCACCGAGGCAGAGGTGGCCCGCTTCGAAAGCGGCGAGGTGGAGATTCCGGTGAGCTTCCTCACCGACGTGGCCCGCGAATGCGGCGTGGACCTGACCGCGCTGATTTCCGGCGGCGACGCCCACCTGCACGGGTACAGCCTGGTGCGCAAGGGCGAGGGCCTTTCGGTGCAGCGCCGCAAGGACTACGACTACTGGAACCTGGCCTCGCGCTTCACCAACCGGCGCATGGAGCCCTTTCTGGTGCGCGTGCCGCCCAAGGAGGAGAAGGACCTGGTGTTCAACTACCACCGGGGCCAGGAATTCATCTACATCCTGGAAGGCCGCCTGGAGATCTGGCTGAACGACGCGCGCCACGTGCTGGCGGCGGGCGACAGCCTGTACTTCAGCTCGCGCATCCCGCACGCCCTGCGCGGCCTTGACGGCAACGACGCGGTTTTTCTTGACGTAATTAGCTAGGGACCATCGTACGACGGTCTTTTCGCTTGCTGGCTGCGTCAAACTGTGTCCGGCATTTCGGTCGAATACGAGAAGAGTATCTCCCTCATGCCGGACTTGTTTTCCTTGCCAGCAAACGAAAATCCTCATCGTACGACGGTCCCTGAGGCACGGTGTCGCGTCAGTGTCGGCGCCAACGTCCCCATGATTGCGCCGCAGGAAAACGCCCCCGCCGCCAACACGGGGGGCGCGCCGTACACGCCATCAGTCAACAAGCCCGCAAGGGATCGCTTCGCAGGGATGCACCCATGACCTATACAACCAAGTTCACCGCCAGGGATTACAGGGAATTCTGCGCCACATTCAGCATCGACGCCCCGGACACCTTCAATTTCGCCTTCGACGTGCTGGACCGCACCGCGGCGGCCGACCCCGCCCGGCTGTGCATCGCCCACGTGGACGACGCGGGCGTGCGGCGCGACTACACCTTCGCCTGGATGGCCGAATCTTCGGCCAAGCTGGCCAACGCGCTGCGCTTGCAGGGCATCCGCAAGGGCGACCGGGTGATGCTGGTGCTGTACCGGCGCATCGAGTTCTGGGTGTCCATGCTGGCCCTGCACCGGCTGGGCGCGGTGGCCATTCCCGCCCCGGCGCAACTCACCCCCAAGGACATCGTGTTCCGCGTGGAGCGCGCCAAGACCAGGTGCGTCATCGTGGACCACTCCATCACGGACCGCGTGGAGGCCGCCCGGCCCGACTGTCCAAGCCTTGCCGTGTGCGTGCAGGTGGGGGGCGACGCCCTGCCGCGCGGCTGGGTGGACTACGACACCATCTTCACCCCGGCGGAGGCCCGGTTTCCCCGTCCGGAAGGCCCGCTGGAGTTCGCCGGGGGCGAGGATCCGCTGCTGATCTTCTTCTCGTCCGGCACCACGGGCATGCCCAAGATGGTGGAGCACGTGCACACCTACCCGCTGGGGCACCTGCTGACCGGCATGTACTGGCACGACCTGGCGCCCGGCGACCTGCACCTGACCCTGGCCGACACCGGCTGGGGCAAGGCGGTGTGGGGCAAGTTCTACGGCCAGTGGATGGCCGGGGCCTCGGTGTTCGTCTACGACTTCCGGGGCAAGTTCGACCCGGCGGCCCTGCTGGGCGTGCTGGCCGACCACGCCGTGACCACCTTCTGCGCGCCGCCCACGGTGTACCGCTTCCTGGTCCGGCAGGACCTGTCCGCCTACGACCTCTCCAGGCTGCGCCACTGCACCACGGCGGGCGAACTGCTGAACGACAGCGTGTTCCACGACTGGAAGGCCGCCACCGGCCTTCCCATCCACGAAGGTTACGGCCAGACCGAAACCACCCTGCAGATCGCCACGCTGCCGTGCATGCAGCCCAAGCCCGGCTCCATCGGCCGCCCCATGCCCGGCTGGGACGTGGTGTTGCAGGATGCCGCGGGCAACGTCTGTCCCCCCGGCGAGGAAGGCGAAATCTGCGTGCGTGTGGCCGAGGGGCTGCCCGTGGGGCTGTTCCGGGGCTACCTGGAAGAGCCGGAAAAGACCGCCTCGGTCATGTTCGGCGGCTACTACCACACCGGCGACAAGGCGTGGATGGACGAAGACGGCTACTACTGGTTTCTGGGCCGCGTGGACGACCTGATCAAGAGCTCCGGCTACCGCATCGGGCCGTTCGAGGTGGAAAGCGCCCTGGTCGCCCACCCGGCCGTGGTGGAGGCCGCCGTGACCGGCGTGCCCGACCCGCTGCGCGGCCAGGCCGTGAAGGCCACCGTGGTGCTGGCCGGGGGCTACCAGCCCTCGCCCGAACTGACCAAGGAGCTTCAGGACCACGTGAAGAAGGTGACCGCGCCCTACAAGTATCCGCGCATCATCGACTACGTGGCCGAACTGCCCAAGACCATCAGCGGCAAGATCAAGCGCGCCGAAATCCGCGAACGCGACCAGCAGGCCGGTGGTCCGGTGGCATAGGGGAGAGGTTTTTTATACGCCCCCGGCGGGCAGGGGGCGATGCCCCCTGCACCCCCCTTTATGTCCAGGAAAAGAAACCGGGAGAACGTGAAGCACGTTCTCCCGGTTTCTTTTCCTATTTGTCGGGTACCAAGCAAAATCAAGCCTTCGTCACCTGACCAATTAAAAAGTTTGGGAGGGTGGGGGTTCGGGGGAGGGAACCTTTTTCAAAAGGTTCCA
>NZ_JBAIYT010000068.1:0-1936 GCF_036763125.1 Nitratidesulfovibrio sp. 1201_IL3209
GTAAATCTCATGTCAAGTGATGGGGAATTTGCTTTTATAGTGTCTGCAACGTTGCCAGCGTCAGTTGCCACTGGAGAAGTTGTACTATGTGAGGACATTTTGAGTTCTTTGCGGAATACAACTTCACCGTTATCAGTTCGCTGGTTAGCCCAAGGCTATATTGACCAGGATTTTACGTTTATTTGTCATTTGGCTGACAATCAATTTAGTGGTGTTGCCTTGTGGATCGCTTTTGATGCGTTTTCAGCTATACCAGCTGACATAACCACAACAATCGAACTTGAAATGTTTCGGAGTCTCTCGCCACACTTGTGTGTGATGAGAGATCCCAAAACACATGTGTGGAATGTTGATTTGAGAAGGTTGTGTGGGCAATCACTCAGTTTTGCTGGCAATGGTTTCTGCAGTCCAAAGTTATGGGTAGTTGCCGCAACCTCCTCAAAAATGGCGTGGTCACAAAATGTGAACTTCAATATTGAGGTTCGTGCACATGGTGACCGCTATGTTAGGGGGTTGTGGACCGAGCAAGTGTTGACATATCCACTACAACCCTCGGTTCTAGAGGATTTGGATTTGGTACTGATGCCATCAACTATTGATATTGGAGCTGAGATGGCAACCAATTTTACTTTGGCGCTTGCAGAAAAACAGTGGTCTAAATCAGAACGAGGCACATACTCATATGCTTCGGGTTTATTGTCTCATTTTCTGGGTGTTGGAGGCATGATGCATTTTTCTGTGCATGTGACCTCCAGTAAATTTGTGAGCTGCAAGTTGCGAGTTGCATTATGGGGTACTACGCCTACGCGTGCCCAGATGTGCCAAATACCCCATGTGGATATTATGGATGGTGGTGAGGGTAGTCTTGAGATACAGTCAGCCTATTATTCCACTGCCAATTTTGGGGACGTTGGAACATTGTTTTGGGTGTTTCCGTTGTGCTCACCAATGGTTCCAGAAAAGGTGGAATCTTCTTTTGAATATTTTATTCGAATAAAGGGGATTTCTGCCAATCCACGATTGTGTAGATCAATCAATTACAAGAATATTGTGGGTTGGTTTCTTCTGGAAAATATTGAAACACCAAGGCGAACTGAGGAATTAGTCCTGACCCTGCCATCTAGGTGTAGTAATATTACACTGGCAAATGCAAAAGGTATAAAACATGGGAAAATCACTAATTTGGTGAATCCTTTTGCAATAATGTGTGCTACAACTGGTATGCAATGGGGAAAAGTTGTTTTGCATTTTCAATGGACGCTTAATGCTGGTGTGAAACTGGCAAATACCGTTGGAAATGTGATAATCTCACAAGGTCGTGGGCTTAATGTTGCCACGCAACATACTGGTTATTTAATACAGTGCGCTACTTTAGATACCAGTGTTGCAGTCCCCTTTGAATTTGGATCCTTTGCAGGTCCTGTTATATCTGGGGGTGTTCCATTTGAAGCTGAGAATTGGACACGTTTTGAAACACGGTTTTTCCACTGCATGACAACGTTGTGTGTTTCTATCGAAGTGCTTGATGGTTTTCAGTTTTATGGGCGTTCAGCTGGTCCTATGACCATATCATCTGGCGCCTGATATTATTTTGGCGTGGGACAAAGCTTTCTTAGGTATTTCTTTTAGAGAATATCCACCCTATCTGGTAGGGTTACCACTTCCAGAGGCTCTACTCGCCTTAAAAGTAAAATTTGGTACTAGGATAACCAAATTAAAATAACCTAGTTTTTCATGGTGCTTTTGTCTTTGTGACCATGATCATACTAAGACATCTGAGTTTTCTTTGCTTTCTTAGATTAGATTTATTTCTGTTGTGTGTTTAATTTTCGCTTTTATGTGGCGACATGTGGGTTTGTCCTTTTCCTACATTGCTAAGCTGGACACAAAAATATTTTCTATTGTTTATTAGTAAGTATTTCATCCGAAAAGCAAA
>NZ_JBAIYT010000070.1:0-1077 GCF_036763125.1 Nitratidesulfovibrio sp. 1201_IL3209
GGGTCTTCGACGTTAGCTGTGGAATTCACGCCTCCAAGAGTTGGGTGATGGGCGCTCCGATCAGGTAGATCATGGTGATGAAGGTTGTTACGTTCCGATACCCTCTGGCCCGCGAGCGAGCAGCCTGAAAGAGGCCATTGAGCCCTTCCAAGCGAGCATTGGAAAGCAAGGAGTCCCATCTTCTCAATATTCGAGGCAAATGATCCTCGAACGTGTTCAGCGCCTTGCGTACCGGTGCGAGCAGAACCGAATCCCCGGCAAGTTCCCGAGCGAATTCGAAAAACCGCGTTGCTCGCCATCGCGCACCCTGCCTGGTGTCAGCTTTGCGCACCCACCGCAGCAGTTCCTTCACCCGAAACGCGGTGGCTGTCGCCAATCCACGTTCCTCCAACTCCTTGAGCGCCGCGACCTGCTCCTCGCTACGCCAAGTTTCCAGGCCCTTGAGAACCGCCCACCGGGCAGCCTTGGGAAGTATGACCTCTCTGGCTTCCAGACGCCTGACCTCGTCGAGGGCTTTGGTGAAAATCTGAACCACATGGAACCAGTCCACGGTTACAGCGGCATTTCTGAAGGTCGCCTCGGCCGCCGACAGAAAAGCTGGTGACATGTCGCAGACCACCTCGACCACGTTCTCCGGATTGCCCTGACGCCCTTTGAGGTACGCGGCAAAGATCTTGAGGCATTCCTTGCCTTTGCCTGGAGTCGCGAAGACCACCGGGCGGCTTTCCCGGTCCATGTCCACGAAGATGGTGACGTAATGATGGCCACGCTTGGTTGCCGTTTCGTCAAGGCCGATTCCGCACAGTCGGCTGAGATCAAGCTTGCCCATGGCCTTCAAGACGTAGTGCGTCACGACCCGCCATATCCGCTTGTCGGTGACGCCGACGTAACGCGCCACGGCGTTGACCGGCATCTCTCGGGCAAGAAGCATGACCGCTTGCTCGAAAAGCAGGGTGAACCCGCTGCCAGGCCGTGCCCATGGGACATTGACGCGCTTGAGGCCATGTTCCGGGCATCTCACTCGGGGGACACGGGCCTTGATCAGGCAGTGATGCTGGAAGAAGTTGAGATGCCGCC
>NZ_JBAIYT010000071.1:0-1024 GCF_036763125.1 Nitratidesulfovibrio sp. 1201_IL3209
TGTAGTGTTTCGATAGGTTGTTCACCCGGAATCTGGCCGGTAAGCTGGAGTTACCAAGCAACAGCAACCGCCAAGAAACCGGGTGAACATGCACAGCAATGCCAAATTGACGCCTCGCGGTCGAGAGGAAATGGTCCGCCGCGTGCTTTCCGGGGAGCGCCTTGGGGACGTGAGCCACGGCTACGGCATAAGTCCCCGAACCGTTCGGAAATGGATGGCGCGATATCGGGCCGAAGGCGCTGACGGCTTGAGGGACCGCTCTTCGCGGCCGCACAAGTTGCGCAGTCTTCTTGGCGAGGTTCAGTTGAACGAGGTACGGTCGCTGCGGCAGCGCCGCATGACGGGCGATGCCATTTCAAGGAAACTGAATCACAATCGGGCCACAATCTATCGTGCGTTGCGCCGGATGGGGCTGGAAAGGCTTTCGCGCCTTGAGGCGCGAGTACCGGCGCGACGCTATGTCTGGGAGCAGCCGGGCGATTTACTGCACCTGGATATCAAGAAACTGGGGCGGATCATCGGGGTCGGCCATCGCATTACAGGCGACCAACGCCACCGCAAACGCGGTGTTGGCTGGGAATATGTGCATGTATGCGTGGACGATGCCACACGCATGGCTCATGCACTGGTGATGTCCGACGAGCGCGCTGATTCCGCCGTGGCGTTCTTACGGTTCCTGATCGGGCGATACCGCCAGATGGGCATCGTCGTAAAACGCATCATGACCGATAATGGCCCCTGCTACGTCTCAAGGTTGTTCCGTGCAGCGTGCCGTGATCTTGGTCTCAAGCATATTCGCACCCGTCCGTACACGCCTCGGACCAATGGCAAGGCAGAACGTTTCATCAGGACAGCATTGAAAGAGTGGGCATATGCCGTAGCATACCCCCACTCCGACATACGAACAAAGGCTCTTTTCCGATGGCTCCACCGTTACAACAATCTCCGCCCCCATTCTGCCCTTGGGGGCAGAACTCCGGCAGAACGACTAGCGCAACGGGGAACAACCTGTTGACACTCTACA
>NZ_JBAIYT010000072.1:0-791 GCF_036763125.1 Nitratidesulfovibrio sp. 1201_IL3209
CGTCTTTCATCGCTTTCTGGCGCCAAGGCATCCACCTGTTGCCCTTTCTAACTTGTTCTCTTCGAACTTCCTTTCCAACCCTATTCAATTTTCAATGAGCAACACCTCCTTCCCGAAGGAGGGGGTGCGCCAGGCGCATGCCTGAATGACATCCACGAAGGAAAACCCTCGTGACTGCTGTCAAACATGCGACTGTCAAAGAGCAATACCGTGTCGGGAAGAGTGCGTGGTGGAGATGGCCGGATTCGAACCGGCGACCCCCTGCTTGCAAGGCAGGTGTTCTCCCACTGAACTACATCCCCGTTCCAGCCTACTGCCAGGAAAGCCCCCCCCTGAAAGGGGTCAAGGGGGCGGCGCGTTGCGATCGCCATCCGTAAGGTTCGCGCTACGCGCTCACCTAACGGCTGCCGTCCCTTGCGGGGTACGGGGCGGAGCCCCGTATTCTTTCCTGTGGCACCGTGCCCAGCTGGCGGCACTCCTGATCAATGGTGGGCCTGGGAAGACTTGAACTTCCGACCTCACGCTTATCAGGCGTGCGCTCTAACCACCTGAGCTACAGGCCCATCGGCGAAGACGGGCGCGCGGCCCAGCTTCATTCACGGTTGCTTCAAAGAACACACGGTACAAGACCGGTTCCTTGCAAGTAAACAGCGAGTCGGGAATGTGTCTGTAAAGGAGGTGATCCAGCCGCAGGTTCCCCTACGGCTACCTTGTTACGACTTCACCCCAATCATCGGCCCTACCGTAGACGGCTGCCTCCTTGCGGTTGGCTCACCGGTATCGGGTAAAAC
>NZ_JBAIYT010000073.1:0-728 GCF_036763125.1 Nitratidesulfovibrio sp. 1201_IL3209
CCTAAGGCTCTAGACCATCAGGTCTTTGTTTTTTGATACCAGTCGGTTCAGTTCGGCAATGAGTTGGGGCAGGGGCTTGTTGTAGCGCCATTCACATTCTTTGAGGTGTAATTCGAAGTTCCTCTTCACCCCATTGAATTTTGTGAGACGACGCTTGGTGAAACTCCAGAAAGCCTCTATCCCGTTAATATGAACACCATTCTCGGCAAAGTGTTTGGCTTTGTTGATGCGGAAATGCTTGTCATAACCAACATCGACCAAGCCTTCGTATCCTCGCCAACCATCGGAGTGCACGACGCTTTCAGGAGCAACTTTCCCCCGGATGACTGCTTGTAAGGACTTGGCCGAGCAGTCCGGCACCAGTTCGGTATATACGGAGCCGTTGCGCTCGTAGATCCCAAACACTGGCTGCTTGAGCGTGCCTCTTCCCCGCTTCCTTGGGCCTGGCCGTCCTCTGACCCTGGCGGGGCCGAAAAAACTTTCATCAACCTCGACAACACCCAGGATTTTTTCCTTTAAGGATGCCTGGTGAGCGTAAATCAACGTTCTGAAAGCCAGAAAGTACCTGTTCACGGTCTTTCTGTTGAGCTTCAGGAGTAAGGCCGTTTTGGTGGCATCAATATCGATGCAAAAGCATTCAGCAATTTTTCCGGTTTTGTATCGGCTTAATTTGCTGTTTTTAAACATGATTCTAGCCTATCAGGGCTTGGCCTGATGGTCTAGAGCCA
>NZ_JBAIYT010000074.1:0-719 GCF_036763125.1 Nitratidesulfovibrio sp. 1201_IL3209
AATCAAAACCACCCGCATAGCGGGTGGTTTGCTCTGCCCTATAAGGGCATATTACCGGCCTGCGCCTAAAGGACGCTGCTTTCACTGCGTTCAAGCCAGTGCCTTTGTCTCTTTGGCTACCCCTTGAAGGGGTTTTCATACTCCCGCGTGGTCAACTTGTCCTGCATGATGTCATGCTTTTCCTGCTGCCGTATGTACTTGCGGATAGTGGCCTCATTAAGGCCAACGGTACTTACAAAGTACCCCTCCGCCCAAAACTTGCGGTTGCCGAACTTGTATTTCAGGTTGGCGTGCTTGTCGAAGATCATCAGTGAACTTTTACCTTTCAGGTACCCCATAAAATTCGAAACGCTGATTTTGGGCGGGATGCTCACCAACATATGCACATGATCCGGCATGAGGTGCCCTTCCAGAATTTCAACGCCTTTGTATTTGCAGAGGTCACGGAATATTTCACCGATGCTTTCCCGAAGCTTGGCGAATAGTATCTTGCGCCGATATTTCGGGGAGAAAACAATGTGATACTTGCACAGCCATTTTGTATGGGCTAAACTTTGAACCTTGGCTCCCATAAAACACCTTTCCTTAGGTTGCGACTGGCTTGAACACCTATAGCGTAACCGGAAAGGTGTTTTTTGGTATAACCGATTGACTCCACCCGCATAGCGGGTGGTTTTCTGTTTCGGTCGCTTCGCTCCCTCAACTGGCTAAAGCCATAA
>NZ_JBAIYT010000075.1:0-719 GCF_036763125.1 Nitratidesulfovibrio sp. 1201_IL3209
TTATGGCTTTAGCCAGTTGAGGGAGCGAAGCGACCGAAACAGAGAACCACCCGCTATGCGGGTGGAGTCAATCGGTTATACCAAAAAACACCTTTCCGGTTACGCTACAGGTGTTCAAGCCAGTCGCAACCTAAGGAAAGGTGTTTTATGGGAGCCAAGGTTCAAAGTTTAGCCCATACAAAATGGCTGTGCAAGTATCACATTGTTTTCTCCCCGAAATATCGGCGCAAGATAATATTCGCCAAGCTTCGGGAAAGCATCGGTGAAATATTCCGCGACCTCTGCAAATACAAAGGCGTTGAAATTCTGGAAGGGCACCTCATGCCGGATCATGTGCATATGCTGGTGAGCATCCCGCCCAAAATCAGCGTTTCGAATTTTATGGGGTACCTGAAAGGCAAAAGTTCATTGATGATCTTCGACAAGCACGCCAACCTGAAATACAAGTTCGGCAACCGCAAGTTTTGGGCGGAGGGGTACTTTGTAAGTACCGTTGGCCTTAATGAGGCCACCATCCGCAAGTACATACGGCAGCAGGAAAAGCATGACATCATGCAGGACAAGCTGACCACGCGGGAGTATGAAAACCCCTTCAAGGGGTAGCCAAAGAGACAAAGGTACTGGCTTGAACGCAGTGAAAGCAGCGTCCTTTAGGCGCAGGCCGGTAAGATGCCCTTATAGGGCAGAGCAAACCACCCGCTATGCGGGTGGTTTTGATT
>NZ_JBAIYT010000076.1:0-699 GCF_036763125.1 Nitratidesulfovibrio sp. 1201_IL3209
CCTATTCAATTTTCAATGAGCAACACCTCCTTCCCGAAGGAGGGGGTGCGCCAGGCGCATGCCTGAATGACATCCACGAAGGAAAACCCTCGTGACTGCTGTCAAACATGCGACTGTCAAAGAGCAAAACCGTGAAAACCAAAGGCCAGGGGATGGTTGGTGGAGGTGAACGGATTTGAACCGATGACCCCCTGCTTGCAAGGCAGGTGCTCTCCCAACTGAGCTACACCCCCATCGCAGTGGCGCGGGTACCCCCTGCTTGTGCCAGCAGCCCTTGGCGCGCAGCGCCTTAGGGATGCCAATCCCGCGAAGCGGGGCAAGGCAGGTGTTCTCCCACTGAACTACATCCCCGTTCCGTTCACACCCGTGCCCAGCTGGCGGCACATCCTGATCAATGGTGGGCCTGGGAAGACTTGAACTTCCGACCTCACGCTTATCAGGCGTGCGCTCTAACCACCTGAGCTACAGGCCCATCGGCGAAGATGGGCGCGCGGCCCAGCTTCATTCACGGTTGCTTCAAAGAACACGCGGTACAAGACCGGTTCCTTGCAAGTAAACAGCGAGTCGGGAATTGTCTGTAAAGGAGGTGATCCAGCCGCAGGTTCCCCTACGGCTACCTTGTTACGACTTCACCCCAATCATCGGCCCTACCGTAGACGGCTGCCTCCTTGCGGTTGGCTCACCGGTATCGGGTAAAAC
>NZ_JBAIYT010000077.1:0-625 GCF_036763125.1 Nitratidesulfovibrio sp. 1201_IL3209
CAAGAAGCCATGGCTGCAGCTCGAACTGCTAATGCTAGTCTTGTGGTCCTCATGCTTGCCTTCCTCGTCGTCGTGGCCAGCCCTCCGGCGGCCGAAGCTCTGACCTGCGGCAATGTCGTGGGCTACCTCTCGCAGTGTGTGAACTACGCCCAGGGCAAGGGTCCGCTGACCTCCGCCTGCTGCAACGGGGTGAGGAGCCTGAATTCGGCCGCCAGTACGACGGTCGACCGCCAGACAGCCTGCAACTGCGTCAAGAAAACCGCCACCGGCATCTCCGGCATCAACCCCTCCCTCGTCGCCGGCATCCCCGGCAAGTGCCACGTCAACGTCCCCTACCCCATCAGCGCCTCCACCGACTGCACCAAGGTGAAGTGAGATTAGATAAGATGATGATGAACTTCGAAGGGATGGTAGTAAAATTATAATAAAATGATGAGGAGGATGCATCAATTGTGGCTCCATCCAGTTTGACAGGAGTGGAGTGGAGTTCTTGATGCAATATGTAAGAGCAGTATATGCAATGCAGCAGCAGCATTATGAACTTGACCACAGTTCCTCTGTGGCTTTTGCTCAACTAGCTAGCTAGCTGTCTACCTGATATATATATAAAATAATCTAATTATCA
>NZ_JBAIYT010000078.1:0-609 GCF_036763125.1 Nitratidesulfovibrio sp. 1201_IL3209
TCGCGCAAGTACGGGAATATTAACCCGTTTCCCATCGGCTACGGCTTTCGCCCTCGCCTTAGGGGCCGACTAACCCTGGGAAGATTACCTTTACCCAGGAAACCTTGGGTTTACGGCGAACAGGTTTTTCACCTGTTTTATCGTTACTCATGTCAGCATAATCACTTCCCTGCAGTCCAGCATGCCTTCCGGCACACCTTCTGCCCGCAGGGAACGCTCCCCTACCGATCGCTTGCGCGATCCCGAAGCTTCGGTACCATGCTTAGCCCCGTTACATTTTCGGCGCAGAGTCATTAGACCAGTGAGCTATTACGCTTTCTTTAAACGATGGCTGCTTCTAAGCCAACGTCCTGGCTGTCTGAACAACTCCACCACCTTGACCACTGAGCATGGATTTGGAGACCTTAGCTGTCGATCTGGGCTGTTTCCCTTTTGACGACGGACCTTCGCACCCGCCGTCTGACTCCCGGGGTACATCTTGGCGGCATTCGGAGTTTGAAAGGGTTTGGTAATCTGGTGAGACCCCTAGCCCTGTCAGTGCTCTACCTCCGCAAGACAATGTCCCGAGGCTATACCTCAATATATTTCGGGGAGAACCAGCTATCACCG
>NZ_JBAIYT010000079.1:0-598 GCF_036763125.1 Nitratidesulfovibrio sp. 1201_IL3209
GCCTTGCTCCTGAAGCTCAACCGGAAGACCGTGAATAGGTACTTTCTGGCCTTCAGGACGCTGATTTACGCTCACCAGGCATCCCAAAAGGAGAAAATCCTGGGGGTTGTCGAGGTTGATGAAAGCTTTTTCGGCCCCGCCAGGGTCAGAGGCCGCCCTGGCCCCAGAAAACGAGGAAGGGGCACGCTCAAGCAGCCAGTGTTTGGAATCTACGAGCGAAACGGAGCCGTATATACCGAACTGGTGCCGGACTGCTCGGCCAAGTCACTACAAGCAGTCATCCGGGGAAAGGTTGCCCTTGAAAGTGTCGTGCACTCCGATGGTTGGCGAGGATACGAGGGCTTGGTTGATGTCGGTTATGACAAGCACTTTCGCGTCAACAAGGCCAAGCACTTCGCCGAGAATAACGTTCATATTAATGGGATAGAGGCTTTCTGGAGTTTCACCAAGCGCCGTCTCACAAAATTCAATGGGGTGAAGAGGAACTTCGAATTACACCTCAAAGAATGTGAATGGCGCTACAACAAGCCCCTGCCCCAACTCATTGCCGAAATGAAACGGCTGGTAGCAAAAAACAAAGACCTGATGGTCTAGAGCC
>NZ_JBAIYT010000080.1:0-561 GCF_036763125.1 Nitratidesulfovibrio sp. 1201_IL3209
CCGGGGTGGAGACAGTGTCTGGTGGGTAGTTTGACTGGGGCGGTCGCCTCCCAAACAATAACGGAGGCACGCAAAGGTTCCCTCAGCCTGATCGGAAACCAGGCGTCGAGTGCAAACGCATAAGGGAGCTTGACTGCAAGACAGACATGTCGAGCAGGGACGAAAGTCGGCGTTAGTGATCCGGTGGTTCCGCATGGAAGGGCCATCGCTCATTGGATAAAAGGTACGCCGGGGATAACAGGCTGATCGCGCCCAAGAGTTCATATCGACGGCGCGGTTTGGCACCTCGATGTCGGCTCATCACATCCTGGGGCTGAAGCAGGTCCCAAGGGTACGGCTGTTCGCCGTTTAAAGTGGTACGCGAGCTGGGTTTAAAACGTCGTGAGACAGTTTGGTCCCTATCTTCTGTGGGCGTAGGAGACTTGAGAGGGCCTGTCCCTAGTACGAGAGGACCGGGATGGACGCACCCCTGGTGGTCCTGTTGTCACGCCAGTGGCACAGCAGGGTAGCTATGTGCGGAAGGGATAACCGCTGAAAGCATCTAAGCGGGAAGCCTGCCTC
>NZ_JBAIYT010000081.1:0-516 GCF_036763125.1 Nitratidesulfovibrio sp. 1201_IL3209
GAAACATCTCAGTACCCGGAGGAAAGGAAATCAAGCGAGACTCCCAAAGTAGCGGCGAGCGAAATGGGACCAGCCCAAACCGGTTGGTTTCGACCAGCCGGGGTTGTAGGACCCCAACGTGGGATTGACTACTAGGCAGGAGAAGAGAGCTGGAAAGCTCCGCCATAGCAGGTGATAGCCCTGTATCCGAACCCGAACGTCACTCTAGGGGCACCTGAGTACCGCGGGGCACGTGAAACCCCGTGGGAATCCGGGAGGACCATCTTCCAAGGCTAAGTATTCGCTGGCGACCGATAGTGCACCAGTACCGTGAGGGAAAGGTGAAAAGAACCCCTGTCAGGGGAGTGAAATAGAACCTGAAACCTGTTGCCTACAAGCTGTGGGAGCACCCTTGAGGTGTGACCGCGTGCCTTTTGCATAATGAGTCAGCGAGTTACTCTGTCCAGCAAGGTTAAGCGCAAGCGGAGCCGTAGCGAAAGCAAGTCTGACAAGGGCGCTAAGTTGGGCGGAGTAGAC
>NZ_JBAIYT010000082.1:0-513 GCF_036763125.1 Nitratidesulfovibrio sp. 1201_IL3209
TAAAACTGAAAACCATCAAGCACTTCAATAGAAACACACAACGTTGTCATACAGTGAAAGAACCGTGTTTCAAAGCGTGTCCAATTCTCAGCTTCAAATGGAACACCCCCAGATATAACAGGACCTGCAAAGGATCCAAATTCGAAGGGAACTGCAACACTGGTATCTAAAGTAGCGCACTGTATCAAATAACCAGTGTGTTGCGTGGCTACATTAAGCCCACGACCTTGTGAGATTATCACATTTCCAACGGTATTTGCCAGTTTCACACCAGCGTTCAGCGTCCATTGAAAATGCAAAACAACCTTTCCCCACTGCATACCAGTTGTAGCACACATTATTGCAAAAGGATTCACCAAATTAGTGATTTTCCCATGTTTTATACCTTTTGCATTTGCCAGTGTAATATTACTACATCTAGATGGCAGGGTCAGGACTAATTCCTCAGTTCGCCTTGGTGTTTCAATATTTTCCAGAAGAAACCAACCCACAATATTCTTGTAATTGATTGAT
>NZ_JBAIYT010000083.1:0-485 GCF_036763125.1 Nitratidesulfovibrio sp. 1201_IL3209
AATTTTATTCGAACTTTGAAAGAAAAACGGAAGGAAGTCCGGGGACAGCAATTTGTTGATGGGGCAGAGGGTCGTTTGGTGAGACATTCTGATTTGTCACTTTCAAAAAGTGATATTTTCCTTGCCAATTCTTTGGTAGAACGGCTGCGATTGTCTGATATTGTAGCCCATTTTAAGGGTAGGGATCCTAAATTGACAAAAGTTTGTGTAGATCTAACCAATCAGGAAGAAATTGTTAAATTTCCCGCCAAGGAGTTAACAGTGGAAACGAAAGTTGGGAGGACTGCACAAGTCTTTACTGTGTTGAATCGCCCCCAGTATTCTGAGTTGAATAAATTTGCTGAGCGGGGGTGGAAAGAGGCGAAGTCTGTTTGCCTCAATCTTCATATTAGAAGTTATGTTCCAGTGCACACGCCATTGTACGCTTTTTGCGTTATTATGTGGGGACATTCTTCTGATGCCAAAATTGCATCCCTTTGTGGAGC
>NZ_JBAIYT010000084.1:0-463 GCF_036763125.1 Nitratidesulfovibrio sp. 1201_IL3209
TACTGCAGAAGAAGATCCAGATTAATACACAAACAATATAAGATGTATTAATCGTAGGAAGTGTAGAGATTAAGACAGAGATAGAGTACACAAGGACACAACATTCAGCATAATTCAAGAGCACGCCCGATTATTTACTAGAAGATGAAGCAATTGGCATGGCTGCCTTTTCATCTTCCGATATTATAATATAAATATTAGCAATCTATGGCATTGCTCAATGGCCGCATTTGCAGTCGGTGCAGGTGCAGCCAGCTCCGCACTTGCACTTGCCGTCGTTCTCAGCGGCTGCTGGAGCATCGTCGTAGCTCATCACAGTCTCGGTGATTTCAATGCCATAGCTGTTTCCCTTCTTCACGCATTGGCTCTTATCAGCGCAGTCGCAGTTGCCGCAGGAAGACATGGTGAAGAAAGAAAGCTGTGCTTGGACAAAGAAAAGGATCGAAGTGATTCGAGAAAGAAC
>NZ_JBAIYT010000086.1:0-425 GCF_036763125.1 Nitratidesulfovibrio sp. 1201_IL3209
AAGAGCACCCCTTCTTCCGAAGTTACGGGGTTATTTTGCCGAGTTCCTTGGCCAGAGTTCTCTCGAGCGCCTTGGGTTATTCACCCCACCCACCTGTGTTGGTTTCCGGTACGGTTTGCGCGCGCTAAACTTAGGAGCTTTTCTAGGCAGTAGAGGCTCAACGGCTTCAGACCTTGCGGTCACGGACTCGCGTCTCGGCCTATAAGAGGGCGGATTTGCCTACCCTCAAGCCTACCTGCTTGCACCGGCTAAGCCAACAGCCGGCCCGCCTACCTTCCTGCGTCCCTCCATCGCACACTCGCGCAAGTACGGGAATATTAACCCGTTTCCCATCGGCTACGGCTTTCGCCCTCGCCTTAGGGGCCGACTAACCCTGGGAAGATTACCTTTACCCAGGAAACCTTGGGTTTACGGCGAACAGGTTT
>NZ_JBAIYT010000087.1:0-424 GCF_036763125.1 Nitratidesulfovibrio sp. 1201_IL3209
CGCCAGTGGCACAGCAGGGTAGCTATGTGCGGAAGGGATAACCGCTGAAAGCATCTAAGCGGGAAGCCTGCCTCAAGATAAGGTCTCCCTCTCTTCGGAGCTGAAGGGCCCGGGTAGACAACCCGGTTGATAGGCTGGAGGTATACGCGCGGCGACGCGCTCAGCTGACCAGTACTAATAGCCCGTGCGCCTTGTTTTCTTCTCTACACTTCCTTTCCACCCTGTTTGATTACAACTTTCGGTCCCGGCCGACGTGGCGGCGCCTCATAGCCAGCCTTCCCGGACGGTGACCAGAATTTGTGCTGGCATCCATGGAGGAGGGGGTACACCCGATCCCATTCCGAACTCGGAAGTTAAGCCCTCCATCGCCGATGATACTGCGTATTCGTGCGTGGGAAAGTAGGCCGATGCCAGCACTTTTTCT
>NZ_JBAIYT010000088.1:0-392 GCF_036763125.1 Nitratidesulfovibrio sp. 1201_IL3209
CAATCCCACGTTGGGGTCCTACAACCCCGGCTGGTCGAAACCAACCGGTTTGGGCTGGTCCCATTTCGCTCGCCGCTACTTTGGGAGTCTCGCTTGATTTCCTTTCCTCCGGGTACTGAGATGTTTCACTTCCCCGGGTTCGCTTCCTGCAACCTATTTGTTCAGTTGCGGATGACCGGACATGACTCCGGCCGGGTTGCCCCATTCAGAAATTCCCGGCTCACAGGGTGTTTGGCCCCTCCCCGAGACTTATCGCAGCCTACCACGTCTTTCATCGCTTTCTGGCGCCAAGGCATCCACCTGTTGCCCTTTCTAACTTGTTCTCTTCGAACTTCCTTTCCAACCCTATTCAATTTTCAATGAGCAACACCTCCTTCCCGAAGGAGGGGGTG
>NZ_JBAIYT010000089.1:0-391 GCF_036763125.1 Nitratidesulfovibrio sp. 1201_IL3209
CAGGTCGCTCTTGTCAGGCCATGTCGTCACCATGGGGTTATCCTCTCTGTCATGCCGCCGCGCCGCGCACGCCACGCACGCGGGCGTCGATGGTTCCCGCCACGGGGGTACCCGTGGCGTCCAGCACCTGGACCAACGGTCCGGGCGAAATGCTTTTGTCGATGGTCCTGGCCGATGATCCGTCCCCGCCGTCGTCCTGCACCGTCAGCAACACCTGGCGCACACTGCGGTAACTCCGCACCAGCGCCAACCGGACGCCCTCGGCGGGCACGGCTACGTCCTCGAACTCCTCTATCTGGTCCGGCACATCCAGCAGCACCCGGCATTGCAGAATGCGCACGTAGCCATCGCCGCCCAACAGGCTGACGCGCATCTGGTGCACGCCACCGGC
>NZ_JBAIYT010000090.1:0-381 GCF_036763125.1 Nitratidesulfovibrio sp. 1201_IL3209
CGAGACTTATCGCAGCCTACCACGTCTTTCATCGCTTTCTGGCGCCAAGGCATCCACCTGTTGCCCTTTCTAACTTGTTCTCTTCGAACTTCCTTTCCAACCCTATTCAATTTTCAATGAGCAACACGTCCTTCCCGAAGGAGGGAGTGTGCCAGGCGCATGCCTGAATGACATCCACGAAGGAAAAACCCCTCGTGACTGCTGTCAAACATGCGACTGTCAAAGAGCAGAATCTGAGTTCCAACAGGCTGGAAGGGGGGGGGGGGGGGGGGGGGGGGGGGGGGGGGGGGGGGGGGGGGGGGGGGGGGGGGGGGGGGGGGGGGGGGGGGGGGGGGGGGGGGGGGGGGGGGGGGGGGGGGGGGGGGGGGGGGGGGGGGGGGG
>NZ_JBAIYT010000091.1:0-379 GCF_036763125.1 Nitratidesulfovibrio sp. 1201_IL3209
CGGCATTCGGAGTTTGAAAGGGTTTGGTAATCTGGTGAGACCCCTAGCCCTGTCAGTGCTCTACCTCCGCAAGACAATGTCCCGAGGCTATACCTCAATATATTTCGGGGAGAACCAGCTATCACCGAGTTTGATTGGCCTTTCACCCCTATCCACAAGTCATCCAAAACGTTTTCAGCCGTTACTGGTTCGGTCCTCCACACGGTTTTACCCGTGCTTCAACCTGCTCATGGATAGATCACCCGGTTTCGGGTCTACTCCGCCCAACTTAGCGCCCTTGTCAGACTTGCTTTCGCTACGGCTCCGCTTGCGCTTAACCTTGCTGGACAGAGTAACTCGCTGACTCATTATGCAAAAGGCACGCGGTCACACCTCAAGG
>NZ_JBAIYT010000092.1:0-377 GCF_036763125.1 Nitratidesulfovibrio sp. 1201_IL3209
GCATGAAGGGAATCCGCAGTCTTTTCCTGCCACGCGGAAGGCAAAGCGGTCTTGACCAGCTTTCGAGCGGGTGCTATCCTGAATTATGTACGCAATTAAGTACGAATGGAGTTTTTATGAATACCCAGAACATACAGTCTTTGAGCCATTTCAGGGCCAACGCCACCACCATGGTGAAAAAAATCAGGGAGACCGGCAATCCGCTCGTTCTGACGCAGAACGGTAAAGCCGCCGCCGTTGTGGTCAGCCCGGAAGAGTGGGAAGCCACTCAGGAGAGCCTCGCCATGCTCCAGTTGCTCGCTTTGCGGCTTGATGACGTGAAGCACGGGCGGACGGTGGATTTTGACGAAGGTATGGATCGGATTGACGCCATAATC
>NZ_JBAIYT010000093.1:0-375 GCF_036763125.1 Nitratidesulfovibrio sp. 1201_IL3209
CGATAGGGGAAATTCTACGCAAGCTGTGTGAGTGGAAGGGGGTGCATATAGTCGAAGCGGAGTGCTGCCCCGACCACATCCATATGCTTCTTGAAATCCCTCCGAAAATGAGTGTGTCGGGATTTATGGGGTACCTGAAGGGCAAGAGCAGTTTAATGCTGTATGAACAGTTTGGCGATCTCAAGTTCAAGTATAGAAACCGGGAGTTCTGGTGCCGAGGTTACTATGTGGATACGGTAGGGAAGAACACCCGTAAGATTCAGGAATACATCAAACATCAGCTAGAGTCTGATAAACTTGGTGACCAGTTGTCCCTACCGTATCCCGGAAGCCCGTTTACGGGCCGCAAGTAGCAGATATGCAGATGCCAGATCT
>NZ_JBAIYT010000094.1:0-371 GCF_036763125.1 Nitratidesulfovibrio sp. 1201_IL3209
CAGGCTGCTCGCTCGCGGGCCAGAGGGTATCGGAACGTAACAACCTTCATCACCATGATCTACCTGATCGGAGCGCCCATCACCCAACTCTTGGAGGCGTGAATTCCACAGCTAACGTCGAAGACCCTCTAAAATCTTACGAACACGATGATTTGGTTTTTCTGGCGTGATCACTCAGCCAACAGACCTCGGCTATCGGCTTCTGTATGCGCCGCATGGTTTGGCTGCAGGCATGATAAATTCTAAAGGCTCTAGACCATCAGGTCTTTGTTTTTTGCTACCAGCCGTTTCATTTCGGCAATGAGTTGGGGCAGGGGCTTGTTGTAGCGCCATTCACATTCTTTGAGGTGTAATTCGAAGTTCCTCTTCAC
>NZ_JBAIYT010000095.1:0-369 GCF_036763125.1 Nitratidesulfovibrio sp. 1201_IL3209
GAAATCCCTTGATGTGGATTTCTTTGTATTCCCTGGAGACCTGGAGCAGTTCGGGCACGGGATGGCCGCGCAGGGGCAACGTTTTCAGTCTCTGCCCGGCGTCTTTGCGGATTGTTCCGGCCAATTCTCGCGCGGTTTCAGGGCCTTCATTGACGAGGATGTACCGGATGATTTCGACGAAGTCCTCCAGGGCTCCTTCGGCCCAGCGCACGTTCCAGACGTCATTGCCCATTGTGGGCCTCGATTATGGCGTCAATCCGATCCATACCTTCGTCAAAATCCACCGTCCGCCCGTGCTTCACGTCATCAAGCCGCAAAGCGAGCAACTGGAGCATGGCGAGGCTCTCCTGAGTGGCTTCCCACTCTTCC
>NZ_JBAIYT010000096.1:0-336 GCF_036763125.1 Nitratidesulfovibrio sp. 1201_IL3209
AGGGGGGGGCTTTCCTGGCAGTAGGCTGGAACGGGGATGTAGTTCAGTGGGAGAACACCTGCCTTGCAAGCAGGGGGTCGCCGGTTCGAATCCGGCCATCTCCACCACGCACTCTTCCCGACACGGTTTTGCTCTTTGACAGTCGCATGTTTGACAGCAGTCACGAGGGGTTTTTCCTTCGTGGATGTCATTCAGGCATGCGCCTGGCACACCCCCTCCTTCGGGAAGGAGGTGTTGCTCATTGAAAATTGAATAGGGTTGGAAAGGAAGTTCGAAGAGAACAAGTTAGAAAGGGCAACAGGTGGATGCCTTGGCGCCAGAAAGCGATGAAAGACG
>NZ_JBAIYT010000097.1:0-333 GCF_036763125.1 Nitratidesulfovibrio sp. 1201_IL3209
AGTTTTGGTGGCATCAATATCGATGCAAAAGCATTCAGCAATTTTTCCGATTTTGTAGCGGCTTAATTTGCTGTTTTTAAACATAATTCTAGCCTATCAGGGCTTGGCCTGATGGTCTAGAGCCTTTTCAATTTAGATATATAGTATACGCCTTGGCATCCCGCAAAAATAAATGTCAATTATTTTATAGCAATTATTACTTCGGTAATCAAAACCACCCGCATAGCGGGTGGTTTGCTCTGCCCTATAAGGGCATATTACCGGCCTGCGCCTAAAGGACGCTGCTTTCACTGCGTTCAAGCCAGTGCCTTTGTCTCTTTGGCTACCCCTTGA
>NZ_JBAIYT010000098.1:0-331 GCF_036763125.1 Nitratidesulfovibrio sp. 1201_IL3209
GAAACATCTCAGTACCCGGAGGAAAGGAAATCAAGCGAGACTCCCAAAGTAGCGGCGAGCGAAATGGGACCAGCCCAAACCGGTTGGTTTCGACCAGCCGGGGTTGTAGGACCCCAACGTGGGATTGGCTACTAGGCAGGAGAAGAGAGCTGGAAAGCTCCGCCATAGCAGGTGACAGCCCTGTATCCGAACCCGAACGTCACCCTAGGGGCACCTGAGTACCGCGGGGCACGTGAAACCCCGTGGGAATCCGGGAGGACCATCTTCCAAGGCTAAGTATTCGCTGGCGACCGATAGTGCACCAGTACCGTGAGGGAAAGGTGAAAAGAAC
>NZ_JBAIYT010000099.1:0-316 GCF_036763125.1 Nitratidesulfovibrio sp. 1201_IL3209
GCACGAATACGCAGTATCATCGGCGATGGAGGGCTTAACTTCCGAGTTCGGAATGGGATCGGGTGTACCCCCTCCTCCATGGATGCCAGCACAAGATTCTGGTCACCGTCCGGGAAGGCTGGCTATGAGGCGCCGCCACGTCGGCCGGGACCGAAAGTTGTAATCAAACAGGGTGGAAAGGAAGTATGGGGAAGAAAACAAGGCGCACGGGCTATTAGTACTGGTCAGCTGAGCGCGTCGCCGCGCGTACACCTCCAGCCTATCGACCGGGTTGTCTACCCGGGCCCTTCAGCTCCGAAGAGAGGGAGACCTTATC
>NZ_JBAIYT010000100.1:0-315 GCF_036763125.1 Nitratidesulfovibrio sp. 1201_IL3209
GGTGCACTATCGGTCGCCAGCGAATACTTAGCCTTGGAAGATGGTCCTCCCGGATTCCCACGGGGTTTCACGTGCCCCGCGGTACTCAGGTGCCCCTAGAGTGACGTTCGGGTTCGGATACAGGGCTGTCACCTGCTATGGCGGAGCTTTCCAGCTCTCTTCTCCTGCCTAGTAGTCAATCCCATGTCGGGGTCCTACAACCCCGGCTGGTCGAAACCAACCGGTTTGGGCTGGTCCCATTTCGCTCGCCGCTACTTTGGGAGTCTCGCTTGATTTCCTTTCCTCCGGGTACTGAGATGTTTCACTTCCCCGGGT
>NZ_JBAIYT010000101.1:0-311 GCF_036763125.1 Nitratidesulfovibrio sp. 1201_IL3209
TTTGCAGTTCCACTTGGTGTGAGCTAGACTCTTGGCGTCACCCATCGTGACCTCCTTTTGATTTGTTTGACTTGCAGTTGCCAGACCGCAGGTCTTTCATAACAAATCAAAAGGAGTTTTTCTTACACCACCATAGCTGTAAGCTTACGAGAACCCCGCGCATAGCGCGGGGTTTTCTACATACAAATCAAAACCACCCGCATAGCGGGTGGTTTGCTCTGCCCTATAAGGGCATATTACCGGCCTGCGCCTAAAGGACGCTGCTTTCACTGCGTTCAAGCCAGTGCCTTTGTCTCTTTGGCTACCCCTTG
>NZ_JBAIYT010000102.1:0-287 GCF_036763125.1 Nitratidesulfovibrio sp. 1201_IL3209
AGGGCCCGGGTAGACAACCCGGTCGATAGGCTGGAGGTGTACGCGCGGCGACGCGCTCAGCTGACCAGTACTAATAGCCCGTGCGCCTTGTTTTCTTCCTCACACTTCCTTTCCACCCTGTTTGATTCCAACTTTCGGTCCCGGCCGACGTGGCGGCGCCCATAGCCAGCCTTCCCGGACGGTGACCAGAATCTTGTGCTGGCATCCATGGAGGAGGGGGTACACCCGATCCCATTCCGAACTCGGAAGTTAAGCCCTCCATCGCCGATGATACTGCGTATTCGTGC
>NZ_JBAIYT010000103.1:0-285 GCF_036763125.1 Nitratidesulfovibrio sp. 1201_IL3209
TAGCGCGCGCAAACCGTACCGGAAACCAACACAGGTGGGTGGGGTGAATAACCCAAGGCGCTCGAGAGAACTCTGGCCAAGGAACTCGGCAAAATAACCCCGTAACTTCGGAAGAAGGGGTGCTCTTTAGGGTGAAGGATTCTCTCTTTAAGCCCTGAGGAGCCGCAGAGAAATGAGGGTGGCGACTGTTTACTAAAAACATAGGTCTCTGCTAAGTCGCAAGACGACGTATAGGGACTGACGCCTGCCCGGTGCCGGAAGGTTAAGAGGAGAGGTCAGCGCAAG
>NZ_JBAIYT010000104.1:0-275 GCF_036763125.1 Nitratidesulfovibrio sp. 1201_IL3209
GGGTCAAGGGGGCGGCGCGTTGCGATCGCCATCCGTAAGGTTCGCGCTACGCGCTCACCTAACGGCTGCCGTCCCTTGCGGGGTACGGGGCGGAGCCCCGTATTCTTTCCTGTGGCACCGTGCCCAGTTGGCGGCACATCCTGATCGTATGGTGGGCCTGGGAAGACTTGAACTTCCGACCTCACGCTTATCAGGCGTGCGCTCTAACCACCTGAGCTACAGGCCCATCGGCGAAGACGGGCGCGCGGCCCAGCTTCATTCACGGTTGCTTCAAA
>NZ_JBAIYT010000105.1:0-263 GCF_036763125.1 Nitratidesulfovibrio sp. 1201_IL3209
TCCCTTATGCGTTTGCACTCGACGCCTGGTTTCCGATCAGGCTGAGGGAACCTTTGCGTGCCTCCGTTATTGTTTGGGAGGCGACCGCCCCAGTCAAACTACCCACCAGACACTGTCTCCACCCCGGATCACGGGCATGGATTAGAGCCTTAGACTTGCAAGGGTGGTATTTCAACGGTGGCTCCCCCCATACTGGCGTACAGGGTTCACAGCCTCCCACCTATCCTACACATGCAAGCCCAAAACCCAATGTCAAGCTATAG
>NZ_JBAIYT010000106.1:0-260 GCF_036763125.1 Nitratidesulfovibrio sp. 1201_IL3209
GGCCTGGGAAGACTTGAACTTCCGACCTCACGCTTATCAGGCGTGCGCTCTAACCACCTGAGCTACAGGCCCATCGGCGAAGACGGGCGCGCGGCCCAGCTTCATTCACGGTTGCTTCAAAGAACACGCGGTACAAGACCGGTTCCTTGCAAGTAAACAGCGAGTCGGGAATTTGTCTGTAAAGGAGGTGATCCAGCCGCAGGTTCCCCTACGGCTACCTTGTTACGACTTCACCCCAATCATCGGCCCTACCGTAGACG
>NZ_JBAIYT010000107.1:0-257 GCF_036763125.1 Nitratidesulfovibrio sp. 1201_IL3209
TCCCTTATGCGTTTGCACTCGACGCCTGGTTTCCGATCAGGCTGAGGGAACCTTTGCGTGCCTCCGTTATTGTTTGGGAGGCGACCGCCCCAGTCAAACTACCCACCAGACACTGTCTCCACCCCGGGTAACGGGCATGGATTAGAGCCTTAGACTTGCAAGGGTGGTATTTCAACGGTGGCTCCCCCCATACTGGCGTACAGGGTTCACAGCCTCCCACCTATCCTACACATGCAAGCCCAAAACCCAATGTCAAG
>NZ_JBAIYT010000108.1:0-256 GCF_036763125.1 Nitratidesulfovibrio sp. 1201_IL3209
CGGTGATAGCTGGTTCTCCCCGAAATATATTGAGGTATAGCCTCGGGACATTGTCTTGCGGAGGTAGAGCACTGACAGGGCTAGGGGTCTCACCAGATTACCAAACCCTTTCAAACTCCGAATGCCGTAAAGATGTACCCCGGGAGTCAGACGGCGGGTGCGAAGGTCCGTCGTCAAAAGGGAAACAGCCCAGATCGACAGCTAAGGTCTCCAAATCCATGCTCAGTGGTCAAGGTGGTGGAGTTGTTCAGACAGC
>NZ_JBAIYT010000109.1:0-256 GCF_036763125.1 Nitratidesulfovibrio sp. 1201_IL3209
ACCTCTCCTCTTAACCTTCCGGCACCGGGCAGGCGTCAGTCCCTATACGTCGTCTTGCGACTTAGCAGAGACCTATGTTTTTAGTAAACAGTCGCCACCCTCATTTCTCTGCGGCTCCCACGGGCTTGGAGAGTAAATCCTTTCACCCATAAGAGCACCCCTTCTTCCGAAGTTACGGGGTTATTTTGCCGAGTTCCTTGGCCAGAGTTCTCTCGAGCGCCTTGGGTTATTCACCCCACCCACCTGTGTTGGTTTC
>NZ_JBAIYT010000110.1:0-256 GCF_036763125.1 Nitratidesulfovibrio sp. 1201_IL3209
GGTGATAGCTGGTTCTCCCCGAAATATATTGAGGTATAGCCTCGGGACATTGTCTTGCGGAGGTAGAGCACTGACAGGGCTAGGGGTCTCACCAGATTACCAAACCCTTTCAAACTCCGAATGCCGCACAGATGTACCCCGGGAGTCAGACGGCGGGTGCGAAGGTCCGTCGTCAAAAGGGAAACAGCCCAGATCGACAGCTAAGGTCTCCAAATCCATGCTCAGTGGTCAAGGTGGTGGAGTTGTTCAGACAGCC
>NZ_JBAIYT010000111.1:0-256 GCF_036763125.1 Nitratidesulfovibrio sp. 1201_IL3209
GAAACCAACACAGGTGGGTGGGGTGAATAACCCAAGGCGCTCGAGAGAACTCTGGCCAAGGAACTCGGCAAAATAACCCCGTAACTTCGGAAGAAGGGGTGCTCTTATGGGTGAAAGGATTTACTCTTAAAGCCCGTGGGAGCCGCAGAGAAATGAGGGTGGCGACTGTTTACTAAAAACATAGGTCTCTGCTAAGTCGCAAGACGACGTATAGGGACTGACGCCTGCCCGGTGCCGGAAGGTTAAGAGGAGAGGT
>NZ_JBAIYT010000112.1:0-255 GCF_036763125.1 Nitratidesulfovibrio sp. 1201_IL3209
TCGCGCAAGTACGGGAATATTAACCCGTTTCCCATCGGCTACGGCTTTCGCCCTCGCCTTAGGGGCCGACTAACCCTGGGAAGATTACCTTTACCCAGGAAACCTTGGGTTTACGGCGAACAGGTTTCTCACCTGTTTTATCGTTACTCATGTCAGCATAATCACTTCCCTGCAGTCCAGCATGCCTTCCGGCACACCTTCTGCCCGCAGGGAACGCTCCCCTACCGATCGCTTGCGCGATCCCGAAGCTTCGGT
>NZ_JBAIYT010000113.1:0-255 GCF_036763125.1 Nitratidesulfovibrio sp. 1201_IL3209
TTTCGCTACGGCTCCGCTTGCGCTTAACCTTGCTGGACAGAGTAACTCGCTGACTCATTATGCAAAAGGCACGCGGTCACACCTCAAGGGTGCTCCCACAGCTTGTAGGCAACAGGTTTCAGGTTCTGTTTCACTCCCCTGACAGGGGTTCTTTTCACCTTTCCCTCACGGTACTGGTGCACTATCGGTCGCCAGCGAATACTTAGCCTTGGAAGATGGTCCTCCCGGATTCCCACGGGGTTTCACGTGCCCCGC
>NZ_JBAIYT010000114.1:0-255 GCF_036763125.1 Nitratidesulfovibrio sp. 1201_IL3209
GTCCCTAGTACGAGAGGACCGGGATGGACGCACCCCTGGTGGTCCTGTTGTCACGCCAGTGGCACAGCAGGGTAGCTATGTGCGGAAGGGATAACCGCTGAAAGCATCTAAGCGGGAAGCCTGCCTCGAGATAAGGTCTCCCTCTCTTCGGAGCTGAAGGGCCCGGGTAGACAACCCGGTCGATAGGCTGGAGGTGTACGCGCGGCGACGCGCTCAGCTGACCAGTACTAATAGCCCGTGCGCCTTGTTTTCTTC
>NZ_JBAIYT010000115.1:0-255 GCF_036763125.1 Nitratidesulfovibrio sp. 1201_IL3209
AACAAATCAAAAGGAGGTCACGATGGGTGACGCCAAGAGTCTAGCTCACACCAAGTGGAACTGCAAATACCACATCGTTTTTGCACCAACGTACCGCCGACAGGTATTCTATGGCGAGAAGAAGCGGACGATAGGGGAAATTCTACGCAAGCTGTGTGAGTGGAAGGGGGTGCATATAGTCGAAGCGGAGTGCTGCCCCGACCACATCCATATGCTTCTTGAAATCCCTCCGAAAATGAGTGTGTCGGGATTTAT
>NZ_JBAIYT010000116.1:0-255 GCF_036763125.1 Nitratidesulfovibrio sp. 1201_IL3209
GCTTGTGCGTCGAAATCCGTGGTGGCGGGCAGGTTGGCCCATGCGCCGCCGCCGTAGGCCAGCATTGTTGTCGGCGGCGCGTAATCCAGCGCCAGCAGTTGCCCGTCGTATTCGACGGCGACCGACAATGCCGCATCGCGCGCATCGTCAGGCATCAGGAACCCGAACTCATAGGTGAGCGGCAGGTGCGTGTCTGTGGGCACGGGCTGGGACAGGTCGAGGATGACGGTCTGCATCGCCCATGCGCCGCCGCCG
>NZ_JBAIYT010000117.1:0-255 GCF_036763125.1 Nitratidesulfovibrio sp. 1201_IL3209
GCGTTTGCACTCGACGCCTGGTTTCCGATCAGGCTGAGGGAACCTTTGCGTGCCTCCGTTATTGTTTGGGAGGCGACCGCCCCAGTCAAACTACCCACCAGACACTGTCTCCACCCCGGATCACGGGTATGGATTAGAGCCTTAGACTTGCAAGGGTGGTATTTCAACGGTGGCTCCCCCCATACTGGCGTACAGGGTTCACAGCCTCCCACCTATCCTACACATGCAAGCCCAAAACCCAATGTCAAGCTATAG
>NZ_JBAIYT010000118.1:0-255 GCF_036763125.1 Nitratidesulfovibrio sp. 1201_IL3209
GGAAACCAACACAGGTGGGTGGGGTGAATAACCCAAGGCGCTCGAGAGAACTCTGGCCAAGGAACTCGGCAAAATAACCCCGTAACTTCGGAAGAAGGGGTGCTCTTTAGGGTGAAGGATTCTCTCTCTAAGCCCTGAGGAGCCGCAGAGAAATGAGGGTGGCGACTGTTTACTAAAAACATAGGTCTCTGCTAAGTCGCAAGACGACGTATAGGGACTGACGCCTGCCCGGTGCCGGAAGGTTAAGAGGAGAGG
>NZ_JBAIYT010000119.1:0-255 GCF_036763125.1 Nitratidesulfovibrio sp. 1201_IL3209
CGCCGACAACAATGCTGGCCTACGGCGGCGGCGCATGGGCCAACCTGCCCGCCACCACGGATTTCGACGCACAAGCGTACCCCGATCCGGTGTGGTCGCCCATGCCCGCCAGCATATCCGGGCCGCATGCCGGTGGCGTGCACCAGATGCGCGTCAGCCTGTTGGGCGGCGATGGCTACGTGCGCATTCTGCAATGCCGGGTGCTGCTGGATGTGCCGGACCAGATAGAGGAGTTCGAGGACGTAGCCGTGCCCG
>NZ_JBAIYT010000120.1:0-255 GCF_036763125.1 Nitratidesulfovibrio sp. 1201_IL3209
AGCTTGTAGGCAACAGGTTTCAGGTTCTATTTCACTCCCCTGACAGGGGTTCTTTTCACCTTTCCCTCACGGTACTGGTGCACTATCGGTCGCCAGCGAATACTTAGCCTTGGAAGATGGTCCTCCCAGATTCCCACGGGGTTTCACGTGCCCCGCGGTACTCAGGTGCCCCTAGAGTGACGTTCGGGTTCGGATACAGGGCTATCACCTGCTATGGCGGAGCTTTCCAGCTCTCTTCTCCTGCCTAGTAGTCAA
>NZ_JBAIYT010000121.1:0-255 GCF_036763125.1 Nitratidesulfovibrio sp. 1201_IL3209
CGTCTACGGTAGGGCCGATGATTGGGGTGAAGTCGTAACAAGGTAGCCGTAGGGGAACCTGCGGCTGGATCACCTCCTTTACAGACAAATTCCCGACTCGCTGTTTACTTGCAAGGAACCGGTCTTGCACCGTGTGTTCTTTGAAGCAACCGTGAATGAAGCTGGGCCGCGCGCCCGTCTTCGCCGATGGGCCTGTAGCTCAGGTGGTTAGAGCGCACGCCTGATAAGCGTGAGGTCGGAAGTTCAAGTCTTCCC
>NZ_JBAIYT010000122.1:0-255 GCF_036763125.1 Nitratidesulfovibrio sp. 1201_IL3209
CTTGACATTGGGTTTTGGGCTTGCATGTGTAGGATAGGTGGGAGGCTGTGAACCCTGTACGCCAGTATGGGGGGAGCCACCGTTGAAATACCACCCTTGCAAGTCTAAGGCTCTAATCCATGCCCGTCATCCGGGGTGGAGACAGTGTCTGGTGGGTAGTTTGACTGGGGCGGTCGCCTCCCAAACAATAACGGAGGCACGCAAAGGTTCCCTCAGCCTGATCGGAAACCAGGCGTCGAGTGCAAACGCATAAGG
>NZ_JBAIYT010000123.1:0-255 GCF_036763125.1 Nitratidesulfovibrio sp. 1201_IL3209
GTCTACTCCGCCCAACTTAGCGCCCTTGTCAGACTTGCTTTCGCTACGGCTCCGCTTGCGCTTAACCTTGCTGGACAGAGTAACTCGCTGACTCATTATGCAAAAGGCACGCGGTCACACCTCAAGGATGCTCCCACAGCTTGTAGGCAACAGGTTTCAGGTTCTATTTCACTCCCCTGACAGGGGTTCTTTTCACCTTTCCCTCACGGTACTGGTGCACTATCGGTCGCCAGCGAATACTTAGCCTTGGAAGAT
>NZ_JBAIYT010000124.1:0-242 GCF_036763125.1 Nitratidesulfovibrio sp. 1201_IL3209
AGCCGCCCACGGTCAGGTTGTCCGGCAGGGCCGTGACGCCCGTGCCCCGGAGGTCGAGGGAGCCGCCCACGGTCAGGTTGTCCCGCAGGGCCGTGACGCCCGTGCCCCGGAGGTAGAGGGAGCCGCCCACGGTCAGGTTGTCCGGCAGGGCCGTGACGCCCGTGCCCCGGAGGTCGAGGGAGCCGCCCACGGTCAGGTTGTCCGGCAGGGCCGTGACGCCCGTGCCCCGGAGGTCGAGGGAG
>NZ_JBAIYT010000125.1:0-207 GCF_036763125.1 Nitratidesulfovibrio sp. 1201_IL3209
CGTGCCCTGGAGGTCGAGGTAGCCGCCCACGGTCAGGTTGTCCGGCAGGGCCGTGACGCCCGTGCCCTGGAGGTCGAGGTAGCCGCCCACGGTCAGGTTGTCCGGCAGGGCCGTGACGCCCGTGCCCCGGAGGTCGAGGGAGCCGCCCACGGTCAGGTTGTCCCGCAGGGCCGTGACGCCCGTGCCCCGGAGGTAGAGGGAGCCGCC
>NZ_JBAIYT010000126.1:0-207 GCF_036763125.1 Nitratidesulfovibrio sp. 1201_IL3209
CGTGCCCCGGAGGTCGAGGGAGCCGCCCACGGTCAGGTTGTCCGGCAGGGCCGTGACGCCCGTGCCCCGGAGGTCGAGGGAGCCGCCCACGGTCAGGTTGTCCGGCAGGGCCGTGACGCCCGTGCCCTGGAGGTCGAGGTAGCCGCCCACGGTCAGGTTGTCCGGCAGGGCCGTGACGCCCGTGCCCTGGAGGTCGAGGTAGCCGCC